>CACYYG010000004.1 GCA_902778535.1 uncultured Prevotellaceae bacterium
TCCATCTGCTCAGAAAGTATCGTCCCTTTCACTTCCGCCGACGACAGTCGGCTCACTCCCCTTTCACTCCTTATCACTCCAGACATGCGAAACTTGTATATCTTAATTATTATATTTTATACTCTACAAACGCCTCCATGGCCTCATAACAGGCCAGCCCCAGGTCGTCATAGCGCTTTGCCGTGTCGCGATTGCGGTCTTCCGCACGTTGCCAAAACAGGCGCTCGTCGTTGCCGAGGAACGGGGCACTCTCCATCTGACTCTGATGGCGCAGGATGGCGTTGCGTTTCTCGCGCAGCTCCTCGGGGCTCATGGGCACGCACATCTCGATGTCGGCAACTTCCCATTCGGCCCACGCTCCACGGTACATCCACACACGGCAGTCGTCGAGCCACTCAGCGTTTGCCTTTTTCTCCTCGTCGATGGCGGCGAGCACAGCATCCGTACACTTGCGGTGGGTGCCGTGCGGATCGGCCAAATCGGCAGCCACGTAAATCTGATGCGGCTTAATCTCAGCCAGCAGCTCCTGAATAGGGATGACGTCACGCTCCGTCATGGGCAGTTTCTCAATCTTCCCACTCTCGTAGAAAGGCAGGTCGAGGAAGTGGATGTGCCGGCTGTCGATGCCGTTGTACTCACAAGCCAGTCTTGCTTCGCCTCTTCTGATCAGACCTTTCAGCCGCAGAATCTGCTCATTGTCAAGGTCGCCGGGCTTCTTGTTCTTGATGAAATTCTTCACCACCTGATAGCTGTGCTTGATAACTTCGTCGGAGCCATTGGCAAAGATGGTGTTGAAGCCGTTGATGAAATGCATGAAGCGGCGCACTTCCTCGTCGCCGACGGCAATGTTGCCTGAGGTTTCGTATGCCACATGCACCTCATGCTTCTGCTGCATCAGTCGGCGTATTGTTCCGCCCATCGAGATGACATCGTCGTCAGGATGAGGCGAGAAAACGATGATTCGCTTGGGATAGGGCTTAGCGCGCTCAGGACGTGTGGAGTCATCAACGTCGGGCTTACCGCCCGGCCAGCCTGTGATGGTGTGCTGCAGCTCGTTGAACACCTCAATGTTCACTAATCCTGCCTGGCCGTCGAACTGCTCAACGAGATGTCCAAGACCATTGTCAACATAGTCTTTCGTAGAGAGTTTCAGCAAGGGCTTTCCAACCTTTTTACACAGGCCGATGACTTGCCGGCGCAACTGATGGCTGGGCATCTGAATAGTTGATGTAAGGTTCAGGTTCATATCGTTTAGGTCTTTTTTTTAAGTAATCGTTAAATAATAACTTAGGATAATTCGGGGGTACGGAGGTACGAAGGTACGGGGGAACGAGAAATCATTCCACATGAATGTAGACGCGTCAGAACTGGAAATAGATAAACGGCTGAATCTCGCTGCTCTTCACCTGAATGACGATGAAGATGACGGCAGCAACCAACAATGCGGCGACGATGACACCGCCACGGCGCACAAGGCCGATGCAACATTCGTTCCAACGGTCGGGAACGAAATGGCTGATGTAGCCAAAGGCTATCATTGCAAAGACAACCCAATAGCCTTCAACAACCTGCATGAACACCTCGGGATGGAACTCGGTGAAAATCTTCGTAATCATAATCCACGAATCGGCGAAGGTGTGGTTGCGGAAGAATATCCAGCAGAAGACAACGAAGTGGAATGTCAGCAGCACGGCAATCGCCTTTCTCAGGCCATGACTCTGGTAGTGTTTGTCGTGGTGGAAGATGTTTTCGCGTATCCACTTATGGATGGCCAGCGCCACGCCGTGCATACCGCCCCACGCCACAAAGTTCAGGCTGGCGCCGTGCCAGAGTCCGCCGAGCAGCATCGTGATGATAAGGTTGATGTATTGGCGCACCTTGCCCTTTCGGTTGCCGCCAAGCGAGATGTAAATGTAGTCGCGAATCCACGAAGAGAGCGAGATATGCCAGCGACGCCAGAAGTCGGTGATGCTCTGCGACGTATAAGGTGCGTTGAAGTTCATGGGGAAGCGGAAGCCGAGCAGCAGGGCAATGCCGATGGCCATATCGCTATAGCCCGAGAAGTCGCAGTAAATCTGCATGGCATAGCCGTAGGCACCTAACAGGTTCTCTACACCAGTGTAGAGCGAGGGATTGTCGAAAATGCGGTCGACGAAGTTCAGCGAGATATAGTCGCTGATAACGGCTTTCTTGAACAGTCCGATGGTGATGAAAAAGACGCCACGGGCAAACATGTCGTTGGTCACCTCCAACGGCTTGCGTATCTGCGGAGCAAAGTCGCGGGCTCGGACAATAGGGCCTGCCACGAGCTGCGGGAAGAAGGATACGTAGAAAGCATAGTCGAGCAACGAGGGCAGCGGCTTGAGGTCGCCACGATAGACATCGATGACATAGGACATCGACTGGAACGTAAAGAACGAGATGCCCACGGGCAGGAAGATGTCCCACGGCTGGAAGTTCGAGCCCACCATCTGCGCCCACATACCGGCAAAGAAATTGGTGTATTTGAAGTAGGCCAGAAGACCGAGGTCAACCAATAGCGACAAGAAAACCAGCCATTTTCTGAGTGTCTTCGACTGTGACTTTGAGACACGGCTGGCAATGAAGAAGTCGCTCAGCGTGACGACGGCCAAAAGGAAAAAGTAGAAACCGCTGGACTTATAGTAGAAGTAATAGCTGAAGGCGGTGACAAATAGCAGGCGTAGCGTCCGCGTGTGCTGCATCAGCATATAGCAGAACGTGAAGCCCAGGAAGAGTATGAGGAAGAGTCCCGACGAGAAAATCATCGGTTCCTCAGGGTTGTATGTCAGTTGTTCAAGTATTCTGTCTAACATCTTTAACAAAAAAACGTGTTAATCCGTGTTCAACCGTTGGTCAGAACCCATAGCTATGATAGCCCGCCATGATGGCGTCGAAGAGGAAACGGGCCAAATGGCGTCCTCCCTTGAAGTTGATATGCGTGTAGTCCTTGTTGGCCATTCCCTGCTCCACCAAGCCCTTCATACTGTCGCGTCCTCCCATCGCCTCGAAGAGGTTGAAGAAACTGACGGCGTGGTCGGAAGCCATGATTTGCTGATAGGCCACCAACGCCTCAACGCCCTTCATCGTGTGCAGGCCATTGCTGGCTCGCTGGTCGCGGTCAGGCATACTAACCACAAGGATGCTGGTTTGCGGATAAGCCTTTCGCAGGTGCTCGATGGCCTGTCCCATGTTGCGAGTGTAGCCTGAATAGTTGCTCTGACCGCTATTGGCTACGTTCAAGCCATAGTGCACCACAATAAGGTCATAGGGACGCATGACGGCAAACTGTGCCAGAGTGGCCTCAGGAATCTGGGAAAGAGTATAGCCTGCTGAGCCGCGCATACTGAAGTTGTCGACCACGACTCCGCTGAGGGGTTCCAGCGCGACACCATAGAACAGCGTACCACTGCCAATGCCGCGCAGGGTATAGCTGACAGAGCTCATCGGTATTGTATCTTGACACTCAACAGTTTGCAGACGCGGAGCTCCTACGATCGTATCGACGACGGTGCTGTCGCCATTCATCGTGGTGTGAAGTCTGAGACCGCCATCGCTGCGCAGATAGAAGATGGCTTTTGCCCACTGGCTTTGGTGGCGGCGTGCACGAGCACCTTTGTAGGTGATGCTTGCACCATCGGTAGCAGTAAAGTAGCGCTGAGCAATGCCCTGATTGGTATTGCTGAACGGACGCTTCACGATTTCATATTCAGTGATGCCGCTAAACGAGTGGACGACACTCTGACGGAAGCCGTGCACCTGGCTTGCGCAGTCAACCCACCCTACTCCACTGCCGCCAAACTGATCTTGCAGCAGTTCGCGTAAGTCCTGAGAAAAGATGTCGCCCTCGATGAACGAGTCGCCATAGTAGGCAATGCGCACAGGGCGTCCCAGCTGACGGGCGCGTGCCAGCTGCTGATAGAAGTGGTACATACCACCCGGCTGACCTTGTGAATAGTCGAGAATGGGGGTCACGCCTTCAGGGTGCTCAGCTACGGGTGCAACGACGTTGACACTGTCAGTTGAAGGTGTATAGGCTGTGGCACCAAGACCCGTCGTGTCAGTTGGCTGTAGGTGTACGCCGTCGTCAACAGCAATGGGACGGGCCGTCTGCTGCGAATCAGCAGGAGCTGCAGGAGCAACAGGAGTAGTAACAACAATAGGCTTAGGGGGCTCGGGCACATCGGGTATATAGCCCAGACCGTCGCCGTTTTCCATAGATTCAGGCAAGATGTCACTCAGAACGTTGACACGGCGTAATTCTGTCTCGCCTATCGTTATCTTAGGCAGGAAGTGCAAGGCCAGCAGAATGGCCACTATTAGTGCAACAAAGATAAAAGAGCGTGCTATCTGATTCATAAACCTTTGTCGAGAGCCTTTGCTCCCATTGCCGTACAGATGCCACGCAGTGAAGTGAACACCAAACTCTTGAAGACTTGTTCCATATCAAACTGACGATATAGCTCACGCAACATAATGTAGCGACCGATGGCATCAAACATCAGCGGCACGATGTCATAGTCAAGATCACTACGAAAATAACCTTCATCCACACCACGGTGCAGAAAATTGACAAAGTGCTGGTGGTTGCGTTTCTTGTATTCCTCCAAAATACTTAACACACGCGGATATTTCTTCAGGTCGTCATAGAACAGCGACGAGGTTCCTCGCAACTCCTCCAATCGCTGACGGTAAACTTCCAACACAATGTCAATGACGCTTTTTCCACGCTCTACCATTTCCATCATACTCTGTTCACTCTTGCTATGGAAATAGCGTATTCCCTCGCAGAGCACAGTCTCTTTATTTTCATAGAGCTCGTATAGCGTACGCTTCGAAATACCCAGCAGGCGGGCAATGTCATCCATCTTCACTGCACGGATACCATGCGCGGCAAAAGCCCTCATCGACGTTTCGATGATGCGCTCCCGCAACTGTTGCCTATATGCTGAAATATTACCGCTATCCGACATTTTCTTTCTTTAAGGTTGCAAAGGTACTAATAAACACTCACACCGCAAAAAAAATTGCTGTTTCTTTGAAAAAAATGCTAAAGTTCTTGCTTTTTTCGTAACTCTGCGCTTTGCTAGCGCGAACTTACTCCGTCTCGGCGAAAAAAAGAAATGCATTTCTTTTGTTTTGCTCTCGACTTTTCGTAACTTTGCGCTTTGCAAGCGCGAACTTACTCCGTCTCGGCAAAAAAAAGAAATGCATTTCTTTTGTTTTGCTCTCGACTTTTCGTAACTTTGCAGCCCAAATGACAATTTATATAGCATGAGCAAAGTCATCGATATTCTCAAGACCGCACAAAAGCCTTTCGCCAGCTTTGAGCTGGTGCCGCCCTTGAAGGGCAGTGACGTCAGCCGTCTCTACGACAGCATCGACCCGCTGATGCAGTTTCAGCCGCCTTTCATCAATGTCACCTGCCACCGCGATGAGGTGGAATACGTGCCTAACAGCGACGGCACTTACACGAAGATGACATTGGCCAAACGCCCCAGCACCATCGCCATCGTGGCGGCCATCATGCGCCGCTACCCGCAGTTGGAGATTGTGCCCCACGTCATCTGCGGCGGTGCCTCGCGCTCAAAGGTAGAGAGTGAACTGCTCGACCTGCATTTCCTCGGCATTCAGAACATCGTGGCCCTGCGCGGCGACGCCATTCCCGGCCAACGTTTCTTCATCCCTGAGACCGACGGCTTCAGCCACAGTTCGGAGCTCGTGGCTATGATCAGCCACCTCAACAAAGGCCAATATCTTGACCCTACGGTGAAGAATGGCCTGTCGACGGATTTCTGCGTGGGTGTAGCCGCCTATCCGGAGAAACACTACGAGGCCGCCAACCTCGATACTGATATTGCTCGTCTGAAAGAAAAGGTGGAAGCTGGTGCCGACTACATTGTCACTCAGATGTTCTTTGACAACGAACAATATTACCGCTTCGTCGACCTGCTGCATCAGGCAGGCATCAACGTACCAGTCATACCGGGGCTGAAGCCTATTTCTTCTCAGCGGCAGATTGACTTGCTGCCACGCTCATTCCATATCGACATCCCGCAGCCACTTGTCAGTCGCCTTAGCCATGCAAAGAGCGCCGAAGATGCCTACAAAGTGGGCATCGAATGGGCAATTGAGCAGAGCCGCGAACTGCTGGCACACGGCGCACCCGCCATCCATTACTACACGATGGCTAAGACCGACAATGTCTGCCAGATAGTAAAATCAGTATTCTAAAAAACGTTGAGGCTGCCCGTTTGCAGCCTCAGCATTTTTTTATAAACGTACTTGCTTTTCCTTTCCATCGTAGCTGACGGTCTGTTGACTTCCATCAGGCATAACGACGGTGAACTGTCGAGTTTGTAACATGCCGGGGAAGGAGCCTTGGCGCTCGCCAATGGTCAGGGTGCGCGTTCGGTCATTCCATGTGAAAGCAATAGTGCTGTAAACGCCCTTCTCATAGTTGTAACTATCGCCCTCGTCCTCATAGAGTGTGAACAAACCGTCAGCACCTGGATAGACACGCAGTTCAAGGTTATCCCATGTTTTTTCTCCAACATACTGCATCTCGGGGCCGAGCGGCAGGATGCTACCTGCACGCACAAACATCGGTACGCGGTCGAACGTAGTCTCCAGCGTCACGTTCTTTCCGCCCTGATAGCGCTGGCCAGTCCAAAAGTCATACCACGTAGCGCCCTTCGGCAGGTATTTTGTAGCTGTTTTCGTGGTGGTGAAATCGATGCTTCCAACGGAAGAACCGTCGGACGCGTTCTGGCGGTCCCAGCCAGTCATGGCATTGGTGCGGATAATTATTTCTTCAGTATATTGCGGATCAACGATGGGACAGGCAAGGATGCTGTGGCCAAAAAGGAACTCATCAGTCATGTTCCACACCTTTTTGTCCTGAGCGAAGTCGGCAAAGAGTGGACGCATATAGCTGTCGTTGTTTGAAGTCACCTGCCAGGCAATGCTATATAAATAAGGTATGAGACGGTAGCGCAGGCGAATCTGTTTCTCAATGGCATCATAGACAGGCTCACCCTTCTTGCCAAACTGCCAGATTTCACGAGGTGCATCGGCACCGTGGCTGCGGAAGACGGGGCAGAACAGTCCATACTGCATCCAGCGCACATAGAGCTCCTGGAACTGTGGATTCTTCGGTGCCGAACCACCGCCACGGGTGTTGTAGGAACCGCAGAAGAAGCCGCCAATGTCGGTATTGAAGTTGGGATTGCCGGTCAGCGTGAAGCTCAGTCCCGCCGGCACCTGCTTGCGCAACATGTCCCACGACGAGTTGACGTCGCCGCTCCACATGTTCGAGCCATAGTGCTGCTGCCCGGCGAAGGAGGAGCGCGTCATGATGAAGATGCGCTTTCCCCTGTCGTCCTTGCGCTGGGCCTGATAGATGCCGCGAACGGTCTCCAAGGGGAAGGCGTTACGCTGAGAGCGCCAGGTGCCGCCATAAACGGGATGGGCGTAGTCGCTCTCGCGGGGATTGAAGAAGTCGGGATCGGTGGAGTCCATCCACCAAGCATCGCAGCCGTAGTCGTAGAGCGTCTTCAGGTATTTCCAGTAGATGGCACGTGCCTCGGGGTGGAAGGCGTCGTAGACCTTTACACCCGACGGATACTTCATCACAGGAGGCCAGATATGCGAGATACCGCTCTGCGGCCACGTCTCAAAGGGCAGCAGCAGGCCCTTCTCATTCAGCTCGCGGAACTGCTGCGTCTGCGGACCGAAGCTGGCCCAGATGGAAATCATGAAGTGGGCATGCTTCTTGTGCACGTTGTCAATCATCTGCTTGCCATTGCTGAAGTCCTCGGCCAGAAAGTCCATGGCGTTCCACAAATAGTTGGAGCCCCAATACTGCCAGTCCTGTATGATACCGTCGAGGGGAACGTTCAGCGAACGGTACTGGTCGACGATGCCTTCAGTCTCGCGTGCCGTCTTGTAGCGTTCCTTCGACTGCCAATAGCCGTAGGTCCAGAGAGGGAACATGGGCACGTCGCCCGTCAGGTAGCGCATCTGAGCGATGACGCCGTCGACACTCCCGCCATACATAAAATAGTAGTCGATGCCCTCGCCGACCTCAGCATCGAAAGTCATGCCCTCGGAGTTGTCCTCAAACAGCGTGGGCGAGTAGTTCTCCCAATAGAGACCCCAGCCCTTGATGCTTTGCAACACGTTCTGGAAGTCCTCAAGGTTCGACTGCTCCATGCGTTTCTTCTCGCCTCGGCGGTTCATCTTGCCATTCTGGATGGTGCCCAGTCCGTAGATGGCCTCGTCTTTGTCAAGCGTAAAAGACTGACGAGCACCGCTAACGTCGCAGCTCTTCTCCTTGAGCAGCAGTTTCCCCTTAGAAGTGAGGAACGTCAGGTTGCCTCGTGCGTCCTGCTTCACGGTCAACTCGCTGCTCTTCCATTGGCCATTGCTTGTAGAGCACTGAACATTCTCGGGCTTCGCCGTCACCACCAGTGACTTGGTAGGTTGCCCTTTCACTATGTGTACAATAGACGGAGTAATAAACTCAATCTTCACTTCCTGTGCCGTAACCTGCAACAGGCTCACGGCCAATAAGACCGACAAAAAAAGACTTTTCTTCATAACGTGTTAGAATTTTGCCACAAAGATATGAAAAAATCTACAAATAATTGTACCTTTGCATCAAAATTTTTAAAAATGGACATCAACCTGCCTCCTTACGACGTGAAATGGCGCGAACACAATGGCAAGCGCGAGATTTTCGATTTCCTGCGCCGACGTTACGTGGCACTGACGCCTGAGGAGTGGGTGCGCCAACACTTTGTGCATTTCCTGGTGGAGCACAAAGGTTACCCTAAAGGATTGTTGGCCAACGAGATAGAGTTGCGTGTTGGCGAAAAACGTCTGCGATGCGACAGCGTGCTCTACAGCATTGCATTGCAGCCGCAAATGATTATCGAGTACAAAGCTCCCGACGTGGCCATCACGCAGCGTGTCTTCGATCAAATCACAGCCTACAACATCCTGCTGCACGTCGACTATCTCATCGTGTCAAACGGTCTTCAACATTATTGCTGTCACATGGACTACGCCCATCACAGCTATGATTTCCTAAGCGACATTCCAGACTATAGTACAATAAACAATAAACAATAACCGTTAGCTGCGCATTGGGCTAACGGTTATTGGTTATTGGTTAACGGCTATTGGTTAACGGTTATTGTAACTTACGCCATATCGTTGGCGTCGGTTGCTTTCTTCGAGGTTGAAGTTTTCTTCACACCTGCCCCAGTGGCGCGGCGGCGTGTGGTGGTTTTCTTCTCTTCTTGGGCAGCGGGCTTCTCGGTCTTCACGCCTGCCAGCTCGGGGTCGATGAGGATTCGGCCGCAGTATTCGCAGACAATGATTTTCTTGTGCATCTTGATGTCAAGCTGACGCTGTGGCGGAATCTTGTTGAAACAGCCGCCACAGGCATCACGCTGCACATAGACAATACCAAGGCCGTTGCGTGCGTTCTTGCGGATGCGTTTGAACGACGTGAGCAGACGCGGCTCAATCCTGGACTCCAGCTCGTGGGCTTTTTCGCGGAGGTTTTCCTCCTCATTGCGCGTCTCGTCCATAATCTCGTCCAGTTCGCTCTTCTTCACCTCCAGGTCGCCCTTCTTCTCTTCCAGCACGGCGGCGCTGCTGTCAAGCTCCACGTTTTTCTCCTCGATGCGACGCGTGGCCTCGTTGATTTTCTTGTTGCAGAGCTCAATCTCAAGCGACTGGAACTCTATCTCCTTCGACAGCGTGTCGAACTCGCGGTTGTTTCTCACTTCGTTCAGCTGCTGCTTATAGCGGTCAACGTTGGCCTGGCTCTCGATTATCTCGCCACGCTTCTGCGAAATGGCACGCTCAAACTCGTCAATCTCGGCCCTGATGCGGTCGATGCGGGTTGTGAGGCCTTCAATCTCAGCCTCCAGGTCTTCCACCTCCAAGGGCAGCTCGCCACGAAGGGCTTTCTTCTCGTCGATAGCCGACAGTGCAGTCTGCAGCTGGAACAATGTCTTCAGTTTCTCCTCTACGGAGAGGTCGGTTGGGTCTTTCTTTGCCATAATAATATTAGTAATAATGAATTGGATTCGTGTTCGTTTCTGCTATCTCACAACGGACGTCAGGACAGTCCTTGCTGATGACGTCGCGCAGCAGCTCAGCAGTGAAGTGCTCGCTCTCGTAGTGACCAATGACGCAGATTTGCAGCTGCTGCTCATGGCCAAAATACTGGTGATAGTGCATCTCGCCGGTGATAAAAGCATCGGCACCGTTGGCGATGACCTCGTCGAGAAGGAAGTCGCCGGCTCCACCGCATATAGCGATCTTGCTGATGGGACGGCGTAGCAGCTCGTTGCACATAGCGCATTTAGCCTCCATACGATCTTTCATATAAGCGATGAAGGCACTGGCATCCATCGGTTCCCTCAGCTCGCCCATTACCCATTGTCCAGAGGGCAGTTGGCTCAGCGGTTCTTCTGCTGAAACAGGCCAAGGCTCAAGGCCGAAATGCACACGCTGCAGACCGAGACGTTCAGCAATCTTGAAGTTCACGCCATCGCGGGCATTGTCGAGGTTGGTATGCATCGACACCACGGCCACATTGTTCAGAATGGCCTTGCGCACGGTACGCTGCACGTCGGTAGCATCGCTCACCTGCTTCAGTCCACGGAAGAGCAGGGGATGATGACTGACCACCAGGTTACACCCCTTGGCCACGGCCTCGTCGACGATGGCCTCGGTCACGTCTAAACACAATAATACCCCTGAAACCTCCGCCTCTGTCAATCCAATCTGCAGGCCAGCATTGTCCCAGCTTTCCTGCAGCGGCAGGGGCGCGAATCTTTCAAGGGCTTCCAGCACTTGTTTTATTTTCACGCTCTAATGTCGCTAAATAGTATGTTTAAGAATTGCAAAATTACTGCTTTTCTGTGTAATAGCACAAAAAAGTCAGAATCTTTAAAGAATAATTAACAATTACCGGTTACCAATCTTCGAGTGTCGCGACGGCTTCGACGGCATCCTCCACATCGTCAGGCAGCATGTGGAAGAAGTTGAAGCCCGTGCGCTGTTCCACGTCGTCAACGCTCACGGCTTGCTGACGCCAGGGCTGGCGATGGCCGTCATTGGTGAAGATGAAGCCGACGGCAGCGGGCGTAGGCTGCATACGGCACACCACCTTGAAGAATCCTGAAGGCACTGTGACGCGATTGCGCCCTATCTGCCGCGGGTTCTCGTCCTCGAAAAGCGGGCCGCAGACGATGGTCAGTTCACCGAAGCGGCGTGCCCACGTGCGGCACTGTATCTCCAGATCATTCCAGTCTTCCTTATTCAGGCCGTGATTCTGCGGACAGATGTTCGTCAGCAGGAACGACTGCTTCATTGCCTCCTCATCCCATTTGTTGTCGCCGGCTGGACACATGTGACCACGGTCATAGCGCGAGTTGTAGAAGTCCTGGAAAGTGGCACGCGGTGCGGCAACGTCGAGGTCTTCTTCAAAGCGCTCGTTCTCACGCTGTATGCTGCCATATGTGTGAGCCTTCGTCAGCGTCCAAGCCACCCAGTTGGGACATTTTGTCTGCTTGTTATAGCTGGTGACGTAAGCCTTGCGCGTGAGTATCTTGTCACTGACGCCACGACCCACGCGCTGCTTCGTCAGGTCGACGGGTTCCTGGAAGCCCTGAGACTGCTGGGGCTGTTGAGACTGCTGAGACCTGGTGAAGGTACTCATCTGCCCTGAAGGCTGCGTTTCCGTGCGACGGCATGAGAGAAGCAGTGCCACCACCACCAGCGCCGTCATAAGAATCCGTCTGTTTTTCATTGTCTTTTTTCTTTTGCGCTGCAAAGGTAATATTTTTCATATAAAAATGTACGCACACAAGGAAAAATCTTCACTAAAAAGTTGGTGGATTAAGCTAATCTTCGTATCTTTGCAGGAACAAATCTCAGACGTCTATGAAACTTTTACAGATTTCAATCATCCGCGCCATCGCTGCCATTGTAGTGGGTGTGCTGTTACTGAAGTATGATGAAGCTGTGCTAAAGGGCCTGACCATCGCAATCGGCATCCTGTTCCTCATCGCCGGCATTGTGTCGCTGGTGGAATGGATCAATTTACGTCGCAAGAAGGCCGACTTCCGCGTGATGGACGACGGCGAGGGTGGCAAAAGTAAAGGCGACAACAGCCAGCCGATGTTCCCCATCGTGGGCCTGGGCAGCGTGCTGCTGGGCCTCATCCTATCGCTGACGCAGACAACCGACTTCCTATTATGGACCATGTATCTGCTGGGTGGTGTCTTAATCTTGGGTGGTTTGAACCTGATGATGAACCTCTTGTCGGCCCGCAAGATGGAACCCGTAGACGGACTGCTGTGGATTGTCCCCGTCCTCATCGTGCTGGCAGCACTGTTCGCAATGATTAAGGGACTCGTGCCCGCCAAGACCACAACCACCATTCTGGGTATCACCTCGCTGGTCTACGCTTTCGCCGAGATGGGCTACTCACTGCTGTTCAGCCGCATACGCAAGCGCTATGAGAAGACACAGGCACAAGTGCGCCGCGCCTCAGAATTCAAAGACGCCAAAGCCAGCGACGGTGAAATAATTGAAATCAACAAGTAAAAAGACAACATGGACCACATAGACAACTTATTCAAGCTTATTGTCTCTGTTGTTTATGTTGTCTTCTAATAAAAACACACTCAATCTATGACCATTATCGGAATAGCCGGCGGCACGGGCTCGGGCAAGACCACCGTCGTAAAGCACATCGCCCAGGCACTGCCACCCCACTGCGTGGCCGTGGTGCCCCTCGACTCGTATTATAACGACACCACAGGCATGACGCCCGAGGAGCGCAAGGCCATCAACTTCGACCATCCCGATGCTTTCGACTGGAAGCTGCTGACAGAGCAGATACATGCGCTGAAGAGCGGCAAGGCCATCGAGCAGCCTACCTACTCCTACATCGAGAGCAACCGCCAGAAGGAAACCATCCACGTGGAGCCGAAGCCCGTCATCATCATCGAGGGCATCATGACGCTGCACTATAAGAGGTTGCGCGACATGATGGACCTGAAGATTTTCGTCGATACCGACAGCGACGTGCGCCTCATCCGCAACATCCGCCGCGACGTAGTGGAGCGCGGCCGCACTGTCGACATGGTGCTCGACCGCTACGAGAAGGTGCTCAAGCCCATGCACGAGCAGTTCATCGAACCCACCAAGAAGTTTGCCGACCTCATCATCCCCTGGGGCGGCGACAACAAGACCGGCATACACATTCTGAAGACCTATATCGAGGGCATCGTCACCGGCGTCTGACACGCAGATGTCTGAAACCCATTTTAAGGACTGAGAACTGTAAACCTAAAAGGGCGGTGCCACGATGTGTGGTACCGCCCTCATTGGTTATTCATTCTCTCAAGAGAATGGTAGGACTCTAATAATCTTCATCATCCCAGTCAGAACCGCCACGACCCAACACAGTTGTTTCACTGGTGGCCTTGGTATCAGATTCCATGCTAAGTGGCGAAGGATCGCACAGATGCCACGGTTCCACTTTATGAGCTGTCATCTCAGGCTTAATATATATCTTTTTCATAGTTTATATTCTTTAATTTGTTTATAACTCTGTTTTTTACTTCACCATAATCTTTTGTGTCTTGCCGTTCTTCATGCGCACAATGTTCATGCCCTTCTGCAGCGAAGGAACCTTAACGCCAGAGGCATTGAAGATGATTGCTTCACCTGAAGTAAGTGCATTGATGGCTTCTATGCCTGTATACTCATTGTCAAACGAAAGCACGCGGGAAGCAGAAGGAGCGGTCAGGTAGCAGCGATATGCAGTCACTGTAGGCTTATCAGCGTTGTCAACCTGATAGAAACAAACTTTGTTGTCAATCTGCGCCAATACATAGCTGTTATCAGGAGCAGATGTATCTTCATACACACCCGTCAGCACTTCACTCGTATAGCTCGTAGCGGAAGCAGTTCCCCAGCCAGAGAGAGCATCACCATTATAGCCTTCATTAGCGAAAAGGATATACGGTGTGTTGGCAGCAAGAGTTGTAGCCTCTGTCAGCGTCACCTTGTCTACATCTACAGCAGCAGAGTAGGCCTTAACACCTTCAGGCAGTGTCGGAGCAAACGGGAAGATGCGGGTTGCGTACTTAACAGTCTCACCGATATTCACATCTACGCTTGCTTGAGTGGCCTCAACCACTGTGAAGTCAGCATTACCACTTTCGGTGTAGATGTTACCATTATCATTAGACTGACAGGCGATAGTCGAGTTAGTAAGCGTGTTAACAATGTTGAACACGTTGGCAGTAGCCGTGGCAACAATCTTAAACTCGCCTTTCTTTGTATCATCGGTGGTTGCCTGAATCTGTGAGTCAGCCCATCCAGCAGCACTTCCATTGGTCTTACCGTAGGTGAGGTAAGCAGGACCATCGGCTGTCTCAAAACAGATGTTATAAGTGTTACCACTAACCTGAGTAAAAGTTAAAGCCTGTGCCATGTTCTTGTTGGTAGCAAGATTGGCGTATAGCACATAGCCTGTGGGGTTGTTCGCACTTGTTGTACCAGAAACAATAATTACAGGATTGCCGTTCTTGGCATGGCCAGTAGTAGCCACCACAAGGTTGTAACGAGTATCAGCAGCGGGAACATTCAGCTCTGTAGCAGTGAAGGTTTCAATCGCTCCATTCAATGTCTCGGCAGCAGAGGCAGCAATATCAGCAGTCGTAGCCGTGTTGCTCTTGGTGTCAGATGCAGTGTTGGTTGCACTTTCAAGAGTGTTCTTTGCAGATGTCGGAATCTGGAAAACACCATCACCTACGTTAAGAGCAGATTCTATTAAGGCATTGGCATTGCTAATAGCAGTAGCAAGCGCATCATAATTATCCTTTGCAGCGATAAAAGCTTCCGTGGCGTTGTCCAGTGCCGTCTTCTGCGATTGATACCAAGTAACAGTAGCAGGATCAGGAACTTCTGCATCAATGGCATCGGTTAATGCTTTCTTTTCAGAACCATCCACGTTTTCGTATGTAGTGTTGTCACGGGCTGCTTCAGCAGTAGCTTTAGAAGCTTCATACATCTGGCGGCAAATCTCAATATTGTCAGAAGTGGTAAGCAGTGTCGCATCAGAGAAACCGACCCAGTTATTTGCTAAAATTTGCGCATAAGCCTTCATTTCGACAGATGTCTCTTCATCAAGTTCAAAGCCGATAAAGCGCCATTCCCAACCATAGCCAGCACCGTTGTTAGCGAAAGTACCATCACCATAGTTGGCAGCGCCAGAGGTGTCAATGCCCTTGCCGGTATTATTCTTTGCTACAAAATTCTCGTAGACGGCATTATCACCAATTTTCACGCTCATGTTAAAGGCACCGTTAATACCACCTTCTTGTGCGCGGGCAGCCACTTTGAACACATACTTACCTGCTGGTAAAGTGGTTGTATTTGTAATGGACGAAGTATAACCACTAGTTTGCCATCTGTCAAAATAGGTTGCGGTACTGCCACTCCAGTGTTCATTATCTTTAGAATCCATATTCTGAGTTGTCCATGAGCCGAAAATGTCCGTAGCATCAATGGTGTAATTGGCCGTTGCAGTAGCATCCTCTAATACAATGAGAGCGTTGAGGGCATTCTGTACTTCGCTGGCAAGTTCAGGAACAATGGTAATATCGGTTTCTTGAACGCCGATGGCCAGTGCCCGTGCTTTCTCTGTATAGAACTTACTATAGGAAGGCTTAGCAGCAACGTATTTGTCATGCAGTGTTTTGAGCTCGGCGGCAGCCTCCATTATTTCTACAACAGTCTTGCCCTCAATACTTGCATCGATAGCCGATTTGAAGTTTGACTTTTCCGTCCCGCCAGGAACATCTTCTTCGTACTCAGCATTCACTTCATCGAGGACTGAATTGTAATAGTTTGTGGCTTCAGCTTGAGTGGTTGTTTTCAGAACAAAGTCGCCATAGGCGTACTGGCTCTGTACGGTTTCACTACTCATGCGAAGGCCAAGAACATAGTTGCCTGCTTCGTTTGATTTGAAAATAGCAGAATATTTTTTCCAAGATGCGGGGTTAGAATTACCGTCAACAGCATCAAGAGGAAGGTCTTTAGAGGGAACCAAGCTAATACCGCCATTGTTCGCATCAGTGACAGTAACATATCCATCCTTTTTGCAGTCACTCCAACCACCATACTTGAAGGCGATGGTATAGTATGTGTTTTCATTCAAAGGCAAGGTGTAACCATCCTGTTGGCCATAGAAAGCGCCAAACTTTGTAAAGAGCGCTTTGTTGCTAGATGTTGCTGCCAATCCTGCGTTGCTGTTCACATTCCACATCCAGCGAACATTATAAGCGTCATCATGACCACTTGTTCCAGTCCATGCTATCGGCTGAACATTTCCGGTTGTGCTGTATTGATGTTCAAAGCTAGGATCCCAAATAGCATTCACTTCCTCAGTGTTGGCCGTCCATGTTGCACCGTTTAACGTTGCTGTGAGACCTTGAATCGTAACCTGGCTGTTGTTGGCTTCCTGGTCAATTGCTTTTGCCTCTGCCAAAGCAGCCAGCACTTCTACATAATTATAAGGAGCATACTCCCCGGCATCAAAGCCCCAAGCCTTGTTCTCAACAGTAGAAATGGCAGAATTTAGGTTTTGATAGTCTTCTGATGTTGCAAAAGGAGTGTACATTAGCTTTAGGTGGCTAACATATAGATGTGGAGTATTTCCAGAGCCTATATCGTTATTTTCAGTTCCATAGCCCAGACTGATAGTAGCAGTAGCAACTGCATTAAGCGTGAATGATATCGTATGTGTTGTCCAATTAGGACTACTACTCATCCACTCTGTTTTTTGATCGGGGTATGTATCTTCGCCTACAGTTACCTTGAAATGGTTGGCATAGGTCTTTGAAGTTGTGGAGGTGTTAGTGTTTTGTACATCATAAGTCAGCGTGTAGACGCCAACAGGAAGTTCAGATGTCGTTTGAGTAAAGTTAGCAAAGCTACTTTTCCAGCGGCACTGAATACCAAGACAATACTCTGTAGATAAATGAGTAGCATCAGTCGTTGATTTCTTATCGTTTGTAACAACATAAGTACCAATCAATCCATTTCCAAGTGCCCAATACTGAGTTGAATGATTTTGAGTCCATCCATCAGTAGAAGAAAAGTCTGCATTCGTGATGTACGTGCTGGTCACGTCCGTCTGCGCATTAGCAAGATTTACCCCACCCAATAAGGCAAGGGCAGCAATGAATAGTTTTAATTTTTTCATAAAGTAGTTATTAAAGTTAGTAATTAGTAAAAATAGAATTTTCTTGACGTAAAGTATTATGTGCATGCAAAAGTAACTATTATAAATAATGTACAGGAAAAACAGACCAGTAGTTTAAGGAAATTTAAACTCATTTAACCTACATGTAGCTATCCGTGGCTATCCAGCGAATCGGCAATGCCGACAGGTTTTAGCCTGAATTATTCATCAAACTCTTTTATTTCAACATCGAAAAACTCGAAAGGAACTAATACTTGTTCGTGGGTTTCGTTTTTTTTAGATGTGATTATTTTCAACATCGAAAAACTCGAAAGGAACTAATACTTGTTCGTGGGTTTCGGGTTTTTTAGATGTGATTATTTTCAACATCGAAAAACACGAAAAACAACTAATAAACTAATAATTGTTCGTAGGTTTAGCCTGATTATTTTTATGTCTGCGACACTACATGAATGACCATAAATGACGCAAGAATGACTCACAAATTATTATTTATGAAAAATTCGTGGTCATTTATGGGTATTCGTGTTACGCCGTAGGCATACAATAATGTAAAGAAAATTTATTCCGATTTTTTTACAAATGAAATTCGTGAAATAGAAGCGGAAAGGCTGGGTTTTGCTGCCGGTCGGTCATCGGATGAGCATGAGCGTGGCTCAAAAACTGCACACCTGTGTGGGTTTTGTGCAGCTTTTCAGTCTCTAAATGGTGCTATTTTTGCCTTAGAAGGGCTTACTTTTGCTAAAAAAGAGGCTCCGCGTGAAAAAAAGGCATTGACTTTTTTTCACGCGGATATACCTTTTTGAAAACGAGGATGCTCCCGAAAGGCAGGAATATGAGCTAAGCGACTGTCAATCAGCGGAATAGTCAACCCCTCTCATTTTCGCGTTTTTTTCAGCAAAATGTCCTGTCGTGAATTCTGAGCCATTCTCAGCCTCGTTGAACCCTGTTTTTCCGGCACTTTTGTAAAGATTTTTGACACATACGGCTGGAATACTTACTGGGCTTCCTTCACCACGTAGACCACGGTGGGCAGGTGGTCGCTGTAGCCGTCGAGCCAGACGCCGCCGGCATGTGTGCGCTTGGTGTTGCCCTTGTAGCGGCCTTCACGCTGGAAGAGGTAGTCGCGGCGGAAAATCTGATGACTGTAGTATTTCAGTGTCGAGGTGTCAATCTTCTTCAGGTCTACTGGCTTGCCGCTCTTCATGTGCCTGGTGTCGAGCAGCGACCGCGAGAGGATGATCTGGTCGAAGAGGTTCCAGCCGCCGTCGTACTGCAGGGTGCCTGTGCCCGATGCGAGCACGTCCCACCAGGGATTCCACAGTCCGCCTTCTTCCACATCCTTGATTTTGCGTACGGCTCCCAAGGCCTCCGACATGGACTTGTCCTGCGGGTCGTCGTTCATGTCGCCCATGATGAACAGCTTCACGTTGGGGTTCTCACGCAGCAGTTCTTCCTTTATGATGCGTATCTGCCGGCCGCCCTCTTCACGATAGTATGAGACAGCGAAGCGCGACGGCAGGTGGTTGACGATGATGGCCACATCTTCGCCGGCCAGAGTGCCTTTCACGGTGAGGAATCCACGGGTGGCGCGCAGTGAGTCCTCGGGCTTGACGTAGACGTAGGGATAGAGCTTCGCGTCGTTCACCTTGAAGAGCCTCGGGTTGTAGATCAGGGCACAGTCGACGCCGCGCTGGTCGGGTCCCTCGATGTGAACGAACTGCATGTTGCGTGCCTTCAGAGGTTCCTGCTCGCAGAGGTCGGTGAGGCACTTGGCGTTCTCCACCTCGCTGACGCCGATGGCGGCACAGCCGATGGGAATCTTGTCGGTGCCCATCTCAGACAACACCTGCGCCATGTTGCGCAATTTGTGGGTGTACTTCAGTCCTGTCCAGCGGTTGGTGCCGTCGGGCAGGTATTCGTAGTCGTTGTGACCCACGTCGTGGCAGGTGTCAAACAAATTCTCCAGATTGTAGAAGCCGATGCCGTAGAGCTGGTACTGCTTCTGCTGTGCATTTGCGCCTGTTACCCCTATGAGAAGCAACGCGGCAAGGATTAAAAAGGTTTTTTTCATCATAGGTCAGAGTATTATTTGATGCAAAGTTACAAAAAAAAACAATATCGGTTAACGATTTATCAAAAAAATTACATGAGCAGGGCAAAATTCTTTGTTTTTCCATCTTCAATCTTCATTTTTATTCGTACCTTTGCAGCCACTAAGCAGGAGCCTACGCTTCCCAGCGTCGGGATTATATGGCTCCGGTGCCTGGAAGCGTCGGCTCCTGCAATCAATAAGAAGAAACAAGACTTTTATGGTTTACAATATTTTCAAGGGGCTGGGTATTGCCTTGGTGACGCCTTTCAAGCAAAACGGCGAGGTGGACTATGAGGCATTGCTGCGCCTGGTGGAATATCAGCTGGAGAACGGTGCTGACTTTTTCTGCATTTTGGCCACGACGGGCGAGACGCCTGTGCTGACGCGCGAGGAAAAGCAGCGAATCAAGGACTTGGTTGTAGACAAGGTACAGGCGCGCGTGCCCATTCTGATGGGTTGTGGCGGCTACAATACTGCTGCCGTGGTGGAGGAGCTGAAGACTGGCGACTTCAAGGGCATCGACGGTGTGCTGAGTGTCTGTCCCTATTACAACAAGCCGTCGCAGGAGGGTCTTTACCAGCACTTCAAGGCCATCGCCGCCGCTACCGAGCTGCCTGTGGTGCTCTACAACGTGCCTGGCCGCACTGGCGTCAACATGAAGGCTGAGACCACCGTACGGCTGGCGCGCGACTGCCAGAACATCGTGGCCATCAAGGAGGCCAGCGGCAACTTGGAACAGGTAGACGAAATTATCAAGAACAAACCACGCGACTTCGACGTTATCTCCGGCGACGACTCGCTGACATTCCCGATGGTGTCGTGCGGTGCCGTCGGCGTCATCTCGGTCATCGGCAATGCGCTGCCGAAGGAGTTCTCGAAGATGATACGCCTGCAGATGCGGGGCGAGTATGAGCCGGCCCGCAAGATTCATCACCGTTTCACTGATTTGTTCTCGCTGCTTTTCGTCGACGGCAATCCCGCCGGCGTAAAAGCCATGCTGCATGAAATGGGGTTCATCGAGAACGTGCTGCGCCTGCCTCTCGTTCCCACACGCATCACCACACGGCAACGCATGAGCGAGATTATGAAGGAATTGAAGATTTAGCCTCAATTATTCATGGTAATGAATTGTTTTTTTGTCAAAACACGAATTATCACGAATTATTCACGAAATTTATTTATGAAAAATTCGTGTTCAATTAATGGCAATTCGTGTTAAAAGAATAACTTACGCTGTTCAACAAAATTTCCATGAATAATCTAGGTTAGTTATCGGTAAGCTGGTAGTTTTCGGGGGTACGGGGGTACGGTGGTACGGAGGTGCGAGATTAGACCTCACGCAGAAAGCTGCCGTGCAAGCTATTCTCGTACCTCCGTACCTTCGTACCACCGTACCTCCGAATCGTCCGTCCCAAGTTATTCTTAACTAGAAGTCCACTCCGCCTTCAAATCTCACATTCGGCATATTCTTATTTGACGACTGCGGCTTCAGCGACTGCGGCTCCTGATCGGGTTCCTGCACTTCTCTCTGCCTCACCACTTCTTCCTTGGCGTCTTCTTTGACGCTAACCTCCTCTTCGCCTTCTGTCGTCTCCTCGTCGTCATCAGCCATCACCTCTTCGGTCGTCGGCTCGTCGTCCTGACTTTCTTCCCCAGCCTTCTTCTTTTCACCGCCGAACAGCAGGAAAGCAGCAACGCCAAGGGCTATCAGAAAGAGAATGAGCGGGAGAATGAATTTCTTCTTATCTGAACTTTTATGCGGCACGGCTTCCTGAGAAGGTGCGGCTGAGGCCGTATTCTCCTTCATCGACTTGTCCCACGCCTCATCCTTGTGAGTGTCGTTCAGGGCCTTGTTCTTGCGGCGTGCCTCTTCCTCATCGCTGACCAGCAGTTCGTCGCCGGGTTCATGCTCCACGTCTTTTATATGCAAGAGGTAGGCAGAGTGGTTGTCGGCATTGTCAACGGTACGTCTGACCAGCTCGGCAGCCTTCTCCTCGTCAGAGACATTCATGTTGAGGATAGAGAGAATTTCATCGTCCTCCATCTGCTCCAGCATGCCGTCGCTGCAGAGATAAAAATAGTCGCCGGGGAGAATGTCGGTGATGTGCACCAGCGTAGCCTTCGAGCGCTCCTCCTGGAAGGGCTGCATGGCCTTGAGAATGATGTTCTTACGCTGCGAAGTGCCCATCTCGTTGTAGCTGATCTCACCCAGTTCATAGAGCTGCTGCACCAGGGAATGGTCGCGTGAGCGATAGAGCACTTGTTCCGATTGCGGGCGCAGGTGGTAGATGCGGCTGTCGCCGATATGCGCCACGAGGCATCCGCCCTTGTGCAGGCAGAGGAAAGTCATGGTGGTGCCCATCTTGCCCTCGTGAGCCACATCGGCAGCATCGAGCGCATCAAAGGCCTTCGTCAGGGCGCTCTCAAACTGCTGGTCGGTCAGGGCTTCGCCTGCAGGCAACAGCTCGCCAATGGCCTGCGACAAGCCTTCACACACGGCGGCACTGGCCACTTCGCCTTTTTCATGTCCGCCCATGCCGTCGCATACGATAAAGAGACGGTCGTCAGCAGTAGCCTGACCTGCAACTGGATAGATGGTGTCCTCCTGATTCTTCCTTTTTCCAAGCTGGTGGATGGCTTGGGGCATATATAACTGGAACTTCATGCGTCAGTTGTTTAGATGGAGTGATAAACTGCTCAGTGCTGAAATACGCGGCAAAGATAGGCATAATATTTGAAATGACAAAAGAAAATGGCCCGAATGTTTGCCCTTTCATTCTTTTTTCGTACCTTTGCACCCAAATTGCTTAAATCGCAAATCAGTAAATCGTAAATCGTAAAAAAGATGAACATCTCTTATAAATGGCTGAAGGAATACGTCGATTTCTCACTGACGCCTCAAGAAGTGTGCGATGCGCTCACCTCTACAGGTCTGGAAGTTGACGCCTTGGAGGAAGTGCAGTCCATTCGCGGCGGGCTGAAAGGGCTCTATGTGGGAAAAGTGCTCACATGCGAGGCCCATCCCAACAGCGACCACCTGCATGTAACAACAGTTGACCTGGGGCGCGAGGAGCCGTCGCAGATTGTGTGCGGTGCGCCCAACGTAGCCGCAGGGCAGAAGGTGATTGTGGCCGATCTGGGCTGCGTGCTCTACGACGGCGACAAGGAATTCGTGATTAAGAAGTCGAAGCTGCGCGGCGTCGACTCGTGCGGTATGATATGCGCCGAAGACGAAATAGGCATCGGCACTTCGCATGCCGGCATCATCGTCCTGCCCGACGACGCTGTCGTAGGAACGCCTGCTGCCGAATACTATCATTTGGAGAGCGACTGGCTCATCGAGATCGACATCACTGCCAACCGCGCCGACGCACTCTCGCACTGGGGCGTGGCTCGCGACCTCTACGCATGGCTGAAGCAGAATGGTTATTCCTCCTCGCTTCACCGTCCCGTATGTGATGACTTTGTCGTCACCAACCACGACCTGCCCATCGATGTCATCATCGAGAATCAGGAAGCCTGCCTGCGCTACGCCTGCGTCAGCATTACTGACTGCGAAGTGAAGGAATCGCCCGAGTGGCTGAAGAACAAGCTGACAACTGTCGGACTGCGTCCCATCAATAATATTGTAGACATTACTAATTATATTATGATGGCTTACGGCCAGCCGTTGCACACCTTCGATGCCGACATGGTGAAGGGTCACAAGATTGTGGTGAAGACAATGCCTGAGGGCACGCCCTTCGTCACGCTCGACGGCGTGGAGCACAAACTCTCAGACCGCGACCTGGCCATCTGCAACGCCGAGGATCCGATGTGCATTGCCGGCGTTTTCGGCGGCAAGGGCAGCGGCACGTATGAGACGACAAAGAACGTCGTATTGGAGAGCGCTTACTTCCACCCCACATGGATTCGCAAGTCGGCCCGCCGTCACGGTCTTTCAACCGACGCATCGTTCCGCTTTGAGCGCGGCATCGACCCCAACGGCGTCATCTACGCCCTGCAGCAGGCTGCCATCCTTTGCAAGGAGCTGGCAGGTGGCAAAATTTCAATGGAGATACGCGACGTCTACCCCACCCCGATGGAAAATCCGAAGGTGGAGCTGAAATACGACTATGTACACTCGCTCGTGGGTAAGGACATTCCCGTGGAAACCATCAAGAGCATCTGCGAGAGCTTGGAAATGAAGGTGCTCAATGAGAGCACTGAGGGTCTACTGTTGGAAGTGCCTGCCTTCCGCGTAGACGTCCAGCGTCCGTGTGACGTAGTGGAGGACATTCTGCGCATCTATGGCTATAATAATGTGGAAATACCAACGCAACTGAAGTCATCGCTCGTCATCAAGGGAGACGAAGACCGCAAGCACAAGCTGCAGAATCTTGTTTCTGAGCAGCTCGTAGGCGCAGGCTTCAACGAAATCCTGAACAACTCGTTGAGTAAGTCGTCTTACTATGACGACAAGCAGGACGTGGTGAAGATTATGAACCCGCTGTCTTCTGACCTCGGTGTTATGCGACAGACGCTGCTTTATGGCGGACTGGAGAGCGTGGAATATAATGTGAAGCGCAAGAACGCCAACCTGCGGTTCTTCGAATTCGGCAACTGCTACTTCTTCGATCCGGATAAACAGAACGACGACGATCCGATGCAGGCATACAAAGAAGAGAATTACTGCGGCATCTGGATTACGGGAAAGCGCGTGGAAGGCTCATGGGCACATCCCGACGAAGACAGCACATACTACGAGCTGTCGGCTCACGTGCAGAACATTCTGCAGCGCATCGGCATGAAGACAGGCCAGCTGGTAACCAAGAAAACTGAAAATCCCGTTTTCTCTACTGGCATGACTATCGAAAATCGCGGAGGTAAGAAACTCATTGAGATGGGCATCCTGTCGAAGAAGCTGCTGAAGCAGTTCGACCTGCAGCAGCCCGTCTACTTCGCCGAGCTGAATTGGACGCAGCTGATGAAAGCCACACGCAAGAACACCGTCACTTTCACCGACATTCCAAAGCATCCAGCTGTCAGCCGTGACTTGGCCCTGCTCGTCGACGAAGCTGTGGAGTTTGCACAGATTGAGCAGACAGCCCGTCAGGCTGAGAAGAAATTGCTGAAGCGCGTTGAGCTCTTCGACGTCTACGAAGGCAAGAACTTGCCCGCCGGCAAGAAGAGCTACGCCGTTAACTTCATCCTGCAGGACGAGGAAAAGACGATGAACGACAAGCAGATTGATGCTATCATGCAGAAACTGATTGCCAGTCTGAAGAAACAGCTCAACGCCGAACTCCGATAATCATATTGAAATAACAAAATATCGAAATAACGAAAAAGAAAAAACAATGGGAAGAGCATTTGAATACCGTAAAGCTACAAAGCTGAAGAGATGGGGCCACATGGCCAAGACTTTTACCAAGATTGGCAAGCAGATTGCCATCGCCGTTAAGGCTGGCGGTCCCGAGCCCGACATGAACCCTGCACTGCGCGCCTGCATCGCCAACGCAAAGCGCGAGAACATGCCGAAGGACAACATCGAGCGTGCCATCAAGAACGCTATGGGCAAAGACCACGCCGACTACAAGGAAGTGAACTACGAGGGCTACGGCCCCCACGGCGTTGCCATTTTCGTGGAGACGCTGACCGACAACACCACCCGCACCGTGGGCGATGTGCGCTCGGTGTTCAACAAGTTCAGCGGCAACCTTGGCACACAGGGCAGTCTCAGCTTCCTCTTCGACCACAAGGCTGTCTTCACCTTTAAGAAGAAAGACGGCCTGGACATGGACGAGCTGATTCTCGACCTCATCGACTACGGTGTGGAAGACGAATTCGATGAAGACGAAGAGACGGGCGAGGTGACCATCTACGGCGATCCGTCGTCGTTCAGCGCCATACAGAAGCACTTAGAGGCCGACGGCTTCGAGGTAACCGGCGCCGAGTTCACCCGCATCCCCAACGACCTGAAGGACGTGACACCTGAGCAGCGTGAAGCCATCGACAAGATGGTAGAGCGTCTGGAGGACTTCGACGATGTGCAGACCGTCTATACCAACATGAAACCCGAAGAGTAAATCCTCATTATGGATATAAGCACTATGCTGGCTCAGGGCGTTCTGCTTAGAGGCGGTGCCTATCGCATTGAGAAACAGTTGGCCTCGGGAGGCTTCGGCAACACCTATCTGGTGCGCAACATGGCCTTCAATGAACTCTATGCCATGAAAGAGTTCTATATGCGTGGCGTCAACATGCGTAACGGCAACAACGTCACTGTCAGTGTGCCCGACAATCACGATTCCTACGAAAGCCAGAAGGAAAAGTTCAAGAAAGAGGCCATACGCCTGCGCAACCTGCACAATAAGCACATTGTGAGGGTGCATGACCTCTTTGAAGAAAACGGCACTGTCTATTACATCATGGACTTTGTCGACGGCGAGTCGCTGGCCGAGAAAATCAAGCATAGTGGAAAAGCCATTACAGAAGAGCAGGTTTGGCATATTCTGCCACAGGTGCTCGATGCCTTGAATAAGGTACACTCGCAAAGCATCTGGCACCTTGATATCAAGCCTGGCAACATCATGCTCAATAAAGATGGTGATGCCTTTCTCATTGACTTCGGCGCCAGCAAACAGCTTAACTCTAAAGACAGCCAGACATCGTCAGCACTTTGCTACACACCTGGCTACGCTCCTGTGGAGCAAGTAGAGCAGGCCATGGACAAGTTCGGCCCATGGACTGACTTTTACGCCCTTGGAGCTACGCTCTACTTCATACAGAGCCTCAACCAGCCGCCCTCATCAACGGCCCTCTCCGAAGGTGATGCCTTCAACTTCCCCTCTACGATGAGCCAGCAGATGCGGGACCTCATAGAATGGATGATGAAGCCCTCACGTAAGGAGCGCCCGCAGTCGGTTAATGACATCATTAAGCGTATAGCGCCCTTCATCGGTGCTGCTGGCCAAAGCACCCGGCAGGCTTACAGTTTCCATCAGTCTCAGACGCCCCAGACGACTGAAGAAACCTCGCTGGTCGAACCTCAAGAGAAAAAAAGCCGTAGCGGACTCATTGCCACCATTCTCATTCTACTTGTGATTGCTATTGCTGCAGGCGCTTACTTCATGTTCTTCAACAAAAGTGAAGCTGAAAAAGCCGCTGAGGCAGCTCAAGAGGAATACGAAGAGAAGGTTGAGAAATGCCGCAACGCCATCAACAAGGCCGATGACTTCCTTCAGCTGGAGGACGCTATGACTCTGTTCCGTCCTATTCAGAAGCTGGAAGATGAGCACGCCGATGCCCTGCCCGACGTCTATGACAAACTTGACGGCCTTAAAAAGCTTTACGACAAAAAGGTAAAGAAGCAGAAACAGGAGTACGCCGACTTGGCCAGCAGTCTCATAGACCGCAACGACTATCGCACGGCCTACGACCTGTACAAAGAAGCCGCCGATGCTCTTCCTGACGATGACGAGATGAGCGACAAATGCGACGAGTTAGCCAAACAAATGGGCTACATCTACGTCACTGACTGTAAGTTTGCCAACCGTCTTAACGGCGAGACGCTCCAAGAACCCTCGCTGCGCTTGAAAACTGACGACATGCGCTACCTCACCCCACTCGTCACCTACAACTCACTGCTGCCCAGTGGACGTGCCACAATAGAAGAAGAGTTCACCTACAAAGTCATTGATCCAGACGGTTCTCTTGACCATTCCAGCTCATCACCGTCAGGATATACCAACGACAGCAGCTTCGAAGTAGAAGTAGGCGAGCGCGACCAGGGCGTATGGCTTGCAGGCTGGGGTAATGCCACGCAGTCATTGTACGAGAAAGGCGAATACATTTTTGAACTCTACTTCAAAGGGCACAAAATCTACGACGCCAAGTTCACCCTTTATTAACGTATCATCTTCACAACGGCTGACAACGCATGAAAAAGATGAATCACAATCATGGAATGTAAAATCATCAACGAGGTGCTGCTGCGTAATGTGGCAAAGCTCTCCAAGCTTGACGAGACGGAAGAGGCAATGATGCCGGAAGGCCACTCTCCCCTGCCCTCTGTCGATGAAGTTCTGGATATTGTTCGTCTGTCGCGCGATATCATCTTCACCGACTATTTCTATCGTCGCCAGCCTGACGAGCAGTTGCGCCGCCACCATGTGGGAGTGAACATGGAGGAGCTCTACGGCGTGCTGTGCCGTCAAATCAGTCGTGGACTGCAGTTCTGCAAGGAATGTAGCGAGAGCGACGTACAAGCCTCTGCCGAAGAAATTGCCTTGAAGTTCATTGACGAGTTGCCTGAGGTGAAACGCCTGCTCTATACCGATGTGGTCGCCATGTTCCAAAACGACCCTGCGGCCACCAACTACGGCGAGGTCATTTACTGCTACCCCGTAATGATGGCTATGACGCATTACCGTCTGGCCCACGTACTGCACCAGATGCAGGTGCCCGTTATTCCCCGCATCATCACCGAGCAGGCCCACTCGAAGACCGGCATCGACATCCATCCCGGCGCTACCATCGGCGAGTATTTCTCCATCGACCACGGTACGGGTGTTGTCATCGGCGAGACAGCCATCATCGGCAACCACGTGTCCCTCTATCAGGGCGTTACCTTAGGTGCCAAGAGTTTCAAGTATGATGCCGAGGGCAATATGCTCAATGTTCCGCGCCATCCCATTATCGAGGACAATGTCACCATCTATTCTAACGCTTCCGTCTTAGGCCGCATCACCATTGGCCACCATAGCGTCATCGGCGGTAACATCTGGCTCACACACGACGTACCGCCTTACTCACGCATTCTGCAGAGCAAGGCGGTAGACGTATCCTTTCAGGGCGGGCTGGGAATTTAGCTCCCACCAATAACAGGATAATAAAGGAGTCCACTTTTTGAAGCGGACTCCTTTATTATTACAAGGCTATCTTTATCGTCTGATACCCGATCTTCACCAAATAGACGGCATCTGTAGGTAAGGGCACCTGTATTTCATTTCCGACGGTATTTGAATGGAACACTTGTCGGCCTCCCAAATCATAGATTGACACGTCTTCACCCTTTGAAACACCAGAGATGCTGATGCCATTCGGGGTGCCAAGCACTCTTGACTTCTCCATTCTTGCAGATGCAATGCCGCTTTCTCCATCTTCGTATGCAATGGATATGACGGCGTCACTGTCAATCTGCGGAGTAACAAAGCTGTTCGACTCATCAATCTGAGAGGTGTAGTCGACGCCGTTGAATGTCAGCGAATGAATACGCCAACCCTCCTGCGGAATGATTCTGAACGAGAACGTATCGCCCTTTACGACGCTCTGTGTGATAGTGCCGCTGCCAACCTGCTTGATTGAAAGCGCAACCATCTCTACAGCAGGCTTATTCACCGTCACTACATTATTCAGGATAGACGTCGGCTCGTAATTGCCATTACCCTCCTGCATAGCTTTGATGATTGCAATGCCGGGGTTCTTGCAGATGATGAATGTCTTTGAATCTGCCTTGTAGATTTCGCATACGTCATTGTCTTCCACAGTATATGTTACAGGAAGACCCGATGTAGCGGTGGCTGTCAACTCAATCTGGTCATTGATGTTCAGGTTGGTAAGGTTTTGTTCCCAACTGAGGGTCTGAGCAGCCTTTGTCACTGTCAGCGTACCATTGACAAACTCAACCTCAGCGTTGGTGATACTGCCCTTGCGAACAACAATGGCATAACTGCCAACAGGTGAGTCGGTTTTGGCTTCACATACAATCTCAGGCTTGCCATTCAGCGTACCGCCCTCCACAGTATATTCGAAGCTCGGATTTGCCTCACCATACTTTCGGCTATAGCTCATGGCCTTCACAACAATATGCTCAACAGGAGCTTCCTTCTTCAGGTTAATGTTGAATGACGAGCCATCCATTCTCACCGTCTTCGCCATGCCGTTTGAAAGCTGGGTGAACACGATGTTCTGGATACGGCCGTAAATAGTTTCCTCTTCAATACTTTGTGCAATTGTGACCGGTATCGTGACAATGGCATCCTTCTGGCCTTTCAAGGTCAGGTTGGTATTTGAGAAACATGACAGTCGCCATGCGCCACTGGGCAGTTGCTTGATGTCGAGGTTTGGCTTCGAGTCGTTGAAGTGGCTGGCCAAAAGCTTCACATCAGCAGTTTTCAGTGTCACACCCTGTGGCAGAGCGATGTCGAACTGGAAAGCACAATACTGGCTCATATCAGCTGAAGCCAACACGGCACTCAGATTGCAAGCGCTTCCCGCCTGCACGGTAGCGTTCTCCACATAGAATTTGTCGGCAAGCGCATAGCTGTTGTCGGTCATAGCAAGATTGACAACCTGCGTCAAATCGGTCGTATTGACCTTATTGTCGTTGTTGAGGTCGGCATCAAACAATGTCGGTATACCGTTAGGCTTGCCCTGTATGTACAGCACAACATCAGCCACGTCGGTGGTATTGATCTCGCCGTCGCGGTTTACGTCGCCAGGCTGGCCTACGATGGTCAGCGTGCCATTAACGTATTTGGGCTCATAGTTCTGGGCAGCAACGCCACTCACTGTGATGGTGTAGTCACCCAAAGGACTGGTGGCTGTGGCCGTAGTGCTGAACTTCGGCTGGCTGGTCAGCACGCTCTGAGTGTCATTGTTCTTGAAACCATTGTATTTTGCGCTGAACGTAGGCAACTGTGTGCCCTGACGCATCATGGCCGACTGAGCAGTCACTGTCAGCGGTGCTTTTTCAATGGTCAGCGTGCCGTTCTGATAAGTCACATACTTATTGTCCACCGTTCCCTGAGTAATGACGATGGGATATGTTCCCACAGGCGAGTTCTTAGTTGCCTCGCAGGTGATTTTCGGCGTGCCAGTATATCCGCCTTTGTCGGCTGTGAATTCAAAGGTTGGATTCTCGTCGCCGTATTTGCGCGTATAGCTCTTGGCAGTCAGCGTGGCTGCAGGCGTTACTACAACAGACTTCTCGCCTAATGACTTGCTTCCCTGTGCGTCGGTGGCCATCCATACGCGATAAGTGTCAGCCGCCGTAAAGGTGTATTTCAATGGAGAGTTCGTGTTTCCCACAGTCTGGCCGTAAGGAATGGCAACATTGCCACTAAAGATTTGCTTGGCCTGAGATTCTTTGCTGCCTTTGGCAAAGATATAGAGCGGGCTATTAAAGTCACCGCCAGTGTTCTTGACAGAGTAGACCACCTGATGTTCCGTTCCTACGATGCCGTCACCAGTCACATTAAATGAGGCAAGCGTCAGCACCGGCGCATCCGTTGAAGCCGTCACCTTTACATTGCAGGTAGCTTTCACGCCGCTACCATCTTGTGCCTCACAAGTGATCACTGTGTTGCCAACTGCTACACCCGTCACCACTCCGTTATTGTCGACCTTGGCAATGCTGTTGTTAGCACTGCTCCATGCCACGCTTTTGTCTGTAGCATTGTCGGGAGACACTGTTGCCGACAGCTGAATGGTTTTACGCTGCTCCACCTCTGTGCTGGCAGGACTGATGGTGATGCCACTGACGAAAGTTACTCCTTCGATGGTATAGACGTAAGGATCAGGCTTTGTTTCTACTTGATCCGGAGTCACCAGAAGAATATTCTCCAGACGGACTTCACCACCGTTGAAGCTGCTGGCAGCTTTCAGGGTCACACTGATAATAGCTCCGCTAGTACCACTAAACACCGTATTGGAGGAAGAGTACAACAGGAAGCGATATGCTCCACCCACTGCTTTACATTCGAGTGAGTGTTTTTTTTGCGTGGTGCGCCCTGCAATGTCTACGGAATAATCGCCATCCGACATCGGTATTGAGAGTCCCTCCGGCAATTGCATGTCAAACTGCACCAGCGTAATCTGATCGCTAGGGTTGTTAAGGTTGATGTACATCACCTTCGTTTCACCGCCTCTGATCGAAAAGTTCTGGATAGAGAGGCTGGCTGGTGCTGCCACAGCATGGACAGCCGCCAGTAGCAGCGATGTCAAGAACAAACACAGTTTCTTTCTCATAATTCTTATTGTTTTTATGTTTTTATTCGTCAATTACTGCGCGTTTAGGATTAAGCCAACCAGAATCACCAGGTCGGTGCCGTTCACCTGCCCGTCGCCGCTCAGGTCGGCGGCACTAGTCTGTGGTATTTGTTCCATAATCATGTTGACCATTGCCACCAGATCGGTGCCGTTGACCAGATTGTCGCCATTGAGGTCGCCTCGCAATTGTTCGCCCTGCATCTCCAGCGTAATTTCGTCGGGTGCATTAGCACTCACCACGAGATAGGCCTTGTTGCGGGGAATGGTCTTCATTTTCGTGTTCTTCACGAAGCCCAACCTGCCGTCCTTAGTAGTACCGAGAACACGCATGGTATTGGCATCCCAAGGCAGAGCATTATAGTGGTAGGCCTTGGAACCACAGAAGTCGGAGCTGTTGAAATACTCGCCGCTGAGCTTATTGGCAGGCTTGGCGACATCCTGCATCTCAATATTGATGCGGTTGTCGGAGGGCGTGGCACCAGGACATGCAATGATGACAGGTGTGCCACCGGCCACTTTGCCATTCACCTCTGCCATGTAAGCCTTGCTGCCCTCAACCTTGCTGACGGTGTACACCTTCATATCGCTGGATACAGGAGTGAAGGGGAAAGAGGCGTAGAACGGTGCATAGCGCTGTCCGCCAACGGTCACCTCCGGCTGGATGCCGAAAAAGTTGTTGTTGTCTGTGGCTTTGACGGGGAGAATGTCCCACAGTCTCAGATTATTATCTCCACCTGTCATCAAGTATCCACCGTCGTCAGGATTGTCAGGATCAGGTTCTGAATCGTAAAGGAACACTTCAATACCCTGATAGATGCCCGATGCGGTGTAATGAGTACCGTTTGCATCTGTCACAGGCTTGGCGATGAGATAGCGCCCCACGAAATCGTGCACGCCCTTTCCCTGACTCTTCAGGTCATATTTTGTGCCGCCCTTATTCTCGATATAATAGACGGTGGAAGGATCGGATACAACATTCGAGAAACCGCCGAGGGTGCGAAGCGCATCAACGTCATAACTTGTCTCAGCCACAAGAATGCCCTTCGTCTTGTAGTCGACAAGGAAAATATAGCGGTTTGTCGTAGAGTTACGAATACGATAGTAGCCCTTCTGAACGGTCTGTGCCATAGCCGGCAGCAATGGCAGCAGAAGTATTAACAACGATAGCAATATCTTCTTCATATTATGGTAATTGTTGGACATAAGAAAGTCTGCGAAAATAAAAACCGTGCAAAATTAAAGAAAAAAACGAAAAAAAAAGATTCTTTTCGTGTAAAAACTACGATTTAACTAAAAAAGTTGATATATCTGCACTTATCTTCTTGGAACATGCTAACGAAGCGACCAAGGTCTTCTTGCATTATGTAAAGAAAAATTATTCCGAATATTTTACAAAACAAAAACGCGAAATAGAAGCAGAAAGACAGTTTTTGCAACCTTTCTGTCTACAAATGGGCATGAGTGAGGTTCAAAAACTGCACACCTATGGGTTTTGCGCAGCTTTTCAGCCTCTGAAAGGGCCTGTTTTTGCTTCAGAACGGCTGACTTTTGCTAAAAAAGAGGCTCCGCGTAAAAAAAAGGCATTGACTTTTTTTCACGCGGATATACCTTTTTGAAAACGAGGATGCTCCCGGCAAACAGAAATATGGGCTAAGCACCTGCCAATCAGCGAGATAGCCAACCCTTCTCATTTTCGCGTTTTTTTCTGCAAATTGTCCTGTCTTCAATTCTGAGCCATTCTCAGCCTCGCAAAACCCTGTTTCTTTAACACTTTTGTAAAGAAAAAATCACAACTGCCCCTACCCCAGCCCCTCCCCATGAAGGGAGGAACAGGAGTAGGGTCAACATTTCGTTATTTCTGAACAGCCTTTGCGAAGGCTCCGCTAAGGATGCTCTTGCCATTGTTGACTACGGGCGTGCTGCCAGTGCTCACTGCGGTGCTGTCTGACTCATCGGCGCGGGTTGCGCGTGAGTAGTAGTAGTCATCGTAGTAGTAGTCATCGTAGTAGTAGCCGTTGCGGTAGGTGTCCCAATAGGCGAAGCGCACGTTCTCAAGACGGAAGCGGATGTCGCGGTTGGTGCCATCGTTCATGTAGCCCGAGAAGTAGCTCTTTGACAGAGAGTAGTCGCTGATGTAGACGGGCGCCCACATGCTGTCGTCGTAGATGAGCGTGATGACACCATTGACAACTGACCACGTAAACTCGCAGTAGGCGTAGTCGTAGAAGGGTGAGCGCGTGTCGTAGTCCACCTCGTAGCCGCGTCCGCTGGTGGCGCCGTAGCCAGAGCTGCCGAAGCGAATGACGGTTTCGTAGGTATTGCCGGCCAATCCCCAGCGGTCATAATAGTATGCGCCCAAGTAGCCCTGCCAGTCGCCGGTAACCAGGGTGTCGGCCTCATACTGATCATCAGTCTCACAGCTTGTGAGGGAAACGGTTGCCATGCTGAGCATCAGCACCATCATCATGTAGGTATAAAACTTTTTCATAATCGTAGGTATTAAATGGTTTTTGTTGATGCAAAGATAAGGCAAGAAAGGGGCAAAACAAAAGGTTTTCCCCTAAATGGCATTAGGGGAAAACCTATTCTTGTTAGGGAAATCGGCAAAAGTCTACTTTCCTGCTCTCTCCCGAATGGCCTTGGCAAACTCGCCGCTGGCTACGCTGAAGGCCTCAGGATCGCCGCTCTTCTCGCGTGCAATGTCCGTGCGGTCGAGGAAGGGAACCTCTTCGATGTCTGAGGGAGCAGTGCGAGAGTGGTAATAGCGCGGGTCACCAAAATCACCATAGTTGCCGTAATGTCCGTTACGATAGTAATCCCAGTCGCTGTAGGCAACGTTCTCGAACTCAAACTGGATGCGACGGTTAGTGGGTGTGTAGATTTTCCCGCGGAACCAGCTGCTGCCCAGCGAGTAGTCGATGATATAGATAGGCGTCCAGACGTCGTCATCATAGAGCAGCGTAATCTCGCCATCGACGATAAACCACTTAAACGAGCTGCAGGCATAGTCATAATGAGGTGAATTGACATTGTAGTTCAGCTCATAGCCACGTCCGCTGGTGTAATATTCGCCTCTCGACTCGAAGCGCATCACCGTAGCGTATGTACTGCCACTGATGCCCCAGCGGTCGCTGTAGTAGGCGCCCACATAGCCTTGCCAGTCGCCATTGCGCAGCTGCTGGGCGATGTAGTCGTCTTCCTCCTCACAACTTGTGAAGGTGGTCATGGCTGCCATCATCGTGGCCAGCATCATGATGCGTGAGAAAATCTTTTTCATGGTTTTCTGTGTTTTTATGAGTTAATACGTGTGCAAAGATAATGCTTATTTCTCGTTCCGCAAAGGAAAACGCCCTATTTCTCTGTAGAATTTTTCTTACCAAACTGCGGATCGATGTGGATGAAAGCTGCCACAAGGAAGGTGACAGAGCAGAGCGCCATCACAATGATAAAGAATGTGGAATAGCCCACAGCATCCTTCAGAAAACCGCTGAACATGCCCGGCACCTGCAGGCCGAGGTAGCTGATGCCTGTACAAATGGCGTAGTGGCTGGTCTTGAACTCACCCATAGCGAAATAGAGCATGTAGAGCGTCAAGGCGGTGAAGCCCATACCATAGCCGAACTGCTCGATGAAGATGCACGAGCTGACGAGCAGCATGTTGGAAGGCAAGGCGAGGCTCATGTAGACATAGACGATATCAGGCAAAGTGATAGCGCATACCATAGGCCAGAGCCAACGCTTCAGACCGTCGCGTGAAGCCAGCCATCCGCCCACAATGCCGCCAAGAAGCAAACCGATGAGTCCCACAGTGCCGTAGCTCACGCCATATTGAACGAGAGTAAGCCCCAGTCCGCCGTCCTCTTGCGGACGGGTGAGGAAGGTCTTACTCATGGCATTGAGCAGGGCTTCAGGGAAACGGTAGAACAAGATGAAGAGGATGGCTGCCAGCATCGGCTTCCAAGGCATCTTGTGGACAAATGCCACAAGCATGGTCTTCAGGCCGCGCACTATTTCGGCTGCTGTCGCATCGCGCTGAACGTCGGAATCGGCCTTAGGCATCATGCGAGTGTGGTAAAGCCAGATGGCAAGAAAGAGAGCAGCTGTGCCGTAGAAGACGAGGGCCCAGGCAAAGGCCTTGCTCTCAGGGTAATACTCCTGCAACAGTCCGGCCAAAGGCACCAGCGCGCCATTGCCGAAGATGACGGCCAAGCGATAGAAAGTGTTGCGGATGCCCACAAACCAGGCCTGCTTGTGCTCATCTAATTCCAGCATGTAATAGCCGTCGGCGGCAATGTCGTGTGTGGCACTGCTGAAGGCCATGAGGAAAAAGAAGAACAGCGTGCCTTGCAACCAAAACGAAGTATTCAGCGTAAAGGCAATGCCCGCCAACGACGAGCCTAACAATACCTGAGTCAGCAGCACCCACCAGCGTTTCGTTTTATACAAGTCAACAAACGGGCTCCACAGCGGTTTGATGATCCAAGGCAAGCCCAGCCAGCCGGTGTAGAGGCCTATCTGCGCGTCGCTCAGGCCCATCTGCATATAAAGGACTACAGCCACCGATGTCACGATGACGTTGGGCAAACCCTCAGCAATATACAAGGTGGGAATCCATGCCCACGGGTTTCTCTTTGTTGGTTTCATCTTAATAAATTTCCTTGATTTCTGCTCCTGGATAATAATGCAACAGGATGTCACGATATTTCATTCCTTCGTGAGCCATCACAGCGGCGCCAATCTGGCAGAGGCCCACGCCGTGGCCCCAGCCGTGGCCGTGAAGGATGAATGAGCTGCCGCTTTTCTCTACCTCGAAGTTCGAGCTGTACAGATGGGTGGGACTAAGGGCACGGCGAATCTCCAATTCCTTGCCGATAATGAGCGAACACTTGGTGCCCACAATCCTGAGACGCCAGATGCGGCCGCTTTTTCCGCGATCCAAGGGGACGAGGTCTGTTATGTCGCCTAAGTCTGTCTTTAGTTTTTCACGAACCAATGCCGACAACTCCTCAACTGTGTACGCTACCGTCCAGTCGTGGAAGTCGCTCGTCTCCTGGTCGTAGTCGTTGAGCACTTGTCGCAGGATGTTCTTGTCCTGCGTGTCGCACCACCGGCACTCCACGCTCTGCAAGTAGGGCTTTGGTGTGTCCTCCCAGCAATACTGGAACTCCTCGGTGTGGCCACCACAGCATTTCGAGAAGCGTGTGTCGCACAGCTCACCGTTGAACATAAGCACCTGGCCACGCGTGGCACTGACAGCCTGAATGGGCAGTGATGAGCGCTGAGTAGTGAGTCCCTGATAGCGCTGACAGTGGTCGTCGGCACAGACATCGAAGAGTACGTGATCCTCACGGTCGTACCATCTCAACACCTCGTTCTTCTCAGTATTTTCTTTCCTCTTTCCTCTCTCCTCTCTCCTCTTTCCTCCTTCCTCTTTCCTCTCTTCTCTCTCCTCCTTCTGATACAGCAGCCATGAGCGGCTGATAACAGCATGTGCCTTAAGGAACTCCAAAGACGAGGTGGCGCTCATCTCGCTGGAGATGACGCTCTCCAGATAATCTTCCACAGGCAATTCGTTGATGGCCTGTATCTGACCGGCATCGACAACAAGCTTCAACATACCAAGGAAAGTCTGCTGCTGATGACGCTCCCAGTGGAAACCGTTGCCGATGGTCACATCGTTCAGGGTGAAAGTGGGGAGAGGCTGGTGAGAGGTAAGGGGCGTGAAGCACAACTCACGGAATTGCTGTCCTTGCCAGAGCAGGGCGCCGTCGGAAAGTTCTACTGTCTGAGGGCCGCTGACCGTTTTGCCTTTAGCCCGATACGTACCGTTGAGACAAAACTCGATGCGCTGCGCACAGACAATGCCAACGGTCACCCTGGGTATATTATCTGTACTCATCGGGCAATGCTGAGTTGTGAAAGATCAAGACTACATTCTTGCAGAATGGCTACGGCCTTTTCAGCGTCCAACTTGTGGAAGTCTTCCTCGCGTGGAGTGATAAGCAGACCGGCCATATCCAAGGCACCGGGACTGACAAGCAACCGCTCGTCGCCTTCCTTATAATAGCAGTCGGGACGATGTTTCTTGCGAGGGAAAACCACAGTAATGAAATTGTCCTTTTCCCGCCAGCTGACAACATTCATCATCGGCTCATCCTCATCTTCCATAATGGGTAACGTGTTGTAAAGTTGCATAAACAGCTGCTCAACAACTGTCGAGTCTTTGCTGCAGATAGCAACTGCGGTACAGGGATAATCTGTGATGATGGCTATCAGCGCATCGTCATAGGGATGAGCAATGGGTTTCATGTTTCCCGTCAGTCGCAGCCACTCCTTCTGCAAAGGCAACATTCCCGTTGTGCCAGCCTGCAAGTGGGCGTGATCGGGAGCTGAAGCGCCACAACGCGGACCGTTGTAGAAGACGGTCAGTTCTGGATATTTCGTTAGCAGCTCCATCATCTGCCCAAAGAGCGGCTTAATGCGCTGCGGCTGGTGTTCGTCCGCAGGCAGCGTGAAGTGCATGGGCAAGATTGGGAAGGGATTGACCAAGAGGTGAGTAGTGAGAGGTGAGAGGTTAAAGGTGAGTTGCTCCTTCGGTCTGTTCTCCTTGCAGAGGAAACAAGGACGCTCGGCCAGCGCCTGCTTCGTAATGCTGGCGCCTGTAGAGCGGATGCGTGCAGGATTATATTGGGCGGCTAATGTCAGCTTACCCACGTGCAGCTCTTTTGTCTGTACTTCCGTCAGGTCGCGGTAGCGCTGCAAAGCCTCAGGCCACTGACTCAACTGAAGGTCAAAGAAACGATGTAAAGTCTCACTTTCCTCTTTCCACTTTCCACTTTCCTCTTTCCACTTTCCACTTTCCTCTTTCCACTTTCCACTTTTCTCTTTATTCATCCTCTGGCGGGCTAGAATCTCTATCGTGCGCAGACGGTCCTTATAGAGATTGTTCGCATTGACGCGATCTATGCTGAGAGCGGCGTCGCTGTTACCCTCCCAGCGGCGACACAGATACAGTTCGTCGTAGATACGGCCGATGCGATAGCTGCGGCTGAAGGCCAAGCCCATCGCATAATCCTCGCCGTAGCTGGTGTTGGGCAACTGGAACTGGCGCAGCACCGGCGTGAAGAAAGCTCTTGGAGCGCCCAGGCCGTTGATGCGCAAGGCATTGTTCGGCCCGTTCTCTTCAGTCCATTCGCGATGGTCGATGAGGCCTGGCGGCAGCGTCTCTAACTGGAAGTTACAGATGCGGTAGGAGCCCACAATCATCGCGGCTTTCTGCTCACGGAAAGCGTCAACAATGCGTTGCAGAGTTTGCTCTGAGGAATAGAGGTCGTCGCTGTCCAGCTGTACGGCAAATCGCCCGCAGCGTGGGTCATTTATCGCCATATTCCAGCAGCCACCAATGCCGAGATCGGTGCGCTTAGGCTGTAGGTGGACGAGCGCGTTCTGTTTGTTGCCATACATACTGGACAGGATGTCGGAGGTGCCGTCGGTGCTGTGGTTATCAACGACAATGACGTTGAAGGGGAAGGTTGTCTTTTGTGAAAGGGCGCTCTCAACGGCATCCTTGATGGTGCGCACACGGTTGTAGACAGGGATAATGACGGAAGCCTCCACAGGAAACGGCTGCTCGTCAAAGTCGATGTCGGTGTAAGCCATGGTATCAACAAGAGCACCAATAGCCTTCAGATGCTGCGTGGCCACCTGCTCTCGCTCAATCTGAACCTGGCGATTGGCTGGATTCACATAGTCGAACTGCTTCTCTCCCGACTTTCGCAAGTCCTGCTCCACTTCTGTATACAAAAACTCATTCAGGTGAAGCAGCTCACCGTGACGGCTCAGCCACAGGCGCAGGTCATAGAGCCCGCTGTATTTATATAATAATGTGTCTGCTCTTTCCTGTGCCCACTGTTTCAGCAAATCAGTACGGATGAGCAGAAGCGGGCCGAAGTCGAAATCATCGCGAATGGCGCCAAGCTGATAGTCAATGGCAGGATGCTTCTCCACCTTCCACTTTCCTCCTTCTTCTTTCTTCTCGAAACGGTCGGCATAGACCATTGCAGCTCCGCTATCGGAGGCCACGCGAGCCAGACGATCCAACGCGCCCTCTCCTAAGACCAGTGATGTTGCCTTGGTTATGATAACAACAAACTCGGTTTTTGCCTGATTGGCAATATCAAGTAGCGTGGCGCTGCTCAGCTGGCTCTCCTCGGGCTGGAAAAAATCTATCTTTCTATTCATGTTCGCTATTTTCCTGCAAAAGTACGTATTTCCCACCGATTAAACGAAGAAAAGGCAATATTTTCTCCTTCTTTTTTGCTCATTCAACGGGAAATGCTTACTTTTGCACACATGAACTATCAATATCACATTTTTTCTCCCTACCGTGTGTGTCCGTTGGGCGCACATGTAGACCACCAGCACGGACTGGTGACCGGTTTCGCCATCAACAAGGGCGTCGACCTGTGGTTTAACGTCAGAGAGGACGACGTGGTTAAACTCTCATCGAGAACCTTTGAAGGCGATGTGGAGTTCCATGTGAACAGTCCATCGCAAGTAAAGGAACGTCATTGGGGCGACTATGCCCGCGGTGCAAAGTTTGCTCTGCGCAAGCGTTTTGAGCTGCGCTACGGCATCGAGGGCGTCATACAAGGCTCGCTGCCTGTGGGTGGTTTGTCGAGTAGCGCTGCCGTGCTCGTGGCCTACGTGATGGCATTGGCCAAAGCTAACGACATCACGCTTCAGCCCTTCGAGGTAGTAAAGATAGCCTCTGAGGCTGAGCGCGAGTACATCGGCCTGAATAACGGTCTGCTCGATCAGGCGTGCATCGCCTTAGGCAACAAGGACGGCTTGCTGTTCCTCGACTGCGACAGCAACGAATACCGCATCATCAAGCGCCATCCAGACATGCCAGACTTCGAGATTGGCATCTTTTTCTCAGGTCTGACGCGCTCATTGGTGAACAGCGACTACAACCTGCGCGTCTACGAGTGTAAGACGGCTGCGTGGAACATGCTGGCCTATACCGACCAGCCGCTGAAGACTTTCGACAAGACTTTCCTTCGCGACATTCCTAAGGCCACGTTTGAAAAGACACGCATTGCTATGCCTGCCCGCTTCGCACGTCGCGCTGAGCATTTCTACAGCGAATATCGTCGTGTACGCCAAGGCGTAACTGCCTGGGAGACAGGAAACATGAAATTATTTGGAAAGCTTTCCTTCGATTCTTGCGAAAGCTCCATCCACAACTACGAGTGTGGCAGTCCTGAGCTGATAGCCATCTACGAGGCCATGCGTGAGTTGCCCGGTGTATGGGGCGGCCGCTTCTCAGGAGCCGGTTTCAAAGGTGCCTGTATCGCTCTTGTCGACCCAGCCTATAAAAAAGAGATTGAGGCAAAACTCACAGAGCGTTACCTCAATCAATTCCCTGAATACGAAAAGACTTTCCAAGTGTTCTGGGTGAAGCCCGACGACGGAGCCCGTTTCCTCACAGAGTAGCAGTTGTTTTCTCACAGATTTCACGGATTACACAGATTTTTCTCGTTTCGTTAGAAATGACCTGTGTAATCCGTGAAATCTGTGAGAAAACAACAAACCGTCAGTGAGATTTTAGTTGTGGAAGACGAGGCCGTCGCCAAACTCATCGATGACGATGGGCTTATCACGGTTAATCTCGTCGGCCAGCAGCTTCTTCGACAGGTCGTTGAGGACATAGTGCTGGATGGCGCGCTTCACCGGACGGGCACCCATATCGGGGTCGTAGCCTTCCTGAGCCAGCCAGCGGATGGCATGGTCGCTGACTTGCAGCTGGAATCCCTGCGGTTCCAGCATTTTTTGTACGCGCGACAACTGCAGACGAACCACCTGCTCTATCTCATTCTCCGAAAGCTGCTGGAAAGTGATGATCTCGTCGATACGGTTAAGGAACTCAGGCCTCATCACCATGCGAAGCTGTTCGCGGGTAGCGTTGCTGGTCATAATGATGATGGTGTTCTTGAAGTCGGCCGTACGTCCCTTGTTGTCTGTGAGACGCCCGTCGTCGAGCACCTGCAACAGGATATTGAAGACATCGGGATGAGCCTTCTCTATCTCGTCGAAGAGCACCACGCTGTAGGGCTTGCGCCTGACGGCCTCAGTCAGCTGGCCACCCTCATCGTAGCCTATATAGCCCGGAGGCGCGCCGATAAGCCTTGAAACGGTGTGTTTCTCCTGATATTCGCTCATGTCGATACGCGTCATCATCGTTTCGTCGTTGAACAGGTATTCTGCCAAAGCCTTTGCCAGCTCGGTCTTACCCACACCTGTCGTTCCCATGAAGATGAATGAGGCGATAGGCCGCTTAGGGTCTTGCAGCCCGGCACGACTGCGGCGTACGGCGTCGCTGACAGCGGTGATGGCCTCGTCCTGACCGATGACGCGTTTGTGCAGTTCCTCTTCCAGATGGAGCAGCTTTTCGCGCTCGCTCTGCATCATTCTACTCACGGGAATGCCTGTCCATCGAGAGACGACTTCAGCGATGTCGTCGGCTGTGACCTCCTCGCGCACCAGCTTCGCATCCTCCTTCGAATTCAGCTGCTGCTGAATGGCGGCGATGTGCGCCTCCAGTTCCTTCATCTTACCGTAGCGTATCTCAGCCACCTTTCCGTAGTTGCCCTCGCGCTCGGCCCGTTCAGCCTCATATTTCAGCTGCTCCATCTGCTGTTTGTCCTGCTGAATCTGGTTCACCAGCTGGCGCTCGCCTTCCCAGCGGGCACGGAACTGCGCCTCCTGGTCTTTCAGATCGGCTATCTCCTTGTCGAGCTGGGCAATCTTCGGCTCGTCGTTCTCGCGCTTGATGGCCTCACGCTCAATCTCAAGCTGCGCCAGACGGCGGCTGATTTCGTCGAGTTCCTCGGGCACGCTGTCGCGCTCCATACGCAGCTTGGCGGCTGCCTCATCCATCAGGTCGATGGCCTTGTCGGGCAGGAAACGCTCGGTGATATATCTTTCAGAGAGCTTTACGGCAGCGATACAGGCATCGTCCTGAATACGCACCTTGTGGTGATTCTCGTAGCGCTCCTTCAATCCACGCAGGATGGAAATGGCCGAGAGCTCGTCTGGCTCATCCACCATAACTGTCTGGAAACGACGCTCTAACGCCTTATCCTTCTCGAAATACTTCTGGTATTCGTTCAACGTTGTAGCGCCGATGGCCCTCAGCTCACCTCGTGCCAATGCAGGCTTGAGAATGTTGGCGGCGTCCATAGCGCCCTCTCCCCCGCCCGCTCCTACGAGCGTGTGGATTTCGTCGATGAAGAGGATGATGCGGCCCTCGCTGCGCGTCACCTCACCGATGACGCTCTTCAGTCGCTCCTCAAACTCACCCTTGTACTTTGCACCGGCTACCAGCGCACCCATGTCGAGTGAATAGACCTGCTTGTCCTTCAGGTTCTCAGGCACGTCGCCGCGGACGATACGCCCGGCCAGACCCTCGACGATGGCCGTCTTACCCGTGCCAGGCTCGCCGATGAGGATGGGGTTGTTCTTCGTCCTGCGGGAAAGAATCTGCAGCAGACGGCGAATCTCATCATCACGGCCGATAACGGGGTCAAGCTTGCCTGCACGCGCCATGCTCACCAGGTTCTTGGCATATTTCTCCAGCGACTGATAGTTGTCGTCGGCGCTCTGGCTCTGAACCTTCTGGCCCTGGCGCAGCTCGAGCACGGCCTGCTTCAGGTCTTTCTGATTCACGCCTGCATCCTTGAGGATACGGCTCACGGTGCTGTTCACTTCAAGCAGAGCCAACAGTATCGGCTCACACGAAACGAACTCGTCGCCCAGCTGCTGCGAGATTTCCTGCGCCTTCATCAGCACCTTGTTGCTGTCGCTCGACAGGTAGGGCTCTCCGCCTTGCACACGAGCCAGGTGCTGCAATTCCTGCTGGCAGAGCATCTGAATCTGCCCCATGTTCGCGCCCAGCTTCTGAAAGACGAAGCCCACCACATCGCGGGCCTTGTCGATAAGGGCCAGCATCAGATGCACGGGCTCAATGCTCTGCTGGCCGTTCTGTCGGGCCAGGAAGACGGCCTGCTGCACCGTTTCCTGTGCCTTGATAGTAAATTTTTCGAGTGTCATATTGTTCTCCTTTCTTTAATGAGTTTCTGCCTTCAAAGGAACAAACCATGTGCCACCGCCCCGCAACCGCCAGATAGTCAGCAGAAACGGACAAAATGTCAGCACACCCATAATCCCCCTCTTTTGACGAAAGCGACTAATACCTGTTCGTATATTTCGGGTTTTTAGATGTGATGAAATCGTGAATAACGCTACCAAAAATGTAAAGAAAATTTATTCCGATTTTTTTACAAATGAAATTCGTGAAATAGAATCGGAAAGACAGCGTTTTGCCGTCAGTCGGTCATCGGATGAGCATGAGCACGGCTCAAAAACTGCACATCTGTATGGGTTTTGTGCAGCTTTTCAGCCTCTGAAAGGGGCTGTTTTCACCTCAGAACGGCTTACTTTTGCAAAAAAAGATGGTCCGCGTGAAAAAAAGGCATTGACTTTTTTTCATGGGGATATACCTTTTTGAAAACGAGGATGCTCCCTATGAACATGAATATGAGCTAAGCGACTGTCAGTCAGTGAAATAGTCAACCCCTCTCATTTTCGCGTTTTTTTCAGCAAAATGTCCTGTCTTGAATTCTGAGCCATTCTCAGCCTCGCAAAACCCTGTTTTTCCGCCACTTTTGTAAAAATATTTTACTCATTCTGAGTTATTATTGGAAATCATTTTTATGTCTATGAATTATTCAGGGCAGAATAAACGCGGGAGCACGTAGAATCATTTGGAAGCGACGTAGAGAACTCGGGGTGATGCTATTCAATCGTTAAACTTTCTAATAATTTCAGAATATGGTTGCATATCATGAAAATAATGAGTATCTTTGCATGAATAATAACACCTACGCATTATGAAAAAACTATTCATTGCAACCATAATCTGCTTGATGATGCCTATGTTTACATTCTCACAGACATACAGCGCCCTGTGGAAACAGGTGAAGGACGCCCAGGACAACGACCTGCCTCAGACGGAGCAGGAGGCGCTGGGCCAGATAGTGAAAAAAGCCGAAAAGGAACAGGCCTACGGTCAGTTGCTGAAGGCCGAGCTGCAACGTGCCAAATCGCAGTGCGAGGTGGCTCCCGACTCGCTGAAACCCGTTGTAGAACAGCTGAAAGAGCGTGCAGCGATGGCCGAAGAGGACCATGTGCTGCAGTCTGTCTACTACGCCGTGCTGGGGTACATCTACTATCACAACAGCTGGCTCGACGAGCAGCGCCATGAGCAGATAGGCCAGGACTACTACGACAAGGCTATGGCCTACCCCGACGAGCTGGCCGCTGTGAAGGCCACCGACTTCGAGCCCTTCGTCATCAAGGGTGAGCACAGCCGCTATTTCGGCGACGACCTGCTGAGCCTCATCGGAATACCTGCCGGTCATGCACGCCAGCTTCGCGACTATTATGTGAAGGCAGGCAACCGCCACGGAGCGCTCTTTGCCAGCGAGTCCATGCTCATCAACGAAGAACCTGAGGACATCGAGCTTGAACCGCTGAACAAATCGAAGTACATACAGCGCCTTGACTCGCTCATCGCAGAGTATCAAGACCTGCCTGAATGTGGCGAGCTGGCCATCGACCGCTATGACTACATGGAAGACCACACCGATGCCACAGCCGAGCAGAAATGGCAGTACATCAACATGGCCTTGGAGCGATGGGGCTCGTGGCAGCGCATGAACTACCTGCGCAACCGCCAGCGCGACCTCACTTCACTGGAGTATAATGCAGAGGTGAAGAAAAGCGTCAACATCCCACAGTGTGAACAGACCGTCAAACTGACGGGCCTGCGTGGCATCAGCGAGCTCACCATGCGCATTTACAAAGTAAACATCGAGGGCAACACAGAGCTCAATCCCAACCATCCTGACCACTACAAGAAGCTGAAGCCGCTGCTGCACGCCCTGCCCGACTTGACTCAGACGAAGAAATTCATAGGCAAGCGCGAGTATGAACTTTTTGAAGACTCGATGGTGCTGAACGGTCTGCCCGTAGGCGTGTACATGCTGGAGTTTGAGAGCCAGCCGGCCACACGCATTTCGCGCAGCCTCTACTTCGTCAGCGACCTGCGCATACTGACTTTGACCTTGCCCTCGGATAAAGCTGACAAGGAAACAGAAAAGCGCATCGTCGTGGTGAACGCTACCACAGGACAACCCGTGAAGAACGCCACCGTTGACGTGCGCTGGGGATGGGGCCAGAAGGCAGGCAAAGCCACGCTGAAGACGGGCGACGACGGCGAGTGCACAATGAAAACCGGAAAAGACGACTCAAGATTCTACATGCGCGCACACACACCGTCAGACAACGCCTGCCCTGATATGGACGACTGGGGACGCTTCCACTATAGTGAAGTGCACGAGGAAAGCCAGATAGACATCTTCACCGACCGCAGCATCTACCGGCCGGGACAGACGGTGCACGCCGCCGTGATCTTCTACCGCAACTACGAGGGCAACGACAACCGCGCCCTTGCCAACGAGGAGCTGACCATCCGCCTGAAAGACGCCAACTATGAGACATTGGAGGAGCACACCGTCACCACCGACCAGTACGGCACCGCCTCGACTTCGTTTACGCTGCCCACACAGGGACTGACGGGCCGTTTCAGCATCAACGTCAGAGGCGAAAGCCACTCCTTCCGCGTGGAGGAATACAAGCGACCGGCCTTCGAGGTGGACATTCCACAGGTGACACGCGACTATGAGGCCGGCGACACCATAGAGGCCACAGGCAACGTGCGCAGCTATGCCGGCGTACCCGTACAGGGCGCTGCGGTGAAGTACAAGGTGGTGCGCCGCATGGCTTTCTGGTGGATGAGCTACTCACGCTACTGGGAAGGCGGCTACATAGGCACAGGCAGCGACGACGAGCTGTTGGCCGAAGGCGAGACGACCACCGACGAAAAGGGGCAGTTCACAGCCGACATTCCGCTCGTTGTGCCTCAGACCCTGCACCCCATGTTCTACAACTTCGTCATCACCGCCGACGTCACCGACCAGGCAGGCGAGACGCATCAGGGCACAATGTCGCTGCCCTTGGGCAACAGGAAGACGGCCTTAAGCGTCACATTGCCCGAGAAAGTGCTCAACGAAGACAACACAAAGATAGCCTTCCACCTGCAGAACGCCGCCGGCGCCGACTTGGAAGGCAAGGTGCGCTACCGTATCGACAACGGCAGCTGGCAGGAAGTAAAAACCAACGAGCTTGTCACGGTACCCTCGCTCAAGAGCGGCAGCCACACGCTCTCGGCCATCTGCCAGGAGGATACCATCAAGCAGGATTTCATCGTCTTCTCGCTCAACGACAAGCGGCCTGTCACCGATATGCGCAGCTGGTTCTACACCAGTCACGAGCACTTCCCCTTGGACGGCAAGCCCGTCACCGTGCAGGTTGGCTCTTCCGACAAGGACGTCCACGTAGTGTACAACATCATCAGCGGCAACAAGGTTGTCGAGAGCGGCACAGCCGACCTCAGCAACGAGCTCATCAACCGCAAGTTCACCTATAAGGAGAGCTACGGCCACGGGCTGCTGCTCACCTTCGGCTGGGTGAAGGACGGAGAATACTACGTCTATCATACCACCATTAAGAAGCCGTTGCCCGACAAGCATCTGAAGGTGAAATGGAAGACGTTCCGCAACCGTCTCACACCAGGACAAGAGGAGGAATGGACGCTCACCGTTGTCAAGCCCGACGGTACGCCTGCCGATGCCCAGCTGATGGCTACACTCTACGACAAGAGCCTCGACCAGCTCTACGGACACTCATGGAGCCTGGTGCCCCCTACCCGACTGAATTATTGGTACACCTGCTGGGACAAGGCCCAATGGCCCGGTATCAACATTCACGGCTCTAAAACATTGTCGTCGCTGACCGTACCTGGATTGCGCTACAACCATTTCGACTACGACGTGTTCCCCAGCTACAGATATTATCCTCGCTTCCGCGGACGCTTCATGACCAAGAGCAGCCCAATGGTGGAGAATAAACTCTTTGATGTGGTGGAATCCGAGGAGGCGGCTGCCGACGAGAGCGTCAATCAGCTGGCTGAGGTTGCTTTCGGCACACAAAGAAAGGCAATGGTGACTGGCTCTGTGGCTGGTGTAAAGGTAGAAGAAGAGCAGCAGGAACAAGCCGAAATGCAGATGCGTGAGAACCTGCAGGAGACGGCGTTCTTCATGCCGCAGCTCGTCACCGATGCCACCGGCACCGTGTCGCTGAAGTTCACGCTGCCCGAGAGTCTCACCACATGGCGTTTCTTCGGCATCGCCCATACAAAGGACATGATGTACGGCCAGCTGAGCGACGAAGCCGTTGCCCGCAAGGACGTGATGATTCAGCCCAACATGCCGCGCTTCCTGCGCCAGGACGACAAGGGCACCATCAGCGCCCGCGTGATGAACATGAGCGACAAGCCCATCAAAGGCACCGCCATGCTGCAGCTGCTCGACCCAGAGACAGAGAACGTCGTCTACGAACAGAAGCAGCAGGTCAGCATTGCCGACAGTTCTACTGTGGCTGTCACCTTCCCCGTCCAATCTTCAATGTTCAATCTACAATCTTCAATCTACATTGCCCGTGTCAGCATCAGCACGCCAACACACAGCGACGGCGAGCAGCACTATCTGCCTGTATTGCCATCGACTGAGCGCGTCACCGTCACCGTTCCCTTTACACAGAACGGTCCTGGCACAAAGGAAATTGACCTGAAGGCAATGTTGCCGAATACAGCGGTCAACTCCCAGCTCACCGTAGAGTACACTAACAATCCCACGTGGCTGATGATTCAGGCTTTGCCAGCCGTCGGCCATCCGCACGACGACTGCGCCGTATGCCAGGTCACCTCATTCTATGCCAATGCCATCGGCCGGCATATCCTCGCACAGAACCCCACAGCCAAGAACGTCTTCGAACAGTGGAAACGCGAAAGCACAACGCTTACTTCGCTCAACTCCCAGCTCCAGAAGAACGAGGAACTGAAAGACCTGCTGCTCAACGAGACGCCGTGGGTGATGGACGCTAACCGCGAACAAGACCAGAAACAGCAGCTCGGCCTCTTCTTCGACAAGAATGTCATCGACCTGCGCATCAGCGATGCCGTAAAGAAACTGAACGGCTTGCAGAACAGCGACGGTTCATGGAGCTGGTGGCCCGGGATGAACGGCTCGCCCATAATCACGACGGCCGTAAGCGAAATGCTAGTACGTCTGAACAAAATGACGGAACATCAGAACGAAACGGAAGGAATGCTCGACAACGCGTTCTCATTCCTTGGCAACGACATTGTGGAACTGGTGAAGGAAATGAAGAAGGAAGAACGGAAGGGCCACAAGCAGTCGTTCCCCAGCTTCCGCGCTTTGCAGTGGCTCTACATCTGCACCATCGACGGACGCGAGCTGCCCAAGGATGTGGCTGATGCCAACGACTACCTGATAAATCTGCTGAAAAAGGAGACAAGAAACCAGACCATTTACGAGAAGGCTCTCTCAGCCATTATCCTTGAGAACAAGACCTACGTGAAAAGCCTGAAGGAGTGGACGGTCTACCGTGAGGACATGGGCCGCTATTACGACACACAGCGCGCTGGCTACTCGTGGCGCGACTACAAGATGCCCACGCAGGTGGCAGCCATCGAAGCCATGAAGCTGCTCACGCCCGATGATACCGCCACCATCACGGAGATGCAGCGCTGGCTCCTGCAGCAGAAGCGCACACAGGCCTGGGACACTCCATTGAACAGCGTCGACGCCATCTATGCCTTCCTCAACGGCAACTCGCAAGCTCTGGCACCGCAGGCGAAGACGGAGCTGTGCATCGACAGCAAGCCTCTCGACACCAGCGACGCCACTGCAGGCATCGGCTATGTGAAGACCAGTATGCCAATCGGCGACAAGGCACCTTCGACCTTCACCGCCAAGAAGACTTCCACAGGCACTTCGTGGGGCGCCGTCTACGCTCAGTTCACGCAGCCCACAAGCGATATCGCCGACCAAACGAGTGGCATCAGCGTCAAGCGCGAATTGCTCACAGGTGATCATAATACTCAAATCTCAAATCTCAAATCTCAAATCAAAGTGGGCGACCGCATCATTGTGCGCATCACCATCGAGGCTGACCGCGACTACGACTTCGTACAGCTCACCGACAAACGCGCAGCCTGCATGGAACCTGTGAAGCAGCTGAGCGGCTACAACTGGCGCGAAGGCTATTACTGCACGCCGAAGGACTACGCCACCAGCTATTTCTTCGACCTCCTGCCAAAGGGCCGCCACATCATCGAGACCGAGTATTACATCGACCGCGAAGGAACCTACGAGACGGGAACCTGCACCGTACAATGCGCCTATTCGCCTGAGTTCCACGGCACTACCAAGTCCATTACGCTGCATGTGAACAGCCGAAATGACAAATGACAGATGACAGTTAGTGAATAAGATGAAGAACCATATAATCAAGAGAAAAACGACAATGATAAGGAAGCTGATAGGTTTATCATTTATCATCCTTGCTTTGTCATTCAGTCCTGCATGGGCACAAAAGCTGAGCATCAACAAAACGACTATCGATGTAGGGAAGACAGGCTTCGAAGTGCCTGTCACTGCCACCTTCGAGCTGCGCAACAAAAGCCTGAAGACAATGACCATCGACCGTCTGGAGACCGACTGCGGCTGCACCACCGTCGACGGCCCGAAGAGTGTGGGTGCCGGCGAGCGCTTCACCATTTCGCTGACCTACGATGCCAAGCTGCTGGGACATTTCACCAAGCAAGTGGCGCTCTACAGCAATGCCACGCGTGAGCCCGTCTATCTGAAGATGAAAGGCGTGGTGCTGGAGGACGTCGTGGACTATTCCAACCGCTATCCTTACGACATGAACGGTCTGTTGAGTTCGGAGAACAACGTAGAGTTCGACGATGTGAAGAAAGGTCAGACGCGCGAGATAGAAATCAACCTGCTCAACAACACTGAGGAGAACATGACACCCAATATCCTGCACATGCCCACGTGGCTCCACGCGCTGGCCATGCCTGAAACGCTGGAGCCCAACCGCAGCGGTAAGATCATCCTGACGCTGAACTCTGAGGAGGTACACAACTACGGTCTGACACAGGTGAGCGTGTACTTGGCCAAGCGCATCGGCGAGCGCATCAGCGACGAGACGGAGATTCCCGTCAGCGTCGTCCTCGTGCCTGAAGCCAACTTCGAGGGACAGGACCGCCAGTTGGCGCCGCACCTGCATCTCTCGGCAGAGGAGCTAAGCCTCGACGCCCATCACAAGAACGGCACCATCATCATGACGAACAACGGCAAGAGTGCGCTGAAAATATCCTCGCTACAAATGTTCACAGGAGGTGTCAAAGTAAAGTTGCCCAAAAGTGAGCTGCAGCCTGGAGAGTCGACGAAACTACGTGTGACCATCATTCCTGACCAAATCAGGAAAGCGCGCTCACAGCCCCGTATCCTGATGATCACCAACGACCCGGAAAACTCAAAAGTAGTCATTACTATCAACGTAGAATAAATGGAACATCCCGAGAATAGCGCAGAATTTGCCGGCCTGCAAGTAAACAGCGGCGTAGAGCAGCAGTCTATCATCAATCCTTATCTGAAGCGAGGCCGCTTCCGCCGTCAGGTGATGAGCGCCGCCGATATGGTAGAAGGCATCCTGAAGGGCGATATCACCATCCTCTCGCAGGCCGTCACCCTGATAGAGAGCGTCAACCCCGACCATCAGGCCAAGGCGCAGGAAGTCATCGAGAAATGTCTGCCCTACAGCGGCAAGAGCGTCCGCGTAGGCATCAGCGGCGTGCCTGGTGCAGGCAAGTCGACATCGATTGACGAGTTCGGCATCCACCTACTGAAAGAGAAAGGCGGCAAGCTGGCCGTCCTCGCCATCGACCCATCGTCAGAGCGTTCGAAAGGTAGTATCCTGGGCGATAAGACGCGCATGGAAAAGCTGGCCGTACATCCCGACTCGTTCATCCGCCCCAGCCCGTCGGCAGGTTCTCTCGGAGGTGTAGCCCGCAAAACCCGCGAAACCATCATCCTTTGCGAGGCCGCCGGTTTCGACAAGATTTTCGTAGAGACTGTAGGCGTGGGACAAAGCGAGACGGCCTGTCACTCGATGGTAGACTTTTTCCTGCTCATCCAGGTGGCAGGAACAGGCGACGAGCTGCAAGGCATCAAGCGCGGTATCATGGAAATCAGCGACGGCATTGTCATCAACAAATGCGACGGCGACAACGTAGACCGCTGCCAGATGGCCGCCACCAACTTCCGCAACGCGCTGCATTTCTTCCCCATGCCCGAGAGCGGATGGATGCCGAAGGTGCTGTGCTACTCAGGTTTCTACGGCTTAGGCATCAAGGAGGTGTGGGACATGATTTACCAGTATTTCGACTTCGTGAAGGCCAACGGCTATTTCGACTATCGCCGCAATGAGCAGGCAAAATACTGGATGTATGAGAGCATCAACGAGCATCTGCGCCTCAACTTCTACAACAACCCCGTCATTCAGGAGCAGTTGCAGCAGGCTGAGAAGTCCGTCCTCATGGGACAGAAGACCAGCTTCGTAGCAGCGCAGAATCTGCTCGACCTTTACTATCAAAACCTTTAAGGACCTTATAGTCTCATAAGCCCCATCAATATGCTCCAGATAGAAATCGACAGCGGCAGCGGCTTCTGCTTCGGCGTTACTACAGCCATCAAGAAAGCAGAAGAGGAACTGGCCAAGGAGAATACGCTCTATTGTCTGGGCGACATCGTGCACAACGGAATGGAGTGTGAGCGCCTCAGACAGATGGGGCTTGTCACCATCAACCATAAGGAGATGGAACAGCTACACAATGTCAAGGTTTTGCTGCGAGCACATGGCGAACCACCCGAGACCTATGAGCTGGCGCGACGCAACAATATCGAGATTATCGATGCCACCTGTCCGGTGGTGCTGAAGTTACAGAAAAGAATCAAGGAGCAACATGAGGACATTGTCATCTTCGGCAAGAAAGGTCACGCCGAGGTGCTGGGGCTGGTGGGACAGACCGACGGCCACGCCATTGTCATCGAGAACTTCGACGAGGTGAAGAAACTCGACTTCACGCACGACATCTATCTTTTCTCACAGACGACAAAAAGCCTGGACGAGTTCCATCGCATCACCGAATACATCCAAAGCCACATCTCACCCACAGCTACGTTCAGAAGCTTTGATACTATTTGCCGTTCCGTTGCCAACCGTATGCCGAACATCACCGAGTTTGCCGCACGCCACGACCTCATCCTCTTTGTCTGCGGACGCAAGAGCAGCAATGGCAAAGTCCTCTTCAGCGAGTGCCACCGTATAAATCCAAACAGCTACCTCATTGAGGGTCCCGAGGAAATCGACGCCTCCTGGCTGAAAGACGTCCACACTGTAGGCATCTGCGGAGCTACCAGTACGCCGAAGTGGTTGATGGAGCAGTGTCGCGACGCAATTGCAATAACCGTTAAACAATAAGCATTAACCAATAAACTAAAAAACAATGCGCAGACTTTTTATTTCCTTTTTCCTGCTATTCGCTGTTACCACAGTAACGAAAGCGCAGTATGATATCATCCCGATGCCTCAAAAAATCACTTTCGACAAGAAAGGGCGCACACTGATCGTCAACGCTACTACTGCCACCATGGACAAGATCAACGCCGACATTGCCAATCCTGAGGGCTGGCGCATCACCGTTGACAAGAAGGGCATCACCATAGAAAGCAGCACCGAGGCTGGCATCTTCTACGGACATCAGGCACTGCGACAAGTGATGGCCTCAAAGCCTGACACACTGCCTTTCGCCGTAATAGAGAGCAGTCCGCGCTTCGCCTACCGAGGTATGCACCTCGACATCTGCCGTCATTATTTCCCCAAGGAGGTGGTAAAGCAATACATCGACATGCTCGCACTGCATGGCATGAACACCTTCCACTGGCACTTGAGCGACGACCAGGGCTGGCGCATCGAAATCAAGAAATGGCCGAAGCTCACAGAAGTCGGAGCCTGGCGACAGCGTACCGTCATCGGTCGTAACATGGGCCTTTACGACTATACAAAGCATGGCGGCTACTACACTCAGGACGACATCCGCGAGGTGGTTGCATACGCTGCTGAACGACATATCACCATCATCCCGGAAATCGATATGCCCGGTCACATGGTGGCGGCCGTCACGGCTTATCCCGAGCTGGGCTGCACAGGAGGTCCTTACGAGGTGTGGCCCGACTGGGGTGTCAGCGAAGACATCCTCTGCGGCGGCAATCCCAAGGTCTATCAGTTTCTTACCGACGTCATCGACGAGCTGACACAGCTCTTCCCCTCTGCCATCATCCACTTAGGCGGCGACGAGGCTCCAAAGGTGCGCTGGAAGAACTGCCCACGCTGTCAGCAGAAGATACGCGACTTAGGGCTGAAGAACGAGGACCAGTTGCAAGGCTACATGGTGCGTGAGATGGAGAAGGTGCTAGCTGCCAAGGGGCGCCGCGTGATGGGTTGGGATGAGATTATGTATTGCGACGTGCCTCACACCGCCATCATTATGAACTGGCGCGACTGGAAAGGCGTCGAAGACCCTGCCAAGTTAGGCTTCGACGTGGTGCGCACGCCTAACTCCACGCTCTACTTCGACTTCTACCAGATTCCTTCTACTGAATGGACGAACACAACGCTCATAGGCGGCTATACTCCATTGAAAAAAGTCTACGACTATGAACCTGCCCCCGACACGCTGACCGACGAAGAACGCGCGCACGTCATTGGCGTACAGGCCAACCTGTGGACTGAATATATCGGTGCTCAGGATCTGATTGAGTATCAGGTGCTGCCGCGCATGGCAGCCCTGGCCGAAGTACAGTGGGTTGCCCCTGCGCAAAAAGACTATGACGGTTTTCTCAAACGCCTGCCGCGACTCATCACCCTCTATGACCAGCAGGGCTGGAAATACTGTCGCACCGACATCAAGCCTAATAATCAATAAAAGCGTTCTGCAAGATTTCGCATGGGTGGCAGAAAAAACTGCAACCATTGATACAATTCTTAAAACAATGGCATTGTTTTAACAGACTAAGGCTTGGTTTTAACAAACACTGGCTGTGTTTTATCAATCAATGACGTGGTTTTAACTTTTGTCGCGTAGAACCAATAAAAAAAGCAACGTCTCGATGAAGCGTCTCCTATACATTATTATATTTATAGCCATACTGTCGCCAGCCGCCCTTGCGCAACGTCGTCAGCAAAACAAGCTGTCGCCCTGGCTGAGGCAGATTGCGAAGCAGGAGGCTACCGCACGTGCCATTGGACGGTCGACGGCCGACAGCCGCAAAGTCATCGCCTTTATCCGCCTGTCGTCTGACGACCCCGAAGTGTTAGCTGAGCACGGAAGCAAAAGTCTGGCACACTTCGGCGACCTGCATATCGCTTCCATTCCCCTCACTCAAATCACGGCCATGTGTGCCGACAGCCGCATCAAGCGCATGGAGGCATCGCCATGCGGACATGCACTGATGGACACGACAGCCATCATACTCAATGCCACACCGCTCTACGAAGGCACCAACCTGCCACAAGCCTACACGGGCAAAGGTGTGGTAGTGGGCATGATGGACATCGGCTTCGACCTGACACATCCCAACTTCTACAGCGCCGACACCACGTGCTACCGCATCAAGCGTTTCTGGGACATGCTCTCACAAGACACCATCGGCAGCACCTTCCCCGTAGGACGCGAATACACCACCCGCGAAGAGCTATTGGCTTTGGGACACTCCCGTGACGGTCGCGACTTTGAGCACGGCACACACACCTTAGGCATTGCGGCAGGCAGCGGCTACGACACCAAATACCGCGGAATGGCGCCCGACGCCGACATCTGTCTCGTGGCCAACGCAGTAAGCGATGACCTGAAATACATCGACTCTACTGATGTCTACAAATACACATACGCCACCGATGCCCTCGGTTTCAAATACCTTTTCGACTACGCGCAGACAGTGGGCAAGCCCTGTGTCGCCTCCTTCAGCGAGGGTAGCCAGCAGGATTTCTATGGCTACGACCAGCTATATTATGCCTTCCTCGACAGCATCAGCGGTCCTGGCCGCATCATCGTGGCTGCTGCCGGCAACGACGGCACCAAGCGCAACTACCTTCACAAGCCAAGAGGAACTGAGAGTGCCGGAACTTTCCTTCGATGCGGCGATTCAACAATGCTGGTCGTAATGAGGGCAACCGACGACTTCAACCTGCGCCTCGTGGCATACGGCGAGCCTTACGACACACTGACGGTCAATCTGCGGCAGATAGTGGAGAGCGAAGACTCCACACTGATATGCGAAAAGCCAGACTATAAGGCTATTCTCGAAGCATATCCATCTTGTTATGACGAATCGGAAACCTGCCTCGACCTGACAGTGATTACCGACAAGGACATCGGAGGCACCCCACGCCTGTCTTTAGAGCTATTGGGCAACGATGCCGACGTGGAGATGTGGCGCATGAACGGGCAGTTCAACACCTACCCCGTCAACCCGCTGCTCGCCGACGGCCAAAGCGACCACTACATCCATTCACCCAGCACTGCGCCGTGTGTCATCAGTGCGGGAGCCACTTCATGGCGCGACCACTTGGTAAACATAAACGGCAGGGAACTGGCATACGACAAAGGTACCGACGGACGCAAGGCCATGTTCTCGTCAATGGGTCCGACCTTCGACGGACGCATCAAACCCGACTGCGTGGCGCCAGGCAACTATGTCTATTCGTCCTACAGCAGTTTCAAGCTGGAAGAGCATCCAGAAGATGTCACTCTGCACACTGCGCTTTTCCCCTTCAACGGACGCATCTATGCCTGGGGGGCCAGCAGCGGCACATCGATGTCGACACCTGCCACTGCCGGAGTCATCGCCCTGTGGCTTGAAGCATGCCCTACGCTGACGACTGAGGATGTGATAGGAGTGTTTCAGCGCACATGCCGCCATTACGACACGTCACTCTCCTACCCAAACAACAACTATGGCTATGGTGAGGTGGACGCCTACGCCGGTCTGCTCGATATTCTCGGTTTTTCTTCTATCCGCGACATTCCTCTGCAGCACACGACCGCACGCATCAACATCAGCGGGCGCATGCTGCACATTGTCCTGCCTGAAGAAGCTCATGCCGACATTCCCTTGCGCATCTACGACCTCAGCGGGCGACCTGTCTTCAACACCGTCCTCAACCGAGGCAGTCAGTCTTACAGCCTCACCCTTCCTTCATTGTCGCCCGCCGTCTACGCTGTATGTATCGGTAGCACATCGACACTTGTCAGATGTAACGAATAATTAGATTGTCATCGTAGCTATGGCGGCTCACCACGCGCACTGTGGCAGGCAGGTGAGGAGCACGAGTACCGCCTGTTACGGTTAGCACGGTATTCGTCTCAACACGTATCTCGTCCCACAGATCCTGAGCCAGGAAGAATTCGAGCGTCTTGCGTCCACCTTCGACGATGAGCGACTGGATGTTATGGTGATAAAGGCTCTCAAGGTTCAGCGGATGCTGGCGGTCGACAACGAGACGCTTCGGTGACGGGCCTGCCCAATGGCGTACAGTGAGCTGCGGATGCTCGCGTTCCTCCGTCACCCGGCCCACGAGGATGGCATCCTCCTCAGCACGCAGTTTGTGGCTGAGCATCTGCGTAAATGGTGAAGAAATACTGATGGAACGTCCGTTGTCGTCGATGAAGCCATTGGCTGTCTGCGCCCATTTTAATATAATGTAAGGACGGTGCAGGCGATGAAAGGTGAAGAAGCGGCGGTTCAGTTTGCGACATTCTTCTTCCAATACACCCACGGTGACATCGATGCCGGCATCCTGTAATTTCTTAATGCCGCGGCCTTGCACTTCGGCGAATTCATCAATGCAGCCCACAACCACACGCTTCACTCCTTTTTTTATAATAAGGTCGGCACAGGGCGGTGTCTTGCCGAAATGCGAACAAGGCTCCAGCGACACATACATCGTAGCCTCCTTCAGCAGCGGCTCATCCTCGGCTTTCACACTGGCAAAGGCGTTCACCTCGGCATGGCCCTCTCCGCAGCGGGCATGGTAGCCCTCACCGATGATTCTTGTGTTGAGATTTGAGATTTGAGATTTGAGATTTGTCACAATGACTGCCCCCACCATCGGGTTAGGCTTGGCGTTCTGCCGTCCGTTACGGGCCAATTGCAGGCAACGGCGCATATAAAACTCATCAATGTTCTGTATCATCATATCATCAATGGTGGATTATTCATCTCCCTCTCCCGGGTAGAGACTACTGCGCTGCCTGACCGCCTCAAAGAGCAGGATGGCAGCCGAGACGGAAACGTTGAGTGAGTCGAGACGCCCCAGCATCGGGATGCGGATGTGGGCATCGGCAGCATTGCGCCACTGCTGTGTCAGTCCTGTCGACTCCGTCCCCATGACGATGGCCACAGGCGAGCGCATGTCAGTGTCGTAATAGAGATGCGAATCCTGCAACTGAGCCGTGAGGATGCGGATGCCATGCTCCTTGAGAAAGGCGATACACTCTTCGCTGCTGCACGCAATAGTGGGCACAGTGAAGACAGCACCGATGGAGGCGCGAATCAGGTTCGGGTTGTAGAGGTCGGTCAACGGGTCACAAACGATGACCGCATCGGCTTTTGCTGCATCGGCCGAGCGGAGCACAGCACCCAGGTTGCCTGGTTTCTCAACGCCCTCCAAGACCATGATAAGTGGCGAGTGACGAGAATTGTGAAGTGAAAGATGTGTGGCGAGCATTGAGAGGGTCAACTTGCGCTCTTTCACAACAGCGATGACACCCTCGGTGCTACCACGATAGGCCACCTTTTCATAAAGTTGACGGGGAATGGTGAAAGGCTCCATTCGGAGGTAAGAGAAATCCGTTTTCCCCACCAGCTCCTCGCACACAAACAGGCTGTCAACCTCATAGCCTGCCTCGATGCAATGCTGCAACTCACGTACACCCTCCACCACGAAGAGGCCATCTTTGCGTCGCTGTTGCGATTTCTGCTGCAGTAGAAGCAAATGCTTGATTCTGGGATTCTGTGCGCTTGTGATTTCCATCAGAGAAGTAATTATCTAACAAAATCTCTTGCAAAAATACGAAGAATACCCGAGAAAATGCCCTTTTCTTCTAAATAAAGTTATTTTTTCTGCCAAATTTGCAGCCATTTGGAAAAATATGTGTAATTTTGTCAGCCATTATGGATGTCAAGGAGCTACAAAGCATCAAACAGCGTTATAACATTGTAGGTAACTGCGATGCGTTGAACCATGTTCTCAACGTAGCGATGCAGGTGGCTCCCACCGATCTCAGCGTGCTCATCGTAGGCGAGAGCGGCGTGGGCAAAGAGATTATCCCGCGCGTCATTCACGACAGCTCACCGCGACGCCGAGAAAAATATTTCGCCATCAACTGCGGCTCCATTCCTGAAGGTACTATCGATTCCGAACTTTTCGGACACGTGAAAGGCGCGTTCACCAGTGCAATTGGCGACTCGCCGGGCTATTTCGGCGTGGCTAACAAAGGTACGCTCTTCCTCGACGAGGTAGGCGAACTGCCATTAGCCACGCAGGTCAGGCTGCTGCGTGTATTAGAGACGGGCGAATATATCCCCGTTGGCGCGACGGAGGTAAGGAAAACCGATGTGCGCATCGTGGCCGCCACTAACGTCAACATCCGCCAGGCCATCAGCGAGGGACGCTTCCGCGAAGACCTCTACTACCGTCTGAACTCCATCCCCATACAGATGCCCCCGTTGCGCGAGCGCGGCGAGGACATCGTGCTGCTGTTCCGTCTCTTCGCAATGGAGACAGCACAGAAATACCGCATGGAGCGCATCCAGCTGACCGATGAAGCCAAGCTGATGCTGATGCGCTACAAGTGGCCGGGCAACGTGCGACAACTGAAGAACATCACAGAACAGATTTCCGTGCTGAGCAAGGAGCGCATCATCACGCCTGAGATACTGGCCAAGTTCATCCCGCAAGACCGTGAGAGCACTCAGCTGGCCGTCCTGCCTCATAGCGGAGGCGACCACAGCTTCGAAAACGAGCGTGAGATACTTTACAAGATTCTCTACGACATGCGCAACAACGTCAACGACATGCGCCGCGAGATGAGTCAGCTGAAAAAACAGATTGAGGAAGTGCAGGCCAAGCCCGCAACTGCCATCAGTCCTATGAACCCCATAAGCCCCATAGGTCCCATAAGCCCCGTGAACCCCATGCTGGAAGACGCTGAAGCCGAGGAGTACATCGAGCCAGAAGCCGAGAACCTCAACCTCAACGACCTGAGCCGCACTATGCTGGAGAAAGCCCTTGACCGCAACAACGGCAACCGCAAGAAGGCTGCACAGGAGCTGGGCATCAGCGACCGCACACTCTACCGACGTCTGAAACAGTACGGGATGTAGAAGAATTGAAGAATTGAAGAAAGAATAATGACAAGGGTTTTGCAAGATAATAGGAGAAGCAAGGGCGCAGATAGACATTTGCGCTTTGGCAATGTCCGCGCAGCGCTTTTTTATTTTTTTATTCTTTTGTTTTTTAATTCTTGCAAGGTGAGCTACACCTTCAACGGTGCCAGCATCGACTACACCAAGACGAAGACCATACAGATTGCCGACTTCCCCATACGCTCCAACTACGTGTGGGGACCGATGGCCAGCATCTTCAACAACCAGCTGAAGGATCAGTATGCCAACCACACCAAGCTGACGCAGGTGAAACGCAACGGCGACCTGAAAGTGGAGGGTGAAATCTCCCGTTATGAGCAGCGCAACAAGTCCGTTTCGGCAGAAGGCAGCTCAGCACAGGTAGAATTGTCGATGACCGTCAACGTGCGCTTCACCAACAACGTCAACCACAAGGAAGACTTCGAGAAGACGTTCACTGCATCGCAAAGCTATGACTCCAACCTCAGCCTCAACGCCGTGCAGGAAGAACTCGTCACACAGATGGTGAAAGACATCACCGATCAGATATTCAACGCAACAGTGGCAAACTGGTAGGAATTCGGAATTCATCATCCGCAATCCCTCATTATAAACAATGGATATAGCAGAACTCATCAAACACCCGGAAAGGCTGGACCGCGACTCACTCTACGAGCTGCGCTCTATGCTTGCGCTGTATCCTTACTTCCAGAGCGCCAGACTGTTGCTGCTGCAGAACCTCTACCTGCTGCACGACCCCACATTCGACGAGGAGCTGCGCCGTGCCGCTATCTACATCACCGACCGCAAGGTCATCTTCCAGATGGTGGAGGCAGCACACTACAAGCTGAAGCCTAAAGCCGACAGCTCCACCACCCCCTCGCCTCTCACCTCAAGCCTCTCACCACTCGACAAGGACAGTCGCACCTTGTCGCTCATTGACGATTTCCTCGACAGCGTGCCCAAGGATGACCAGAAAGTCACCAAAGGACGCAAGCCTACGCCTGCCGATGCCGCTGTCGACTACGTGGCTTATCTCTTAGAGAACGAGAACGAAGAAGACCGCCGCCAGGCAGCCGAGGCGCCACAACTCATCGGACAGTCGCTCATCGACAAGTTCATCAATGACGAGAAAGGCAGAATTGTGCTCAGCGACACCCCTCAGAAGCCGGAGATAGAACCCGAGGAGAAAAAAGACGAAAAAACAGTCGAAGAGAGGGTTAATACCGAGACAATGGCCCGAATCTACATCAAACAGGGCAATTATTCGAAGGCTTTGGAAATAATTACGCAATTAAGTTTGGATTATCCGAAAAAAAGTATTTACTTTGCAGACCAAATTCGTTTCCTCGAGAAATTGATTATAAATAACAACAAAAAATAACAAAAAAAGATGTACACATTCCTTCTAATTTTAATCATTCTGGCCGCCATCCTCATGGTAGGCATCGTACTCATCCAAGAGTCTAAAGGCGGCGGACTCGCCTCCAACTTCGCATCCTACAACCAGATAGGAGGCGTACGCAAGACCACCGACTTTATCGAGAAGACCACTTGGGGTCTCGCCGCCGCTATGGTCATCATCAGCATCTTATGTGCCTACACCGCACCTACACGCAGCCAGCAGGGTCCTGCCGTGATGCAGATGCAGAACAATAACACCAACCCCAACAACGCACAGGGCGTAGAGGCTACTACTCTGACACAACCCACTCAGGAGGCCGCACCCGCCACTCAGGAGGCCGCACCCGCCACTGAGGGCGAGCAGCAGTAAGACCCGGGACGGAACAATAGAGTGCCATGCACTCTTCCAATAACAAAGAAAAACCAGGAAGAGCAATCGTTTTTCCTGGTTTTTCTTTGTTTATTTCTCTTTTTGTAATCGTTAAATAATAAGCTGGTGATTTTCGGGGGTACGGAGGTACCCCCGTACCTCCGTACCCCCGAAAAATTACCTAAAGCCAAATCGGTCATTAGCGTTATGAAATGATAGGAAGACAACTAAAAACGATGTCGCCAAAGTGTTTCAAGACACCGGCAATACTTGGAACAAAGTGTTTCAAAAAAAATTTGACAGTGAAACACTTTGTTTCAGCCGTAGAAACAAAGTGTTTTTACGGTCGAAACACTTTGTTTCAAGCCTAGATACAGTTATAGGGCTTTTGCGTCAGGCCAAAAGTATGCGGCTGGCAAAGTCTGGTCAACCATACAGGTTGCATTATTTATCGACTGCTAAAGCTTAGCAAATTCATGCGAATTCATTTTTTTACAAAAAAAACGGGGAAAAGTTTTGGCGGTTAAGAAAAAAGTGTTACCTTTGCACCCGCAATCGAGAGAGATGCTCTTCCAAGCACGGAAGAATGTTGCGGAAATAGCTCAGTTGGTAGAGCACGACCTTGCCAAGGTCGGGGTCGCGGGTCCGAGTCCCGTTTTCCGCTCCACATGTTGAACAAAAGAGCGAACGGAAGGATTTTTTCTTCAGTCCGATAAAATGCCCAGGTGGCGGAATTGGTAGACGCGCACGTTTCAGGTGCGTGTGCCGCGAGGCGTGCAGGTTCGAGTCCTGTTCTGGGCACTCTTTTCTTCTCTTGTGATTATAAATGTTGGAGAGGTGGCGGAATTGGTAGACGCGCTACTTTGAGGGGGTAGTGTCAATTGCGACGTGGGAGTTCGAGTCTCCTCCTCTTCACATTTCTACCACTTTTTTATTTAAGTTGCGGAAATAGCTCAGTTGGTAGAGCACGACCTTGCCAAGGTCGGGGTCGCGGGTCCGAGTCCCGTTTTCCGCTCTTTTTTGGTGCCAACGGCATTTAAAAAAACAATTTTTCGACAATGAATCTATACTTAAGGTATTTTAATAAGGAGACGCTTGTTTCAAGTGTCGACGATGCCATTTCATTCCTTTCAAACATTGATGAAATAGGCATGACGCCAGAACTGGAGCAGGACATCCGCGAATATGTTGCCAGCGACGTCTTCTATCCCAAGCGCTACAAGATTCGCACGCGCGTGTACTTTATTATTATTAAGACAGAGGCTGCCAACATGCAGGACTTCAAGGAGAAGAAAGCCTTGCGCGGACATGAAGAAGGCAATATGCCGGTTCAGAAAGAACACTCTTCCACGCAGCAGACGCTGTTAAAGCTGAATGAGGAACGTCCGGGATGGTATGAGGGCTCCTTTAACTTCAAAAGGGTGTCGATGTTGCCGGGTACGGGAAAGTTTCAGTATCGCGATACGCTCTTTGTGGCACAGGTAAAGGCCATGTCGCCCCTGGACTGCTACAACCGTATTGTCGAGCATCTGCGTTCACGCGTTGATGAGCGGAGCCAGTTCCCCTCACCAAAGGGAAAGAACTACAAGTACCGCTATTTAGGAGCTGCCAAAAGTTAACGGTTATTAGTTATTGATTAACAATGAACAAGGTGATGCTGATAGGCAATGTGGGCAAGGAGCCTGAGGTGCGCTATGTGGACCAGGGGCAGCCTGTGGCACGCCTGACGCTGGCCACCACCGAGCGCGGCTACACCCTGCAGAACGGCACGCAGGTGCCCGACCGCACGGAATGGCACAACGTCATCATGTGGCGCAAGCTGGCCGAGATTGTAGAGCACTATGTACACAAGGGCGACAAACTCTACATCGAGGGACGCATACACTACGCTTCCTACGACGACAAGCAGGGCAAACGACAGTATTACACCGAGATTTGGGCCGACAACATGGAGATGCTCACGCCCAAGCCACAGCAGCCGCAAACTCCTAACTCCTAATTCATTAGGATGGATTATTTTCAACATCTTTTCAGCGAAGTACAATTGCTCACGCCTACGACAGGAGCCATTCTGGCCATCGTACTGGCCTTTCTGCTGCTCTTCGTCTCTGGCTTTGCTTCCGGTTCAGAGATAGCTTTCTTCTCACTCTCCCCTAACGACCTCAACGAGCTGGACGAGGAGAAGAACGCCGTCGATGCCAAGATACAGCGGCTGCGCAATGATTCTGAACGCACGCTGGCCACCATCCTCATCACGAACAACCTGGTCAACGTGACCATCATCATGCTGTGCAACTATTTCTTTGCACACACGGTCAGTTTCGGCAGTGCCACCTGGTTGCAGTTCGTTGTGGTAACCGTGTTGCTCACCTTCCTCCTGCTACTCTTCGGAGAAATCATCCCCAAGGTCTACAGCGGTCAGCACGCCCTCACCATGTGTCGCCGCTTCGCGCCTGCCATCACGGTGCTTAACCGTTTGTTCCGTCCGCTCTCCTCCATCCTCATCCGTTCCAGCGTGCTGGCAGGAAAGGTGGTGCAGAAAGACAGCCACGTGCTTAGCGTCGACGACCTGGAACAGGCGCTTGAGCTGACCGACGAGGCCGAACTGAAGGAAGAGAAGAATATGCTGGAGGGCATCGTCCGCTTCGGCGACGAGACGGCAAAAGAGGTGATGACCTCGCGTCAGGATGTCGTCAGTCTCGACTTCCGCTCCACTTTTCCCGACGTCATCAGCTGCATTGTAGAAAACAACTACTCGCGCATTCCCGTCTGTCAGGGCAGCCTCGACAAAGTGCGAGGCATCCTCTACATCAAGGATCTGTTGCCCCACCTTTCAAAGCCGGCGACATTCCGTTGGCAGTCGCTCATCCGGCCGCCCTACTTTGTACCTGAAACCAAGAAAATTGACGACCTGCTGCGCGACTTCCAGGAGAACAAGGTGCACATCGCCATCGTCGTCGATGAGTTCGGCGGCACCAGCGGCCTCATTACTCTGGAGGACATTCTCGAAGAGATTGTGGGCGAGATCAACGATGAATACGATGAGGAGGAGAAGAACTTTGTGCGCCTCAATGCCAATACCTATATCTTCGAAGGCAAGACGCTGCTGGCCGACTTCTATCGCGATTTGGACATAGACGACGACGTGTTTGAAGAAGTGGAAGGCGATGCAGACACACTGGCTGGTCTGCTTCTTGAATTGAAAGGCGACTTCCCCAAACCCCATGAACGCATTGAGTACAAACAGTTCAAGTTTGAAATTGTCGAACTTGACGGTCACCGTATTTCCAAGATTAAGGTTGTCGTTGGAAACGGATAAAATATGTTTTTTTCCATGCGTCTTTTTTCTTCTGCCTTGAGGTTTTTTTCATAAATATGTCGTTAGTTTGCATTTTTCTTTGTACCTTTGCAGCAAAATTTCGAAATTTTAGTTATAACTTTAAGCATTTTTATGAATTTCACTTTGTTAGTTACCGTCATTATGACGGGAATTACACTGGTGGCGGCGGCTTACATCATTGCTAAGCTTATTGGTCCGCGCTCGTATGCAAAGGTGAAAGGTGAGCCGTATGAGAGCGGTATTCCGACACGCGGCTCCTCTTGGATTCCTATTCATGTGGGCTACTACCTGTTCGCCATCCTGTTCCTCGTGTTCGATGTGGAAACGGTGTTTCTGTATCCATGGGCAGTAGTAGTGAAGCAGTTTGGTGCAGCAGCTTTGCTGAGCATCGGCTTCTTCTTATTAGTATTAGTATTTGGCCTGGCCTACGCCTGGCGGAAAGGAGCGCTGGAATGGAAGTAAAGAAACCAAAGATCAAGTCCATCCCCTACGAGGAATGGAAGGACAACGAGTCGCTGGAGAAAATCATCGACGAGCTGCATGAAGGCGGCGTAAACGTCGTCACTGGCTCATTAGACCGCCTCATCAACTGGGGCCGCTCAAACTCGCTGTGGTCACTCACTTTCGCTACAAGCTGCTGCGGCATCGAGTTCATGGCCTGCGGATGTGCACGCTATGACTTCGCACGCTTCGGTTTCGAGGTGACGCGCAACTCTCCCCGTCAGGCCGACCTCATCATGTGTGCCGGCACTATCACCCACAAGATGGCTCCAGCCCTGAAGCGTCTCTACGACCAGATGGCTGAGCCGAAGTATGTCATTGCCGTTGGCGGCTGTGCCATCAGCGGAGGTCCCTTCAAGTCAAGCTACCATGTGGTGAAGGGCATCGAGGAGATTGTTCCCGTCGATGTGTTCATCCCCGGCTGTCCTCCCCGTCCAGAGGCTATCCTCTACGGCATGATGCAGCTGCAGCGCAAGGTGAAGATTGAGAAATTCTTCGGCGGCGCCAACCACAAGCAGACGGCTGAGGAGAAGGAACTGGGCGTATCCAACGAGGAGCTCACGTTCCGCAACCTGCTGGGCGACCATCGCCGCGAGCCCATCGTGGTGACGGATGTACCCAAGGACTTCATCGACGAGATGAAATCCGCCGCACCCACCACACCTACCACACCTACCACACCTACTAATTCTACTAAATCAGAAAACGCATGAAATTAGAGTTCTTATCATTCGAGTTTGACCGCTCGGCTTCGCCGCTCAGCTGGTCTGAGAAGTTCGCTAAGGAAATGCAGAACTTGAAAGAGCAGAAGGGTTTCGACTACCTGATTACCATCGTAGGCGAAGACTTCGGCGAGGAGGGCCTCGGCTGTATCTATATTCTGGAGAACACCAAGACACATGAGCGCTGCTCAGTGAAGATGATGGCCAAGAGCTCTGTTTGCGGCGACGGCATTGCCAGCAACGGCACCGGCGACACCGACGGCCAGAACATTTCCTACATTCCCACCGTCTCGCACATCTGGCGCGTAGCCGAACTGTTGGAGCGCGAGGTCTACGATTTCTACGGCATCGTCTTCCTCGGCCATCCCGACATGCGCCGCCTCTTCCTGCGCAGCGACTTCAAGGGCTATCCCTTCCGCAAGGACTGGAAGTTCAACGACGAATATTCGCTCGAGGATGACGACGAGCCCGACTACGGCCTCGAGTATTTCATCGACAAGGACGGTAACCTGCAGTCGAAGCAGAACAAGCTGTTCAGCACCGACGACTATGTCATCAACATCGGCCCGCAGCACCCCGCCACTCACGGCGTGCTACGTCTGCAAACCGTGCTCGAAGGCGAGATTGTCAAGAAGATTTATCCGCACTTCGGATACATCCATCGTGGCATCGAGAAGATGTGGGAGAGCATGACATATCCTCAAACACTTGCTTTAACAGATCGTCTTAACTATCTGGGAGCCATGCAGCACCGCCACGCTTTAGTGGGCGTCATCGAAGAGGCTATGGGCGTGGAGCTGACCGACCGTATCAAGTACATCCGTACGATTATGGATGAGCTGCAGCGTCTCGACTCTCACCTGCTGTTCACCTCATGCGTGGCTCAGGACCTGGGTGCTCTGACCGCTTTCCTCTATGGCATGCGTGACCGCGAGCATGTGCTCAACTGCATGGAGGAAACTACTGGCGGACGACTCATCCAGAACTACTACCGCATCGGTGGTCTGCAGGACGACATCGACCCGAACTTCGTAAAGAACGTGAAGGACCTGGTGAAGTATCTGCGTCCGACGATTCAGGAGTACATGGATGTGTTTGGTGATAATGTCATCACTCACAACCGTCTGGAGAACTGCGGCCCGATGAGCCTGGAGGATTGCATCAGCTATGCTGTGACCGGCCCTGCCGGACGTGCCTCTGGCTGGAAGAACGACGTGCGCAAGAACCATCCCTACGACCTGTACGACAAGGTGGAATGGGAGCAGTGCACCACTGACACCTGTGACTCTATGGGACGCTATCTCGTGCACATCAACGAGATGTACCAGAGCCTGAACATCATTGAGCAGCTCATCGACAACATTCCTGAGGGCGACTTCTACGTAAAGCAGAAGCCCATCATCAAGGTGCCCGAGGGACAGTGGTACTATGCTGTCGAGGGCGTTGCCGGTGAGTTCGGCATCTATCTTGACTCCCGTGGCGACAAGAGCCCCTACCGCATGAAGATGCGCCCGATGGGCCTCTCGCTCGTCGGTGCCTTCGACCCGATGCTGCGCGGTCAGAAGATTGCCGACCTCATTGCCACCTGTGCCGCTATTGACGTAGTAATTCCTGATATAGACAGATAGTAATATGTTTGATTTTAGTATAGTAACAACATGGTTCGACAATCTCCTGCGCCAGACGCTGGGGTTGGGAGACTTCCTGTCGATATTGATTGAGTGCGTGCTCATCGGCGCTATCGTGCTGACAGCCTACGCACTGATTGCCTGCCTGATGATCTTCATGGAGCGTAAGGTCTGCGCCTACTTCCAGTGCCGTTTAGGCCCGATGCGCGTAGGCTACTGGGGCACGCTGCAGATTTTTGCCGACGTGTTTAAGATGCTCATCAAGGAGATCTTTTTCGTTGACAAGGCCGACAAGCTGCTCTATGCCATCGCACCCGTGCTGGTGATTGTGGCATCGGTGGGCACGTTCTGCTTCCTGCCCTGGAACAACGGTATGGGCATCCTTGACTTCAATGTGGGTCTGTTCCTCATCACCGCCATCTCTTCGATTGGCGTGGTGGGCATCTTCCTCGCCGGCTGGGGCTCGAACAACAAGTATTCTGTTGTATCGGCCATGCGCGACGCCGTACAGTTGATCTCTTATGAAATGTCGCTCTGTCTCTGCCTCATCACCGCCGTCATCCTGACGGGAACGATGCAGGTTTCTGGCATTGTCGAGTATCAGACCGGCCCCTGGAACTGGCTCATAATCAAGGGACACATCCCTGCCATCATCGCCTTCGTGACATTCCTCATCGCAGGCAATGCTGAGGCCAACCGCGGCCCGTTTGATATGGCTGAGGCTGAGAGCGAGCTCACCGCAGGACACCACACGGAGTACAGCGGCATGGGCTTCGGATTCTTCTACCTCGCAGAGTTCCTCAACCTCTTTATCATCGCTGGCATTGCCACGATGGTGTTCCTCGGAGGCTGGGCTCCCATCAACATCGGCATCGACGGCTTCGACACGGTGATGAACTACATCCCCGGCGTCGTCTGGTTCTTCGGAAAGACGCTCGGTGTGGTGTGGCTGCTGATGTGGATTAAGTGGACGTTCCCCCGTCTGCGCATCGACCAGATTCTGAAACTGGAATGGAAGTACCTCATGCCTCTGGCTCTCATCAACCTCGTGCTGATGACGGTGATTGTGGCATTAGGCTGGTATCTCTAGAATAACCAGGTAATCTAGAACCACTAGAATAAAAGAAAAGAAATGGAAAAAGAACAATCATATTTCGGAGAGATAGGGCACGGCATCAAGACGCTGGCTACTGGCATGAAGGTGACCTGGAAGGAATACTTCAAGGACTTCTTCACCAACAAGTCGACCGAGCAGTACCCTGAGAACCGCAAGACCACGCTGCACGTGTCGGCCCGACATCGCGGACGCCTGGTGTTCAAGCGCGACGAGAACGGTGCCTATAAATGCACGGCATGCACACTGTGTGAGAAGGCCTGTCCCAACGGCACCATCAAGATTACGGCGCACATGCAGGAAGACCCTGAGACTGGCAAGAAGAAGAAGGTGCTCGACGACTACCTGTACGATCTGGGCGACTGCATGTTCTGCCAGCTCTGTACCAATGCCTGCAACTTCGACGCCATCGAATTCACCAACGATTTCGAGAACGCCGTCTTCGACCGCAACAAGCTGGTGCTTCACCTCGACAAGGAACAATATCAGGGCGGCTCACTGCCCAACCTCCTCGATGGTGGCGCAGAGTGGAAAGCCGGAACGTTTAACACTAAAACAAAGTAAGCGATGGGTAATACAGTAATGTTTATTATACTCGCGTTCATCATCGTTGGCGCAGCCCTGCTGTGTGTGACGACGACGCGAATCATGCGAGCCGCAACATACATGTTGTTTGTGCTCTTCGGTGTGGCAGGCATCTACTTCCTGCTCGACTACACCTTCCTCGGTGCTGCCCAGATAGCCATCTATGCCGGTGGTGTGACGATGATTTACGTCTTCGCCATCCAGCTGGTAAGCAAGCGCACGCTGCAGGGTCTGGTGGAGCACATCAAGTGCAGCCGCCTCATCGGCGGAGGCCTGGCAGCTCTTGCCGGACTGGTAGTCGTATGCCTCATCCTCCTCAAGACCGGCTTCGTTCTTGATTCAAGTGTAGCCGACGTGGAGGTTCCCATGAATGAGATTGGTACTGCCCTCGTAGGCAGCGACAAGTACCAGTATGTGCTGCCCTTCGAGTTTATCTCGTTGTTCCTGTTGGCATGTATCATCGGTGGCCTCGTAGTGGCCAGAAAGGAGGAGAAGGACGCATGACTATTCCCGTTGAATGTTACTTCGTGCTGAGCGCACTGCTGTTCTTCATCGGCGTCTTCGGCTTTGTCACCCGCCGCAACCTCATCGCCATGCTCATCTCCGTTGAGCTGGTGCTGAACGCCGTTGATATCAACTTCGCAGCCATCAACCGCCTACTCTACCCCAACGGGATGGAAGGCATGTTCATGACGCTCTTCGTCATTGGCGTCGCTGCTGCCGAAAGCGCCGTAGCCATCGCTATTATTATTAATGTGTATCGCCACTTCCGTAGCGACAGCGTAGACAGTATTACTAACCTGAAAAACTGATAGAAGATTATGCAATACGGATATACTATTTTCATTCTTCTATTGCCCCTGCTCTCGTTCCTCGTGTTGGGACTGGCAGGCATGAAGATGAAGCACAAGGTGGCCGGACTTATCGGCACCTGTTCGCTCGGAGTGGTAGCCATTCTGTCGTATATCACGGCCTTCCAGTATTTTACTGCCGACCGTATAGACGGCATACATCAGGCCATCATTCCCTTTAACTTCACGTGGCTGCCGCTGACCGACACGCTGCACTTTGACCTTGGCATCCTGCTTGATCCCATATCGGTCATCATGCTCATTGTCATCAGCACGGTCAGCCTCATGGTGCACATCTACTCCTTCGGCTACATGCACGGCGAGAAGGGATTCCAGCGCTATTACGCTTTCCTCTCGCTCTTCACCATGTCGATGCTGGGCTTGGTGGTGGCCACGAACATCTTCCAGATGTACATGTTCTGGGAGCTGGTGGGCGTTAGCTCCTACTTGCTCATCGGCTTCTACTACCCGTTGAAGCCCGCCATTGCTGCCTCTAAGAAGGCATTCATCGTGACGCGCTTCGCCGATATGTTCTTCCTTATCGGTATCTTGATGTTCGGTTTCTTCACCAATTCGTTTAGCTTCTCCTTCGCTGCCGACGTACAGGTGGTGAACGGTATGCAGCAGTTGGTGACAGTCGACCCGTTGCGTGCTATTGCCTGTGGCGGATTCATCATTCCAACAGCCCTGACGCTGATGTTCATCGGTGGTGCCGGTAAGAGCGCCATGTTCCCGCTGCACATCTGGCTGCCCGATGCTATGGAAGGCCCAACGCCTGTTTCGGCCCTCATCCATGCTGCAACGATGGTGGTGGCTGGTGTGTTCCAGATTGCCCGTATGTTCCCCTTGTGGATTCAGTATGCTCCCGAGGCTATGAGCATCATTGTCTGGGTGGGTGTATTCACCGCTTTCTATGCTGCTGCCGTGGCTTGTGCCCAGAGCGACATCAAGCGTGTGCTGGCCTTCTCCACCATCTCGCAGATTGCCTTTATGATGGTGGGCCTCGGCGTGTCGCTGCCCGGACACGAGGCCATCCTCGACAACCACGCCCAGCTGGGCTACATGGCAGGTATGTTCCACTTATTCACGCACGCTATGTTCAAGGCCTGCCTGTTCCTCGGAGCCGGCTGTATCATCCATGCCGTGCACTCGAATGAGATGTCGATGATGGGCGGACTGCGCAAGTATATGCCTATTACGCACATCACGTTCCTTATTAGCTGTCTGGCCATCGCAGGCATACCGCCGTTCTCTGGTTTCTTCTCGAAGGATGAGATTCTGACCGCCGCCATGCAGTACAGTCCCTGGGTGGGATGGATTATGACTGGCGTAGCCGCTATGACCGCTTTCTACATGTTCCGTCTGTACTACGGCATTTTCTGGGGTACGGAGAACAAGGAGGCCCACGAGCATCACACACCGCACGAGGCTCCCTGGACGATGACCTTCCCGCTCATCTTCCTTTCTGCTGTTACCATCCTCTGTGGTTTCATGCCCTTCGGACACCTGGTCAGCGCCAGCGGCGAGGCCTATGACATCCACCTCGATACGCAGATAGCCATCACGAGTGTTGTCATCGCTGTCATCAGCATCGCCCTTGCCACCTATATTTATAAAGGTGAAAAGCAGCCCATTGCTGACCGTCTGTACAAGACGTTCCCCAAGTTGCACCGTGCTGCCTACAAGCGTTTCTATCAGGACGAGATCTGGCAGTATGTCACTCACCGCATCATCTTCCGTTGCGTTTCTACACCCATTGCCTGGTTCGACCGCCACATTGTTGACGGCACGTTCAACTTCATGGCCTGGGGCGCCAACGAGGCCGGCGAGAGCATCCGCTGCTGGCAGAGTGGTGACGTGCGCCGCTACGCCATCTGGTTCATTACCGGAGCTGTAGCCCTGACGCTTGTTCTTCTCGCTTTGTAATAACGTGATAGCGTGATAACGAAATAACGTAATAACGATATAACGAAAAAACGACAATGAATATATTAAGTCTATTCGTTCTGATTCCCGCCCTGATGCTTCTGGGATTGTGGCTTGCCAAGAATCTCAATCAGGTGCGTGGTGTGATGGTGGCCGGAGCCAGCTGCCTGTTGGTGCTCAGCATCGGCCTCACTATCTGGTTTATTAAGCAGCGCTCCGGAGGCAACGATGCCGAGATGCTGCTCACGGCCAGCGTCGACTGGTTTAAACCGCTGAATATCAAATATGCCGTAGGCGTCGACGGAATCTCCGTCGTGATGCTGCTCTTGTCGAGCATCATCGTCTTCACCGGTACCTTCGCCTCGTGGCAGTTGAAACCCCTCACCAAGGAATATTTCCTCTGGTTCACCCTCCTTTCGACGGGTGTGTTCGGCTTCTTCATCTGCACCGACATGTTCACCATGTTTATGTTCTACGAGGTGGCTCTGATACCTATGTACCTGCTCATCGGCGTATGGGGCTCAGGCCATAAGGAATACTCAGCTATGAAGCTCACGCTGATGCTGATGGGCGGCTCTGCCCTGCTCATCCTCGGCATCCTGGGCATCTACTACTTCAACGGTGTCTACAGCGGCGAGTTCACGATGAACGTCAACGAGATTGCCAAAACCTCGCACGCCATCCCCGTAGGCATCCAGAACGCCTTCTTCCCCTTCATCTTCATCGGCTTCGGTGTGCTGGGAGCTCTGTTCCCGTTCCACACATGGTCGCCCGACGGTCATGCTTCTGCGCCTACCGCCGTGTCGATGCTCCATGCTGGTGTGCTGATGAAGCTCGGAGGCTATGGCTGCTTCCGCGTAGCTATGTACCTGCTGCCTGACGCCGCCCAGCAACTGTCGTGGATTTTCATCATTCTGACAACCATCTCTGTGGTCTACGGTGCCCTGTCAGCCTGCGTGCAGACCGACCTGAAGTACATCAACGCCTACTCGTCGGTGAGCCACTGCGGCCTCGTGCTCTTCGCCATTCTGATGATGAACCAGACGGCCTGCACCGGTGCCATTCTGCAGATGCTCTCACACGGTTTGATGACGGCCCTCTTCTTCGCACTCATCGGTATGATTTACGGCCGCACCCACACCCGCGACATCCGCGAGTTGGCCGGTCTGATGAAGATCATGCCGTTCCTTGCCGTCGGCTATGTCATCGCCGGTCTGGCCAACCTCGGCCTGCCGGGCTTCTCGGGCTTCATTGCTGAGATGACCATCTTCGTGGGTGCCTTCGGTGCTGACCCCGTTGCCGGCGACCCGAACATCGGCTTCCGCATGGTGGCTACCATCATCGCCTGTATGTCGATTGTCGTCACCGCAGTCTACATCCTGCGTGTTGTGGGCAAGATTCTCTACGGCGAGGTAGAGAACAAGCACTTCCTCGAGCTGACCGACGCCACTTGGGACGAGCGCGTCGCCGTCATCTGCCTCATCTTCTGTGTGGCAGGCCTCGGCACCTTCCCCTTCTGGGTGAGCAACGTCATCTCGCCGTCGGTTGGAAACATTCTGCAATCAATTGGTGTCATGTAAAGTTAGGAGGACAAGGAAATGAATTACAGTCAATTTTTGAATATGATTCCCGAGGCTACGCTGGTGCTGGCCTTGATAATAGTCTTCTGTGCAGACTTTGCATTGCACAAGAGTGAGCGTAAGAATTTCACCCTGGGTGTGCTGACTGGTGCCCTACTGCTCTGCCAGCTGGTGCCCTGCTTCATCGCAGAGCCGGTTGAAGCCTTTGGTGGCATCTACGTTGCCACGCCCATCGCCAACGTGATGAAGGTCATCCTTACGGCTGGCACATTCATCGTCGTGGTGATGTCGCAGGCTTGGCTGGAGACCACCAAGCGCTATGCTGGTGAGTATTACATGCTGCTGCTCTCAACGTTGCTCGGCATGTATATGATGTTGTCGTCGGGCAGCTTCCTCATGTTCTTCCTCGGATTGGAGATGGCCTCTGTGCCCCTGGCATGTATGGTGGCTCTCGACAAGAAGAAGAAGGAGAGTGCTGAGGCTGCCGCCAAGTACATCCTCATTGCCACGTTCTCGAGCGGCGTAATGCTCTTCGGCATCTCGTTCATCTATGCTGCCACGGGTAGCCTCTATTTCGACAACGTCGCCGAGGTCATCACTGCCAAACCCCTGAGCATCATCGGCATGGTGTTCTTCTTCAGCGGTCTGGGCTTCAAGATTTCGCTGGTGCCCTTCCACTTCTGGACAGCCGACACCTATCAGGGAGCCCCGACGCCCGTCACCGGCTATCTGAGCGTTGTCTCTAAGGGTGCTGCCACGCTGACGCTGGCCATCATCCTCACAAAGGTATTCGGTTCGATGATTCACTACTGGCAGCCGATGCTCTGGATTGTCATCATGCTCACCATCACCGTGGGCAACCTCATGGCCATCCGTCAGACGGAGCTGAAGCGATTCATGGCCTTCTCGTCCATCTCGCAGGCAGGCTACATCATGCTCGCTGTCATTGGTGCCGACCCAGCCACTTCGCAGACGGCCCTGACGTTCTACGTGCTCGTCTATGTCGTTGCTAACATGTCGGTATTCTCGGTCATCAGCGCTGTGGAGCACAAGGCTGGAGCTGGTACGCAGATGAGCGCCTACAACGGTCTCTACCAGACCAACCCGAAGCTGGCATTCATCATGACCATCGCCCTCTTCTCGCTGGCAGGCATCCCGCCCTTCGCAGGTATGTTCTCGAAGTTCTTCGTCTTCATGGCTGGCGTACAGGGACAGGACGCACATCCTTTCTGGCCCTACTTCGTAGTGTTTGTGGCATTGGTCAACACCGTTGTGAGCTTGTACTACTACCTGCTCATCGTCAAGGCCATGTACATCAAGCCGGAGGATCATCCCCTACCCGCTTTTGCTCATGGCAAGGCCATCAATGCCTCGCTGACCATCTGCACCGTGGGCATCGTCCTCTTCGGCATCTGCTCCTGCATCTACCAGTGGATTGCCAACGCCGCAGGCATGTAGTCTGCTGTCAACACCCTCATAGAAAGCATACCGCTGACACACTCAACGGTATGCTTTCTTTTTTGTATGGTTGGGGTGTAGGTTATCTCACAGTGATATGGAAGCAGGGCTGTATGCGCTCATATTTCACGTAGCAGCGGTTTTGAGAGTGCAGGTCGTAAAGCACCTGACCGAGAATGTTCTTCAGGCGTATCTCCATGTCCCTGTCAGGTTCGCGTGCTGTGCCGATGGGATGGAAAGTGGTGTAGTTGATGTCAAAAGTGGTGCCGTAGAGATGGCACGACCTCTCAGTGGCGTTCTTGTTGGTAAGGCGCAGGCGAGCCACATCGGCCTCTGAGCGCAGTACGCTGCTGACTACAATGCGATAGAGCGGCATGTTGCGCACTAGAAGGCTGTCGGTGAACGCCCTTCCGATGTCGTGGAGCAGAATGGCGGCATGTGGCACGAGATAGGGGATGCTAGCATCGAGGTGAGCCAGGTCATAGTAGGGCGAACAGGCCATATACACCAGTTCCTGCTTGCGCTGCTCAGCGTCCTCACGGTCCTTGACGGGCGGCACGCCCCACTGCTGGGCTACTACGAGCTGCACGTGGTTGCTGTCATTGAAGGCAACGGCGTAGTCGATGAAGGCACTCCTGGAGGGGCGATGGGCGGCAGTCGGTGTTGCGGGACTGCTTGAGGTTTTGGAGGAGGTTGGGAATACGGGAGTACGCAGATACGGAGGTACGAAATTACTTTCAGCGCTTAAACTATTCTCACTCCCCTGCACTTCCGTACCTTCGTACAGCGATTTTTCATTCTCACCCACAAACACACATCGCACGAGCGCGAGTACAATGATTATTATACCCAACGCCTGCAGATAGCGGTGTTTCATTTGCCTTGTTGCCATAAATGCAGTGCAAAGGTACGAAGAAATTAAGAATTAAGAATTATTTTGTGCCCTCCTTTCCTTAAATAGTGTTAACGCCAAGAAAATTATCCGCATTTTGTTCAGTCTTTTCAAGGAAATGTTGTACTTTTGCATCCGCTAAACAGAAAAGAGCCTTACTGGTGCGTTAGTTCAGTAGGTTAGAATGCCAGCCTGTCACGCTGGAGGTCACGAGTTCGAGCCTCGTACGCACCGCAAGCTCTTCGATGAACGGCAAACAAAATTTATGGACTGGTGCGTTAGTTCAGTAGGTTAGAATGCCAGCCTGTCACGCTGGAGGTCACGAGTTCGAGCCTCGTACGCACCGCTCAATTAAACCAAAGCTCATTGATTACGTCTAATCGATGAGCTTTTTAAGTTTTATGGCAAAAATATAAAAACTATGAATAGGATTATTGCTTTACTGCTCTTCAGCATGATGGTCTTCACTGAAGGCATGGCCCAGCAGAAGACGCTGTATGCCACCCGCTACAAGGAGTTCCGCCCATCAATCATCACCTTTGCCGACGGCCACCAGAGCCGGCAGTCGCACACCAACATCTTCCTGAAAAACGGCGCCCTACTCTACCTGCAGGGCGAATACACGATGGAGGCCAACATGGATAATATCGTAGCCGTAGACTTCCCTGACGACCGCAAGTTTGTGGCCATTGACAAGCAACTGGCCTATTTGGTCGACTCGGTGGGCAAGAACGCCGTCTACTGCGTAGAACTCTTTGATCAGGAGAGTTATGAGCGAAACATACGCAACAATATTAATTATTCGAACATTGAACTGGGCGACCAGCTCAGCACTACCACCATCGACCTGAACAACGAAAACGACTATCAGCTGCCTGTTTTCCGCCATTTCTACCTGCTCTACGACGGCGAGTTCATCCGTGTGCATGAACGTGAGCTCTTACGCAAGCTGCCCAAGGAGAAGCGCACGATGATGAAGCGCATCATGGCCCTTCCCGACTTCAGCTGGCAGCACGAGGAAAGCCTCGTAATGCTGCTCAAGGCCATCACGGATTAGCCCCATTTTCAACTTTATATTTTTTTAACCTTTTTATTATATCACCTTTCTTCCTCTTCTTTTTTCATTCTTTTATTTTTTTAAATTTCAATGACCAACGGACAACTGCTTTGGGTAGACGACGAGATGGAACTGCTGAAGGCCCAGGTGCTCTTCTTGCAAAAGAAAGGTTATGATGTGACCACAACGAGCAACGGCACAGACGCCATCGACCTCTGTCGTGAACAATCCTTCGACCTTGTGCTACTCGACGAACAGATGCCCGGCCTATCCGGCCTTGAGACGCTGCAGCGCATTAAAGAGCTGTCGCCTGCCACACCCGTGGTGATGGTGACGAAGAGCGAGGAAGAGAACATCATGGAGCAGGCCATCGGCCAGAAGATTGCCGACTACCTCATCAAGCCCGTCAACCCCAACCAGATACTGCTGACGCTGAAGAAGAACATTCACCGCCGCGAGATTGAGACGGAGGTGACACAGAGCCAGTACCAGCAGCAGTTTCAGCAGATAGCCATGCAAATTATGGACTGCCGCACATGGCAGGACTGGGTGGAATTATACAAACGCCTGGTGCACTGGGAGTTGCAGCTCAGCTCCACCGACTCGCAGATGACCGAGATGCTGGCCATGCAGAAGGAGGAGGCCAACCTGGGCTTCGCAAAATATATCAAGAACAACTACTTGGAGTGGATTAAGTGGAAAGTGGAAGGCGGAAAGCTAAAGGAGAATTGTCCTGTCATGTCGCCCGACATTTTCAAGACTAAGATATTCCCACTGCTTAATGCCGGCGAGAAGGTGTTCCTCGTGGTGCTCGACAACTTCCGCTACGACCAGTGGCGCCTGCTGGCAGAGGAGATTGGCGACCTCTACGACATCGACGAGGAGCTCTACTTCAGCATCCTGCCCACCGCCACACAGTATGCCCGCAATGCCATCTTCTCAGGCCTCATGCCTAACAAGATTGCGCAAATGTTTCCCGACCTGTGGGTGGACGAGGACGAAGAGGAAGGCAAGAACCTGAACGAGGAGCCGCTGATCAAGACACAGATTGACCGCTACCGTCGCCACGACACATTCTCCTACACGAAAATCAACACTTCGGCCGAGGCCGACCGATTGATGCAGCAGCTGCATGCATTAGGCAAGAACGACCTCAACGTCGTGGTCTTCAACTTCATCGACATGCTCAGCCATGCCCGCACCGAGAGCCGCATGGTGCGCGAGCTGGCCAACAACGAGTCGGCCTACCGCAGCATCACCCTCTCATGGTTCCGCCACAGCGTCATACGCGATTTCTTCCGCTATTTGGCACAGACCGACTGCCGCATTGTCATCACCACCGATCACGGCTCCATACGCTGCACCAAGCCCATAAAGATTGTAGGCGACCGCAACACCAACACCAACCTGCGCTATAAGCTAGGCAAGAGTCTGGCCTACGACTCAAAGGATGTCTTCGTCATCAAGAATCCTTCACAGGCACAGCTACCGTCGCCCAACCTGTCGACGAGCTACGTCTTCGCTACCGGCGACGCCTTCTTCGCCTATCCCAACAACTACAATTACTACGTCAGCTACTATAAGGACACGTTCCAGCACGGCGGCATCTCGATGGAAGAGATGATCATTCCGCTCGTGACGATGAAGAAACGAATCAGATAACACATAAACATCCTCCAACACTTGAAATACTTCAGACTTTTACTTGTCTCCCTCTTCCTGCTACTGGGTTTCTTCACTTGTAAGGCTCAGCAGCAAGTATCACTACGCGGGCACGTGGCCGACAAAGAGAGCCGCATCCCATTGGCCAGCGCCACGCTGCAGCTTTACAAACCTGGTAAGAATGACACCACCTACGTGGCCGGCGTGCTGGCCGACGTGCAGGGTAACTATACGTTCAGCGGCATTGCTTCCGGCAATTATCTGCTGAAGGCAACATATCTGGGCTACAAAGCAATGACAAAAACGGTCAGCGTCAATGGGCAGCGTGCCACCAGCGTCCCCACCCTGCTGATGGAGGCCGAGAGCGTGGTCTTAGACGAAGCCATTGCCATAGCCAACCTGCCGAAGATGGTCATCAAAGACGACACGGTGGTGTACAACGCCGATGCTTTTCGCGTGCCGGAGGGAAGCGCCATCGAAGCGCTTGTTGAGATGCTGCCCGGCGCGAAGATTGACGACAACGGCGGAATCTCCATCAACGGCAAGCAGGTGCGCCGCTTCAAACTGGACGGGCGTGACTTCATGACGGGCAACAACGACGCTGTGATGAAGAATCTGCCGTCGTATGTAGTAGACAAGGTGAAGGCCTACGATGAGAAGAGCGACCTGAGCCGTGCCACGGGCATTGACGACGGCAACGACGACTTCGTGCTGGAATTCACCATCAAACGCAACGCCCGCAACGGTCTGCAGGCCAACCCTGACCTGGGCTACGGAACGGATGACCGTTACGGCATCCGCCTGACGGCCATGAAACCCTTCGGAGCCGTGCGTTACACCTTCATGGGCAATGCCAACAACGTCAATGACCGTGGCTTCTCAGGGCGTGGAGGCCGTGGCCGGGGTAACAACAACGGACAGCGCGAATCGAAGACCGGCGCACTGGATGCCAGCTACGAAAGCAAGAGAAAGGAGAACGGAAACCAGCTGCGCACCAGCGGCCGAGTGACCTGGACGCGCAGTGATGCCGACAACTGGAGCCGCAACGGCTCGGAAAACTTCGTCAATACCCGGGGCGGTGCTTTCTCGAACAGCATCAGCCAGAGCTATTCGCGCAACAACAGCTGGACGGGCAACATGAACCTACAGTGGACTATTGACACGCTGACCACACTTTCCTTCCGTCCCAACGTGAGCTTCTCAACGAGCGACAGCCGCTCCTTCTCAAGCAATGCCTCGTTCAATGCCAATCCCTTTGACTATGTGGACGACGCGCTGAGCGAGCAGAGCATAGCCTATATGGACGAGCAGGGGCTCATTGTCAACAACCGTCAGGGCAAGTCGCTCAGTCATGGCTCCAACAAAAACCTCAGTACGCAGCTGCAGCTCTACCGACGCTTCGGCAACCTCGGGCGCAATGTCGCCCTCAGCGGCAACATCAATTACAGCGACGGCGACAACCGCAATGCCAACCTCTCGGCAGTGCATCTCTATCAGCAGCTCGACCAATATGGCAACGACTCCACCTATCAGACCAACCGCTATACGCTGTCAGGCAACGATAACTTCAACTACTCCCTGGGAGTCACCTACACGGAGCCGCTATACACCTTCAAGCCAAAGCCCGAGCCCCAAGACACCATGCCGCAGGCTCGCGGTCCCTTCGGCAATCGCAACCGCAACCGCTCCTTCGGCGCCCAGGGCATCTTCCTGCAACTGAACTACCGCTACAGCTACAGCCACCAGAAGAACGATCCCGCCACCTACGACTTCCCCGACCTGGGCGAGCCGGCGTTCCTCGACGTCCTCAACGACTATCAGGAGTGGGCGCGCCTCTTCGGCTATCTCGACAACCCCTACGAGATGTACCTCAGCGACCGCCTCAGCCGCTACAGCGAGCGCACGGAGTACGGCCATAACATCGACGTACAGCTGCGCATGGTGCGAGAGAAGCTGAACATGAATATCGGCATCAGCGCACAGCCGCAGCGCTCACACTACATACAGCAGTATCTGGGCGTGCCCATCGACACCATACGCACCGTCACCAACTTCTCACCCACCCTCAACCTGCGCTACCGCTTTAACCAGCAGACCAATCTGCAGGTGCAGATGCGCGGACAGACGCAGCAGCCCAACATCACACAGCTGTTAGACATCTACGACGACACCAACCCGCTCAACATCTCAATGGGCAACCCGGGACTGAAACCGTCGTTCACGACTAACTTCAGCACCAACTTCCAGAAGCAGCGCGCACCCACGCTGGTGGAGGACAGCCTCGGATTCCAGATTCCAAAGGCACAGGCCCACTGGAGCTATAGCTTCAACGCCAGCCTGCGCCGCACCAGCAACTCGATAGGCAATGTGGTGACTTACAACGAGCAGACAGGCGGACGCATCACACGCCCTGAGAACATCAACGGCAACTGGGGCATCAACGGAGGCGGCTCGTTCAACATCGGTCTCGACACCCTGAACCGCTGGGATGTCAGCGGCGGCATCAACGCCAGCTACAACCACCAGATAGGCTATGTGAACCTCAACCGCACGGCCACGCCCGACCGCAATGTGACACACACCTACAACTTCAGGCCTGACATCTCGCTCAGCTATCGCAACCGCTGGTTCAATTTCTCACTCAACGGCGAGGTGACCTACGCACGCACGGAGAACCGCCTGCAGGCCAGTCGCAACCTGACCACGTGGAACTTCCGCTATGGCGGCAACACCCGCATCGACCTGAACCAGCTCAACGGGCGTGCTGCATCCAACGCAACCTACTGGCCCGTACTCTCCACCGACTTCCACGTCTACAGTAAGCGCGGATATGCCGATGCCACGCTGAACACCAACGAACTGATATGGAATGCGCAGCTGAGCTACAGCTTCCTGCGGGGCAAGAAGCTTACCGTCATGCTGCAGTGGTATGACATCCTGCACGAACAGACCAACTTCAGCCGTACCGTCAACGCCAACGGATGGCGCGACACCGAGGTGAATGCCATCACCAGCTACGCCATGGTGCACATCAGCTATCGGCTGAATCTCTTTGGCGGAAACAACGGTGGCGGACGTGGCGGACGTGGCTTTGGTGAGCGAGGCTTCGGAGGCGGAGGCCCAGGCGGTCGCGGCTTCGGAGGCGGAGGCCAACGAGGCGGAGGTGGAGGCGGACGAGGCTTTTAGGCACAAAGTTTTTCTGCCAGCAGATGATGGACTAGCCGAGCGGTGACGCTGATCAACGTTGCAGGCAGAAAGAAACTCTATATGTTGTTCAGGCAAAAATAAAGCTTTGTGATAAAACAGTAACCACGTGGGTTACTGCCTGTAACCACGCGGGTTACTGTTAGTAACCACGTGGGTTACTGTTAGTAACCCGCCTGGTTACAAAAAAAAGCAAAGCCCCCGGAATGCGGGGGCTTATTTTCGTATAAACAGAAAAGTTCGGAGTTAACTTAGAGCTTGAACTTGTAGCCAAGTGTGAGGGCTGCCTGGAAGTTCTGATAGTCCTTGCCGTCGGGGGTTTCGTTCTTGTTGACCTTGGTCAGGCCGATGTTGAAGCGGAGGTCGATGACGATGGGGAACTTGAACTCATAGCTGAGGCCGATGGGAATGGCGATGTCGAACTTATTGAAGTCATCCTTGACGCTGCGTTCTTCCGCCAGCGTATAGTCCGTGCCGTTCTGGGAATACTTAGTCCTTGAATAGAAGTCGGCATCGACGAGGAATCCTAACTGCAGACCTGTCTTGAGTGCAAAGCCTTTCAGCACATACCAGTTGAGTGTGACGGGAATGTTGATGTAGTCGGTCTTCCAGGCTAACTCCTTCACTTCATACTTGATGTTGTCGGAGGTATAGTCGAAGGATTTCCATCCCGTTCCGGCGCCTGAATAGTTGAGGCCTGCGGCAATGCCGAGGCGATTGCTGAGGTAATACTCTATATCAATGCCTGTGAAATTGCCTTCTGTGGCATCGGCTTCAACCGTATGCCCGTTCACGGACATGTCGGGGGCATTGACAAACTCCGATCCCGTTCCGCCCAAACGGGGCTGCAGGGTGATGGTACCGGGTTCAAAACGTGTCTGTGCGCTGGCAGTCAGCGCGGCCACTGTCATAGCGGCCATCAAAAAAAACTTCTTCATAGTGTTTTCAAAATTATTGATTGATAATATCAGCAATAATGATGCAAAGATAACACTTTTTTTAATAACGCCAAAGAATTTAACGGTTTTATTATCACTACCCCTTCTACCCTATCCTTCCCTACCCTTCCACTAAAAGGGGTGGTGGCTGTTCAATCATGAAAATGTCGGCAAAATGACACTCCTGTTGCTGCTTTTTTCAAAGAAAAAAAGTGATAATATGAAATGAGTATTAAAATAAATGTGTATCTTTGCACCATCGGAGAAAAATTGAAGAATTGAAGAATTAAAAATTAAAAACTGAAAGATTGAAGAAAGTCATCGTATCGGATGAGATAGCAGAGGTGTGCCCTGAGTTTGTCGGAGCATGCTTGGAAGCATACGTGGTGAACAGCCCGTACAGCGAGCCGCTGTGGAAGGAGATTCACGAACTGGAGGAGCAGCTTCGCCAGCATCTGACCACCGAGAGCGTGAAGGAGCTGCCCTCGATAGCCGCCACACGTGCCATCTACAAGAAATGCGGGAAAGACCCCTCGCGCTATCGTCCCGCCAGCGAGCAGCTCATCCGGCGTATGCTGCAGGGCAAGGAGCTGTACCAGATTGACACGCTGGTCGACCTTATCAATCTGGCCAGCATTGCCTACGGTTACAGCATCGGCGGCTTCGATGCCGACAAGTTTATGGGCAACACGCTGACGCTGGGCATCGGATGCGAAGGCGAGCCCTACGAGGGCATTGGCCGGGGGATGCTGAACATTGCCGGCCTGCCCGTCTATCGCGATGCGCAGGGCGGTGTGGGCACACCCACCAGCGACAACGAGCGCACAAAAATCACCATGCAAACCACTCACCTCGTGGTGCTCATCAACGGCTATGACGGCAACGAGCAGCGTGTCGTAGACAACGCCTGCTACATTCAGCAGCTGCTGCGTCAGTATGCACAGAGCGACGGCGGCACGATTACTGTTTACAGAAGAAACTAACAACTCAAATAAAGAAAAAGACCATGAAAAAAAGTAAGTTTGTGCTGTTACTTGCAGCTTTGTTTGTGATTTTCGCCGTTACCGCATGCGACGGCAAGAAAAGCAAGAAGGAGAAGGACGACACCGAAGAGGTGGAGGACTCAGAAGACTCTGAGAAGAACGCCTACCTCACTCAGGACTTGGCCACCTTCGACCTGCGCGGACAGGTCGTGGCCGTGAAGTACACAGGCGACCAACATACGGAGCCCGTCACCGTGTTGTTCGAGGAGGACGGCTCGCTGAAGGGCATCTACAAGTTTGACGTCGAGGGCAACATTGACGAGGCCACCGTCTATCCCGATGCAGAAGACCGCATAGAGACTATCGCCTTCCCGACAGAAGAGCCGTGGGTCACCACCCTTTTATATGACGACAACTCGATGTTGCCTGTCTCTGACATTGGCAACAACCAGATGGGCAACGGCACATGTCGTATGTACGAAAGAGACGAAGACGGCAACATCGTGAAGACTACCTTCGAGGAGACCGTTCACGGTGGCGTGGTGGAGGACAACGACCCCTACTCCGTCGAGCTCAGCGACATCGACGAGCACGGCAACTGGCGCCGCGTCACCTTCAAACACGGCGACTACAGCCATTTCCTAAAGCGCACCATCGTCTACAAGGGCGAAGAGAACATCTTAGCCGATGAAGTGGAAGAGGCAACGGGCGCCCTCGCCATGCAGGACTTCAACGACGGTAAACTCAACCTGGAAATAGCTGACTTCATCACCGACATGTACGAGAACCAGCGCTACAACGACTATGACTTCCTCGAAGCCCACTGCACCAAGCGCCTGCTCAAGTATCTCCGCGAACAGTATGAATACGACGGCGAAGGCTATGCCGTCTGGCTCTTCCGCACCAGCTCACAGGACGGAAAGCCCGGCGCTGAGAATACCAAAGACAAGGTCCTTAGCATTGACAAGGAAAGCGACGACTGGTATCGCTACAAGTTCACCGACGGCGGCTGGCGTGGCGAGAACAAACTCAACATCTACTTTGACGAAGACGGCAAGGTAATGATGAATGCCGTGGAGTGCATCTACGACGAGGCAAGAGAAGCTTACGACAATAACCAATAAACGTTAACCAATAAAAAACAACCATGAAACATTTCACCTATAAACGCATTGCATTGCCCCTGCTGCTGATGACTCTGTTCAGCGGTATGGTGTGGGCACAAATTCCCGACGGCTACTACGACAGTGCCGAGGGAAAGACAGGGCAGGAACTGAGAATGGCCCTGCACAACATCATCAAGAACCACAAGTCGAGGGGCTACAGCTCGCTGGACGACTACTACGGCTACACCGACCTGGATGAGAACAACAAGATTATCGATATCTACTCCAATCAGCACTACACGCTCAATCAGACTGGCGGCTCGGGCAGTTCGGAGGGCAACGGATGGAACAAGGAGCACACATGGCCGCAGAGCTGGTTTGGCAGCGGCACGCCGAAGTCGGACATCTTCCACGTCTACCCTACCGATGCCAAAGTCAACAACATGCGCAGCAACTATCCCTACGCTGAGGTGAAAAACGTCACGTTCACCTCGTCAAACGGATGCAAGCTGGGCACAAGCAAGACGGAAGGCTATTCAGGAAAGGCCTTTGAGCCTACCGACCAGTACAAGGGCGACATTGCTCGTACCTATTTCTATATGACAACCCGCTACTACACCGAAGACGGCAGCTGGAAGACGAGCCCCATGACCAACAAGTGCGAGATTGAGCCCTGGGCCATGAAGATGCTGCTGGAATGGCACAAGAAGGATCCCGTCAGCCAGAAAGAGATAGACCGCAACAATGCCATCTACAACTTCGTGCAATACAACCGCAACCCCTTCATCGACCATCCCGAATATGCCGAGATGATTTGGGGCGACAACGTTCCCGCTGAAGACTACTACGACATTACCTGCACCACTGGCCTGATGCACGGCAGTATCACCGCTCCCAGCAAGGCCGCCAAGGGCAGCACCGTCACCATCTACGCCCACCCCGATGCCGGATACATGGTTGACACCTGGAGCGCATGGAAGACCGACGACCCCGCCACCACCGTCAGCGTCAGCACCAGCGGCACTTTCACAATGCCTGAGTATGCCGTCACACTCAGCGCCACCTTCAAGGAAGGCTCAGCTATGGGCGACTTCGCTAAAGTCACCAGCAACCTTACCGACTGGAGCGGCACCTACCTCATCGTCTATGAGGATGAGAACGGCAGGGGCATGGCTTTCGACGGCTCACTCGAAAAGCTTGATGCAGTTGGCGACGCCATAGCCGTAGACATCGAAAACGGCATTATTGCTGCCGACGACGAAACCATCGCCGCCACCTTTACCATTGAGCCCGTCATGGATGCCGACGGCTACGTCATCTGCTCATCCAGCGGCAAGTTCATCGGCCTTGCATCCAGCTCATCCAACGGAATGGACGAGAGCGCCACACCGCTCATCAACACCATATCCTTCAACGGCAACGACATCGACATAGTAGGCACTGGAGGCGCACACCTGCGCTACAACAACGCCGATAACCAGAAGCGCTTCCGCTACTACAAGGCTAGCACCTACACAGCACAGAAGCCCATCCAGCTCTACAGGCTGAGCGCTGCAGAAGTTCCCGCCATCACCATTACTTACCACAACGGCAATGAGACCTACACTCAGACCGTAAACAGTGGCGAGGCCACAAACCTCACGCCCTGTACCTTCACCCGCAGCGGCTACGAGTTCTACGGATGGAACACCGATGTGAATGGCGACGGACTGTATTATGAGGACTGCGCCAACGTTACTCTGGAGGTCAATATCGACCTCTACGCTCAGTGGGACAAGCTCTACACCGTCACACTGCAGCAGGAAGGCGACGGCACTGTGGAGATTACGCCCACCGAGGCCACTGAGGAAACCATCATCACCGTGACCGCTACGCCTGCCGACGGCTTCGAACTGGATGCCATTACCGTAACCGACGACAACGGCAACACCACCGAACTGGATGGCGATGAGTTCGAAATGCCCGCCAGCAACGTCATCGTCAAGGTGGTCTTCGATTTGCCCATAACAGGCATTATCGACAATTATTTCCGTGAAATGATAACCGATAAACGCTACCACGACCTGCAGGGACGCCAAGTCCTCACACCAGTTAGGAAAGGCGTTTACATCCGCAACGGGAAAAAAGTCGTGATTAAGTAACCAACAAAAAAAACAATTCATCATGATGGCACTGATGCTCCTTTTTGGAGGAGCCAGTGCCTTCATGGATGAATAACACTTCATAAAACGCAGGTTTTAATCATTCTATTTTTGTAATAATTAAAAAAAACGCTATGAAAAGAAAACTACGCTTGATGGTGCTGGCAGGACTGTTGCCGCTGGCTGCTACGATCAGCGCACAACAGGCAGAGCAGTTCAAGGTGGCTACCCTGAACATTGACGGTCTGCCGCAGAAGATTCTGGTGATTAACGTAAATGCCGACGGCCCCGGTGCCGAAGGCACCTCACGCATTGGCAAATATCTGATGAAGAAAGGCTACGACATTGTATGCATGCAGGAGGACTTCAACTATCATGGTGTGCTGACGCCCTGGCTGGAAGACGACTACCTGTTTGACGAGTGGTCGGGAGCCGTCGGCATCGACCTTCCCGACAAGAAAATCGACTTCCTGCATCTTCAGAACGAGCAGTTTGACTGCGACGGTCTGGGAGCTTTCTGGAAGAAGGGCATCTCCTTGTCGTCGGCCGAGCGCGTGGCCTGGCAAGAGCTGTTCGGAAAGTTCAGCCACTGCAACGACGAACTGGTGAAGAAGGGTTTCCGCCGCTATGAGATGACGCTTGCCAACGGCATCAGCCTGCTGGTCTACAACATGCACATGGATGCCAGCGACGATCTCGACGAGTTAGAAGGCAAGGCCGGTCCCGACCGTGCTGCCCGTCTGTCGGAATGGGAACAGCTGAAGGAAGACGTGCTGGCCCATTTGGACACACGTCCCATCATCATCATGGGTGACATGAACAGCTACTACTGGCGCGATCAGGTGAAAGAGAAATTCATCGATGAAATCAATGCCACTGGCAGAGGCCAAGCCACAGACGTTTGGGTGGAGCTGGCCAATGGCGGGGAATATCCTGCCTATATCGGCGACAGCGCCGAGTCACAAGGCTACGTAGCAGAAAACGACGAGATGCTCGACAAGATTATCTACATCAATCCCGCTTCGGGAAAGCTGATCAAGGCCGTTTCATTCGACGTCGACAAGGAAGGCTACACCTACGAGGGTAAGGCGCTTGGCGACCACTATCCCGTGGCTGCCACGTTTGAGATAGTCAACAGCGAAAAGCCTACCGGCATTGAGACTGTGGGAACGACTGGCACCAACGTCGAATACTACAACCTCAACGGGCAGCATGTAGGACAGCCTGCCAAGGGCCTTTATATTGAAAGGCAAGAGAAGAGTTCACGCAAACGTATTATAAAGTAGAGGAACAGACGCTATGAAAAAGATATTGATTTCCCTTTTGTCACTCTTTGTCCTCATACCGGGCACGAAGGCACAGGACGCAGCATACAAGATTCTGCACCAGACCGACACCATTGTGAAAGCCCGCATAGAAGGCGTCACGCTGGGCTCGCGCGATGTACGCTATTACATTTACGAATATCCCTCGACTGACCCCGACGGCCAGCCCGTCACCATCAGCGGTATCATCATGGCTCCGTCGGCCATTGCCGATGGCAGCACGCCCTGCGACGGCATCATCATGTTCAACCATCACACCATTGGCTCACCCCAAGATGCACCCTCGCAGGGAGAGCTCGACGTGCCCAGCGGACTGCTGGCAAATCCGCTAAGCCCCAACTACATCATCGTCATGAGCGACTACATAGGCTACGGCTCGTCGATTGACCATCAGACGGCCTACCTTTGTGGCGACACCAACGCCCGCAATTCGCTCGACGGCCTGCTGGCTGCCCGACAGTTGCTGACCGACGAGAACATTTCGCAGGGCAAGTTTCTCTTCAACATGGGATACTCGCAGGGAGGAACGGAGAGCATGTATGCCGCCAAGCTGTGCGACATGGATAGCAAGTACAAGGACATCGTCTTCGACAAGACCTTTTCCGGAGGCGGTATGTTGGACTGTGAGCGAGCCTACTCTGAATATGTCAGTAAAGACAAGACTGATGACATCAACGACGTAGTCTTGTTCCTCATTGCCGTCAACGAGAACTGCCACTTGGGCATCGACTACCACGATCTATTCCAGGAGCCTATGGCATCGCATGTGCAGGAGGTGATTGACTCGAAGAGCAAGAGCGTGCTGTCAGAAATTGGCGTCAGCAAGCTTGACTCTCTGCACCAGCTGCTCCAGCCCGCCTATATGGATTTGAAGAGTGAAGCCAGCAAGGCTCTGATAGCCAAGTTGGCAGAGATAAAGATTACCAACGGCTGGGAGCCGGACCTGACGCGCAACTACTACTTAGAGCACAGCCGTCACGACAACTATGTGCCTGTGCAGTGCTCACGCAGCATAATAACATGGATGAAGGAAAAAGGTTTCCAGCCGAGCCTTGTGCCAGGTAAGACCAGCTTGCAGACCAACATGCTGGTGTTCAAGCTCAAGCACCAGCAAGCTGCCATCATCTGGGCCATACAGGCTATGGCAGCCGTGCAGGTCTGGCCTGTCATCTACTATGAAGGCGAGCAAAACCGCTACTACCATAATGTGGTGCACGACCTGAACCTGATGAAGGTGGTCAAGTATCTGGAGAGCATGGGAATCGACCTGCGCAAGATGGTGAACAATGCCCGTGAGTTGCGTGAAGACTTCGAAGACGCCGTTAATGACGGCACCGTCAACCCCGAGGGTAGCGTCAGTCAGATGAAAGTCATCAGAAGAGCCAGCTTCTTCGACATCCTGTCTAAAATTTCCGATGCACTTGAAAAGGTGGATCTCACACTGACAGATGCCATCGAGATGCTTGACGACTCAGGCATTTCCATGCTCGACATCATGGAGCTGGTTACCTATTTCGACGGCTCAGCATCGTCGGCGCCAGCGCCGACACTTGACGAAAGAATTGAGCCTGCCATCTACCTGCTGCGCTACTACGAGCAGAAGCTGGCCAACTGGTACTTGCTGAGCGGCTTGGACGTGGAATACGGCAAGTGGGGCTGGTAACTATGGATGATAGAGCCTGCGTACCAACGGTTCAATGGCCGTTGGTACGAGGCTTTTAACGGGCTGCTGCTCACAGATGCGCCGACGTATTTCGGTGCTACTGATATCTATCAGCTCAGTATTGACAATGCTGACGTTTGGAGTTTGTGCGGTGACGTCGGTTGTGGAGCCTCGGCGCGGATAGACCACAATTCTGTATTCCTGCAGAATCTCATCGGCCTTGTACCAACGGTTGAAGTGCTGCCAGTTGTCGCCGCCTATCAATAATAAGAATGTGTCATTGGGATAGTCCTGACGCAGGTGCTGCAGGGTGTTCCAAGTGTAGGAGGGCTTGGGCAGGTGCAGCTCGTAGTCGCAGGCCTTGATGCCGTCCTCGCCATGCAGTGCAAGGCGCGCCAGCTGATAGCGCAGCCGGTCGTCAAGCAAATCGGTACTGCCCTGCTTCAGCGGGTTTTGCGGCGACACCATCAGCCACACCTCGTCCAGTTGCGCCAATTGCCGCAACTGACGTGCCAGACTGATATGTCCAACGTGGATGGGGTTGAAGCTTCCGCCGAAAATACCGATTTTCATAGTAAGTTTTTTCTTTCCGAAGCCAACGACCTTTAGTCATTGGTTTAGAAAATCACTCACCAGCTGCAGCGTTTCAGCTTCTGCTACTGTCAAATCATCGTTCACCACGATGTGGTCGAACTGCTGGGCGAAGGTCATCTCGTATTCAGCCTTTGCCAAGCGGTTCTCGATGGCCTCGGGCGTGTCGGTGCCACGGCCTTCGAGACGGCGGCGCAGCTCCTCCACCGACGGCGGCATGATGAAGAGACTCATGGCCCGCTCACCGTAGAACTTCTTGATATTGATGCCGCCCTTCACGTCGACATCGAACACCACGTTCTGGCCAGCCTCCAGCTGCCGCTCCACCTGCGCCTTCAGCGTGCCGTAGAAGCGGCCCTCATAGACCTCCTCATATTCCAGGAACTCATCGTTCTCAATCTTTGCCCTGAATTCATCGGGTGTAAGGAAGAAATACTCCACGCCGTTCTGTTCGGTGCCGCGTGGTGCCCTGCTGGTGCAGCTGATGGAGAAATACAGCTTCAGTTCGGGATGCTCCTGCATCAGCCAGTTGACAATCGTCGACTTGCCGCTGCCTGAGGGAGCACTAAAGATAATTACCCCCCCACGGTCCCCCCGAAGGGGGGAAGAGGCTGGCGCATGATTGCTGCCGATGGTGTCTTTGTTGTTCATAACTCTCTTTATTTCTGTTAACACATTGTCTATATTGGATAGAACCTCTTCATTGGTAAAACGTATCACTTCAAAACCATATTGGTTCAGGTATTTTGTGCGTTCTTCATCTGATATAGGCTGGTTGCCTATGTAATGATACCCGCCATCAATCTCTACTACTAACCGTTTCTTTAGACATACGAAGTCTGGAATATAGCCATAGATAGGATGTTGTCTGCGGAACTGGAAACCCAATTGATTACCACGTAAACATTCCCACATAACAGACTCTGCTTCGGTCATGTGTCTTCGGTTGTTTTTAGCATTGCGAAGCAACAATTGATACGTACTTCCATCCGTAGTCTCATAGCCATATCTACCCATATCTCATCGTCGTTTTCATGCGGCAGCCCCCTTCTTGCCTATTGTCATGCGGCAGCCCCTTCTGGCTATTGTCATGCGCCAGCCTCTTCTGGCTATTGTCATGCGCCAGCCTCTTCCCCCCTTCGGGGGGATTGAGGGGGGTCATAATGCATTCAGCACCTGTTCCTTAATCTGCTCTAATTCGTCCTTCATCTGGACGACAATGTTCTGCATCTCGGCCTGGTTCGACTTCGAGCCTGTGGTGTTGATCTCGCGACCCATTTCCTGTGCGATGAACCCCAGTTTCTTACCCTGACCGTGACCGTTGGCCATCGTCTCGCGGAAATAGGCCAGATGGTTGGCCAGGCGCTGTTTCTCCTCGCTGATGTCGAGCTTCTCGATGTAGTAGATCAGCTCCTGCTCCAGACGGTTCTTGTCGTACTCCACGCCGGGAATCTGCTGCAGGCCGTCGATGATGCGCTGGCGAATCTTCTCCACACGGCCCTTCTCAAAGGGCTCAATCTCAGCCATGAGGCGCTCTATGTTGTCTATCTTCTCTGCAAACTTCTTCTCCAGAGCGGCACCTTCCTGACAGCGGAAGCTCACCAATGCCCTGATGGCCTGTTCCACGGCCTGACGTGCTGCGGCCCACTCCTCGTCGCTGAGCTTTTCCATGTCGGTGCGCGTCAGCACGTCGGGCATCCTTGTCAGCGTGTACATCCAGTCCTCCGGCTCAGGAATTCCCGTCTCACGCGAGATAGCCTTCAGCTGACGGTAGTAGTTGTCTATCAGTGCGCCGTTCACGGGTGTAGCCTCTACGCCCGTATCCTGCTCTATCCAGAGGGCGAAGTCCACCTTGCCGCGTTCTATTTGCTGCGCAATCATCTGGCGGATTTCCATCTCCTTCTCGCGGTAGAGCGGTGCGATGCGCGTCTGCAGATCCAACTGCTTAGAGTTGAGCGACTTTACTTCTGCGTGAATCTTCTTACTGTTAAAGGCCACGACAGCTTTGCCATAGCCAGTCATTGATTGTATCATATTTCTCAATATTTGTTGCTTTTAGAATGCAAAGATACGAATAAGCAAGCAAAAACAAAAAAGAAAACCCGAATAATTCTCAAATCGTTCTGCAAATTTAGCGTTTTTCCTCCTATTATTTCGAAGTTGGTGCCGGAAAAGATTGGCAATGGAAGAACACGGAAGAACAGGGATGGACACGGAGACACGGATTGAGGAACAAAAATTGTAAAGAAAATTTATCAAAAAAAGAGGGTTCTGAAAAATGATGAAATAGAGCGAAAGAGTCTGCTTTCTACCTGAGAAAACGCATCTTTGCAATATGAATGTCGGCTTCGCAAGTCTCCAAAACTGCACACTTTCTTCATTTCGTGCAGCTTTTTGGCCTAAAAACGGTCATCTTTTGAAGAAAAACAAACATGGTTTTGTTTGTAAAGATGGTCCCCGTGAAAAAATCTATCGATAGATTTTTTCACGGGGACCATCCTTTTTTTTGTACGGAGCCTGCCGACGACCGCCAAATTGATGTTTCCTCCTGATAATCAGCTAAATAGCAAAATGCCTCATTTTAGCGTTTTTTTCGGTCAAAGGAACACTTTGTTCAGAATTTTCAAGATATGAGGGTAGTTAACGCCTCTTTTTGTCAAGAAATGAGAAATATTTCTGTACTAACGTCTTATATACTTCTTGCCGCCCTTCAGGTAGACGCCAGGTGCAGCATGATTGACGCGGCGACCTTGCAGGTCGTAGAGTGTGCCCTCTGCCGTTGAGCCGCTTGTTGCCTCAGTGATGCCCACAGTGGGATCATCAGGCAGGGGACTCCACATCAGGGTGAAGTGGTCGGCACTCCACCAGGTGCTGCCCGTAGCCGATAGACGAATGGTCAGACTTTCTCCCTCATTGAGGGTAATGGCGTCGAGCGTCACCTCATGCCAGCCCTTGTTGCCCATATTGCCGGTGTTGCCGGTGCCGACGAGCGTCTTCTCAGCGTATGAGTTGCCTGCCGATGCTTCGAGACTAAGCGACATGGTCGAGGTGCTGCCGCGCAGCATGGCACTGAGGACGTATGATCCCCGTGGCAGGTTCTCTATCGTCTGCTCAGCTGTCGATGCGACGGTGTTGTTTGCATCATAGTAATCAAAATAGGTATTCTTGGGATCACTGTTTTTATAGTCATACGACTCGCCGCTGTTGATCTTGACACTGGCAGTCGTCCATCCCTCCGTGATGCTCGTCACTTCAGGGTTGTGGATGAAGTAGGAGAAGTCGCGGCTGTCGTCCCGTCCAGCGGGCATCTGCGCCAGGAACGTCGCGCGTGCCTCGGCAATGGCCTCCTCATCGCTCTTTCCGAGGATATTCTCCGTAGTGCCGAGATACGTCAGGCTGAAGTCGTCGGCTCCCGCCCATCGTGCCGTCATAGCCTTGAGATTGCGCACACCAATGCGCAGGTTGCCATTGGTGACGACAATGTTGTTGAGCGTCAGCATGTCAGCGCCGTCAATCTCGGAGTCTTTGCTGACGGGTGCAAACCACGTCGTTCCGGCGCTCTGCGCATAGAGGCCCACGGCATCGTTCACCGTTGCTCCACTGACATTGTTGCTGCTGTTGAACACCTTGCCCTGCAGGCGATAGACGCCATTGGCCAGACCTGAGATTTCCTGATAGTAGTCGAAGCTCATGCCGTCGGCTGTGGGATGCCATACCTCAAAGTAGGTGTCACCGCTGTTGTCTTTGGTGTAGCCGTTCTGTGCGCCACGTGTGCAGGTCCATCCATAAATCTCAGAGTAACTCGTGGCATTGACATTGCCGTTGACAAGCGAGCCAATCTCGAAGACATCGCTCGTAGCAGTGCCTCCGGCAAGGGTGGTGATGCGGGCACGGAACTGTGCGCCTGCTGCCACTCCGGAAATGCTGACGCCATCGAGCACGACTACTGAATTGTCGAGCTGCGAGCGGTCGGAGAGCGTTGCCACCTGTGTCCACGACGAACCGTTGGTCGACATCTCGACAATCAGCTGGTCGGTAAAGTCGGTGTTGGGGTTGTTGACGGTGAACGTGGCAGTGCCTGTGGTGCTGTCGTATGTGGCGCTGACGGACGGTTTCTTTGCCGACGGGTTCCACCAAACAGGCGTCTTGGTGTATGCCGAGTTATAGGCGAAGGTGGCGCGATGGTCGCGGTAGACCTGTCCTGCCGGCGTGATGCCGCCGTCGTCATAGAACATGCGGTTACGCCAGAAGTCGAAGGCGTAGATGGCATAGCGCTCCACGTAGTCGCACTCGTCGAGCTTCTCCAGCATCGCCTGCAGATACTGGCGAGCCTTGTCATAGCTGGTAATGGCATCCGCATAGCCGCTCCACGATGCTCCGGCCTCCATCTCAGTAAGCCAAACCGGACGTCCCGTGTTGTTATAGATTCTCTGGCACTCACTGGCCATGAAGTTAGCATAGCTGGCGGCATCGCGGCTGCCAATGTTCCAGTAGGCATGAGTGACGGCGAAGTCACAGCGCGACTCATTGTTGTTCTGGTCAATATATTCGAAATACTTCGTCAGATAGCTGAAGTCAGTGGGCTGCGGCGAGCCGATGCGTCCGCCACCAGCCTGGAAATCCTTATTGATGCCATAGGCAGTCCATTCGTTGATAGTGCCGCCGCACGAGCACTTGTCGCTGGTGTGCTGCTCAGGGTGCTCCGGCTCGTTGAGCGAGAGCGATGCCGTGGCCGTCTTGCTGTTCACCTCGCTGGCACTGGGCCAGTAGCGGTGCTGGCGGCACGGCACGTACTCCATGTCAGAGTTTGAATTGTAGCCGGCGCTCCACGACCAGTACCACGTAGCCCTGAGCTGCGGGCCCTTCGATGTGCCGGCGGTGTCGCCCCACCCTTTCTTCGAGACATACTGCCAGTTCTTGACATTCACCGAACTGACGCGGCGTGCCAGGGCTGTAGGCAGGGTGACGGTGAGGTCTTTATGGTCGGCCACATAGACGCGGCTGTGTCCGCTGCCGTTGGTGCCGCTGGCCACAGTAGCCATGTATCCGCGGCGCAGGGTAAAGCTCGTCATGGTATTGTTCAGCTCGCCCAGATTGGCGTTATTGCCAACGTTAAGAGTAAACGAGCCCTCGGTGCCTTCGCATGTCATCGGCACATCAGGAGTGGGAATGACGGCGGCACCGTTGAGGAAGATGGCAACGCGGCAGTTGGAGCCGTTCTGGGCACGTGCGCCGTTGATGGTGACAAACTTCAGATAATTACTAATGACCTGGCTGGGCACAATGTTGTCGATGATGAGCCACGTGCGCTCGCTGCCCAGATTGATGCTGCTGCTACCCATAATGGGGTTGGTGTTGGCAGTAATGTGAATGTCAACGGCATCGCTGCGGTCTATCGTCTTATTGTTCAGCTGGCAGTAGTCAACCTCGTTCACGCCCTGAGCGTTCTGATAGACGTCCGACTCGTAGGCCTGGCGCGCCTCGTCCCAGTCGCTGCCCATGGCGGGAATGATGGAATACTGCGAGTGGCTGCCCTTCGCTTTGTCGTAGTAGACGCTGACATAGTCACTGCCCTTGTTGGCGCCGTCAATGCCGAGGTATTTGCTGTTCTTCTTATTGATAATGTAAGTGTAGGTTCCCTCGTCGGCCTTCCAGCAGAAGCGGTCGTCGGTCGACTTGTTCTCCAGCGTGACGCTCCAGGCGTTGGAGCTGCTGGCAGCCAGATACTTGCCGCTGCTCTTCTGGCGCAGCAGCACATAGCCGCTCTTGCCGCTGTTCTCGGCTACGAAGACATAGCCGTCGCTCTTCGTACCGTATGCCGACAAAGCCGGGCCGTCGCCAGCCTCATTGGAACCAAGAAGTTTCTCGTAGATGTTCAGCCAAATGTAGTATTCTTCATCGGCTTTCAAGGCTGCCATAGCAGCCATCCCAGTCATCATGACCAGACAAAAACAAGTTAATAGTCGTTTCATTTTAATAGTTATTAGAAATTCAAATAGGGTGCAAAGTTAGCAAGAAAAAGCCGAATCAGCAAGCAAATTCCACACTTTTTTCTTTCCCGTTGCCATCCTTTTACCACAACAAAATAAGGCGTATAGCTCATTTTGCTGCTGTCAAATGAGCTATACGCCTTATTAGAGCTTCCTTTTTCGCTAAAGATTCATTACTTTCAAGTTTTGAATGCCTTTGGGTGAGTCGATGCGAATGACATACATTCCCTTAGACATGTGGGAGGCATCAACGATGGCGGTGCGACGCGCTGTGCCACTCTGCATCAGTCGGCCGGCAGCACTGATGAGCTGCCAGGTGAAAGGGTTGTCGTCGGCAGCCTCAAGGCGATACATGCCTTGCCTGTCGGTGGGCAGGACGATGACTTCTTGCTCTTGGCTCTTAGCACTGGGCGACGCAATGCCGACCACATCGCCGAAGAGCGGAGCCTCGGCTTCCACGGAGGGACGCATACCCAGTACCGTAGGCCAGCCGTCGGTGCCCCATCTGATGCGGTCGAGGAAGACCTTGCGGCCGCCGTTCACATCGCTGGCCTGATAGCCGTGATAGAGCATCCATGTCTGTCCGGCATCGTCGGTGACGAAGCGCGAGCAGTGGCCCGGGCCGTACACCTGAGGACTCTTGTTGAGCAGAGGCGAGAAATTGTCGCCGGTGGCAGAACGTCCGTTGCGGTCGACGTAGGGGCCGAGCAGGTTCTTCGAGCGCGTCATCACGAGGCGGTAGGAGCTGTTGGCACCCTCGCAGCAAGTGCCCGTGGAGCCGATGAGGTAGAAATAGCCGTCGTGCTTGATGATAGTCGTGGCCTCGATGAGTCCTCCGGCAATCTTCACCGGCGTAGCGCCTTCCATAAGGTTCAGACCGTCGGCAGTGAGTTCCACGCCATAGATATCGTGGAAAGAGCCGAAGAACAGGTAGTTGCGGCCGTCGTCGTCCTTCATGAAGTAAGGGTCGATGCAGTTCTCGATGCCAATCTCTTTGCTGACGAAGAGCTTGTGGGCATCGTGGAAGCCGCCATTGGGACGGTTTGACCACGCCACGCCGATGCCGGCTTCCCATGAGCCGCCCCACTCCGACTTGGAGTAGTAGAGCACATACTTGCCGTCGATGAAGTTGATGTCAGGCGCCCAGATGCCACCGTTGGGCACCATGTCCATAGGGCGTGTGGCATCGGTGAAGGCTGTACCCATGTAGCGCCACTTCACCAGGTCGTCAGAGCGGTAGATGGGCACATTGTGGGTGTCCTCAGTGGCGTAGAGGTAGAAATAACCGTCCTGTGCACGAATAACCGTGGGGTCAGGCAGACTGCGGTCGATGACGGGGTTATTGTAGGTGACAGGCTGCTCGCTGTCGGCGCAGGCCACGACGGCCATCATGGCTAAGCCGAAGGCAAATAATGATTTATATAGCATGTTCATAGCGAGTTCAAATCTCAATTCTCAATTCTCAAATCTCAAATCACTTTGATGTACATGTCTTCAACGAGCAGTGAGAGCTTGACGGTGTAGACACCGCTCTGCGTGGGCACCCACTTCAGGTCGCCGCCGTCGTCCTGCAGGCGGTAGGGCAAGAGGGTCTCGTTGGCAAACGGGTCGGCGTTGGCCGAGGGAGCATAGAAGAACTGGTCGCCCCAGCTGGAGCCTAAGCCAATCTTGAATTCGCCGCCGGCAATGATGTTACCCGTCCAGGTGTAGATGTAAGGCTCGTGCAGCGGGTCATCCACGGTGAACTTGCCTGCAGGCTGGTTGGTCTCCCAGCCAATGTCTGTGGCATTGCCAACAATCCACGGCATGTTCGACGAGGGCAGCGGCAGATACATGCGGCAGTTGTTCTCCTCGGCGTTGGTGTCGATAACAATGGTGCGGCGGCCATATTCAGTGGTGGTGAACGGGTTGATGGTGCCGGCTGTGACGTAGTCCATCTTGTAGATGCCGGGCTTCACGGGCTGGTTGGCTGCAACGCCGTAGGCAGGATAGTCCTCGAGCGAGGTGAGGAAATAATAGCTGCAAGGCTCGAGGTTGAGCGTCACCTCATAGATGCCCGTACCCATCTGGCGCTGCTCCATGCGCTCAGTCTTCGTCATCTGTGTGATGTCGTCGGTGTAGCGGATGTACATGTAGGTGGGGTACTTCTCATAACAGGTGGCCGTGAAATTGACGGTTGACTGTATGGGCTTGACATACTTCTCCTTGTTATGCACGATAGCCAGCAGCTGTGCCGTAACCTGCAGGGGCTGGCCGGGGATAACCCAGCGCGAAACGATGGAGTTCAGCTCGTCGTGAGTGAAGGAGGCGGTAGTGACATCACCCAGCTCGAAATACTCGGAGTGGTTCTCAGCCTTCTGGTTGGTGTCGTAGAAAGCCATCTTGTAGGTCACCTCGTCAGTGGCGTTGATGGGGCTGACGGCCTTCTGCCAGTTGAAGGTGAGCGCGGGCTGGTTGGCGATGCCCTTGTTGAACACGATTTCATCCTGCGACACACCGATGTGCATCTGGTCGGGGTAAGTCTCTAACTGGAAGTATTCAGGATCCTCGTTGCAGGAGCAAAGCAAGCCCACCCCCACCCCTCCCCAAAGGAGGGGCATTAAGAATGCACTGAGGCCTACAAATACAGTACTTATTCTCTTTCGAATATTTGTTTTCATAACTATTCTTTCTTTATCGTTTATTGTGTTTATTCTCCTCAAGCTCCCCTCCTTTGGGGAGGGGTCGGGGGTAGGCCTATTCTTCTCCTTCAAGCCAGAAGGGAGCCTCCTTCAGGTTGGGATTCTTCTCGAACTCATCGACATAGATGGGGAACCAGTAATACTGGCGCTTCCATACGCGGGTGAAGAACTTGGTGCGCACATGGAAGCCTTCCTTCGTGCGACCAGTGCGGTCGAGGGCGTTCATGCCGTAGCAGTCGCCACACATCTCGGGAATCTGCTCTGCAATCTTCCAACGGCGGATGTCATACCAGCGGTTGTTCTCGCAGCACAGCTCCACACGCCGCTCCATGCGCACTACTCGGCGCACGTCGTCCTGCGTGTTGGCAATCTGGATGTAGTCGGGATCATCGTCAGCCACGGCATCAAAAGTGTACTGGCGAACGCCCGCACGCTCACGGATGAGGTTGACGTATTTGATGGCATCCAGACGGTGAGAGGCATCATCGTAAGCCTCGTTCACAGCCTCGGCATAGTCGAGATAAGTGAAGGCCAGACGATAGGTGAAGCCCTGACGGCCCGTCACTTCGCCCGTCTTGTAGTTGTCGGTCACGCAAAGCGACTTGCGTGCCAGATAGCCGTTTTGCGGTGCATCGTGTGGCGAGCTGCTCTGAATATTGTCCTTGCCGTTGTAAAGGAAGTTGTAGGCGCGGTTGTCGACGGCGAGCCAGGCATTGTGGAACGACACGGCGTTGTAGAAGCGCGGCTCGCGGTGAGTGTACATGTTGTAGGTGTTGCGGGCCGTTATCTCGCCCTCCTTACCTGTGCCATACTTCCATACGGTCTGGTCGGGACGGCTCTCCACTGCAGTCGAGAAGCCTTCCTCTACATAGCCCGACTTCGGGTCGGTGATGGGCAGGCCGTTCTCCATGAAGAAGGCATCGACCAATCCCTGATAAACGCCGAGGCCATTGCCGCCGCCGAAGTCACGCACAGAGACGACGCGAAGGAACGTGCCCTGATAGTTGCTCTCCTTCGTGATGGGGAAGGTTATCTCGTGGTTGCCTTCGCTCCAGCGCTTGATGTGCACGTTGTAGGTAGACATGAACGGGTCAATCTTGCCGTTGGGTCCCATCTCCTTATAAAGCTCATAGCCTGCAGCCTCAGCTTCGTCGATGACGAGCTTGCAAGCCTCAGCAGCCTTCACCCATTTGTTGTGGTCGTAGACGGGGTTGAAAATCTGCTCGCCCTTGTCGTTTACATAGTCGGTGTACCAGGGATTGCCGTTCACCAGCGGACTGGCAGCGAAGAGCAGCATACGCGAGCGCTGCGTCAGGGCCATGATCTTGTTGATGCGGCCGTATTTCGAGGGATCCTGATAGACGGCGGGCAGGGCATTGGCAGCTTCGAGCATTTCCTTGTCGCAATAGTCGACGACGTCGTCGAACTTAGCCTGACCGACCAGCAGTTCGCTGATGGGAGCATCGCTCGGGGCGATGTAGCCAGGTGTGAAGGGGATGCCACCATAGTTCTCGGCCATCAGCCACCAGGCGTAGGCGGTGAGGAAGCGCACCTCGGCCTTCATGTTGTCCACCTCGCTCTGAGGCAGGTCGTGGTCGGGCATGGCCTTGACCATATTATTGAAGATGTAGCCATGACGGATGCCCTGGGGCATACGTGCCCAGAGGTCGCCGGCCCATGTGCTGTTAATGGTCCACTTGCCGGTAATCTTACCGATGCTCTCGGCCCAGTCCCACTGCTGCCAGCGCTCAGAAGGCACCACGTCGTCGGCCATCACCTCATAGCCGTCGCGGGTGAGGCTCCATTTGTCGGGAGCATGTACGATGGTGTTGTAGATATTGGCCAGCCAGGCATACACCTTGTCCCTGTTCTGGAACACCATATCGGTGGTGAGCTCAATGTCGGGCTCCTTGTCGAGGTAGTCGCTGCAGGAGGTGAGGGCCGGCGTTGTGGCGATGCCGCAACCTACGCAGAAAGCGGCAACTATATGTTTGATGCTTTTGGTAATCATAACTGTCAACTATTAACTATCAACTATTCACTAAAAATTAAGGTCGAGGCCGAACATGATGGAGCGGTTGAGCGGGTACTGCAATCCGTTGCTGGTGCCCAGCTCGGGATCCCACAGCTTGAAGCTGCTGAGGCAGAAGAGGTTGTTGCCGCTGACGAAGACACGGCAGCTCTTGCCGTAGATAGGCTCTAACCAGGCCTTGGGCAGGGTGTAGCCCACCTCGATAGTCTTACAACGCAGGAAACTCATGTCCTTCTTCCACCATGTCGAGGCGCGGTAGTTGTTCTGGTTGGGACCGTAGCTCAGACGGGGCCAGAAGACGTTCTGCGAGGGGTTTGCCTCCGTCCAGCGGTCGTCGATATACTTGGCATAGGCATTGCCTTCGGTGGTGGTGCCGCCGCCAGGCATGAAGTAAGGCTGTCCGCCAATGATTCGGTAGACATCGCCCACACCCTGGAAGAAGAAATTCACGTCGATTTTCTTATAGCTGATGACGCCGCCAAAGCCATAGACGATGCGCGGGTCGACAGTGCCGCCGATGAAGCCTTCGTCCTCCTCGGTGATGATGCCGTCGTTGTTGCGGTCGACATACTTTATGTCGCCGGGACGGAGCACGGTGGCGCCTACCTGCTGCATGGGAATGCCGTCCTTCAGCACATAGGTCTTGTTGCCTTCTTCGTCCAACGTGATGTTGAAGTCGTCGTCAGTAAACAGACGGTCGGCCATCAATCCGAAGAGCTCGCCCCACGAGCGGCCCGTCTGTGCACGGTGTGTACCCAATTTCGAAGCCGGCTCGTCGAACTCCGTCACCTTGTTCTTGGCGAAGGTGAAGTTGCCGTAGGCCGAAGTGAACCAGTCCTTGTTCCACTGCTTGTGGAAGTTCAGCGTGAACTCCACACCGTGGTTTTCCATCTTACCATAGTTGGCGTAGGGCAGCTTCTCGGCAGGAATACCGCTCTGCGTAGGCATACTGTTGCGGCGCATGAAGATGTCCTCACGGCTCTCCTTGAAGATGTCGAAGTTGAACTCGATCATCTTGAGGAAGCCCAATTCCACGCCGAAGTTCTTCTTCAGCACGGTTTCCCAAGTCAGGCCTTCCACACCATACTCGCCCTCATTGATACCGCCGTAGTTGCGCTGTCCGGTGGTGCCCCAGGTGTAGGCATTGTCGTAGGTGTCAATCTTCGTGAGATAGGCAAAACGGCGGTTACTGCCGATATTGTCGTCACCGGCCAGACCGATGCTGGCGCGGAACTTAATCTTGTCGAAAGTCTTCTTCATCGACTGCATGAAAGGCTCCTCGCTGAGCAGCCAGCCCAGAGCGAATGATGGAAAGAAACCGAAGCGCTTGCCCTTGGCGAAGTTCTCAGAGCCGTTGTAGCCGAAGTTGAACTCAGCCACGTAGCGGTCGTCGTAAGTGCCCGAGAGGCGTCCGGCGATGCCCTGCTTGCGATAATCCTGAATATCGCCGTCGTCATAGGCCTGCTGGTTGTATAGGAACAGGGCATCGAGGTCGAACTTTCCAAAGCGGCGGGTGTACATCAGGTCGGCCTCCAGATAGATATTGGTGTTGCCATAACCGCCGTTGGTGTAGCTACCCATTGACTCGTCGCCCGTCTGGAACTGTGTGTAGATGAGGTTGCCCTCCTCGTCACGGCCTGTGGCAGGGAACACGGTGCCCACATTGGCTGTGCGGCCGCGTTCGCTCTCGTTCCAGCGGTCGAAGCTGAACATCACCTTGGCCTTCAGACCTTTGGTAATCTGGCGCAGGTCCTGCTCGACGGAGAAGAGCGTCTGAATCTTCGACGATGTGCGGAAGGCATAGCCACCCTGCGTAACATCGCGCCAAGGGTTCACACGGTTGGAAATCAAAGGTATGGCACCGTCGCTGTAGCGGGCAGGATGGACGAAGGGCAGCGTCTTGAAGGCGTTGTCGAAGGCCACGTTGGTGTCGACGCGCTGCTTCTTGAAGCGGTTCAGATAGCCGCCGATGTTCACACGCAGCATGGTGGTCTTCGTGACGTCCATATCAATATTCGTGCGCAGGTTGAACTGCTGGTTGTTCGTAGCATTGTCTACGATGAGACCCTTGTCCTGCTCAAGTATGCCGCCCTCCTGGAAGTAGCTGGCCACGATGCTATAGCGCAGGAAGTCGCTACCGCCGCTGATGTCCAGGTTGCCACGGGTGGTGTGGGCATAGTCCTTGGTGATGGCGTCAATCCAGTTCACATCGGGATAGAGGTCGGGATCGTAGCCCGAGGCGGTGCGGTCGATGGCCTCCTGTGTGAAAGGCAGCGATTTGCCGTCGCTGGCAGCCAGTTCGTTGAGCAGGCTCATATACTGCGCAGCGTTGAGGAACTCGGGGAACATGGTTGGCTCGCTAATGGCATGCTCTACGTGGAAGCGCACCTGCGGGGCACCAATCTTACCGCGCTTTGTAGTGATGACGATGACGCCGTTGGCTCCGCGCACACCATACATGGCCTGGGCCGAAGCGTCTTTCAGGATGGAGAACGACTCCACCTCGGCAATGTCGACATTGTTCAAATCGCGGGCCACACCGTCGATGAGCACCAGCGGAGCATTGCTGCCGTGGAACGTCGACATGCCTCGAATCCAGAAGTCGGAGTCGTCGTAGCCAGGCTCACCCGAGCGCTGGATGCCGATGACGCCGCTGAGCTTACCAGCCAGATTATTAGATATTGTACGCGTAGTACCAAACTGCAGCTCGGCAGGCTTGATGGTCTCGATGGAGCCGATGATGGAGGCTTTCTTCTGCGAGCTGTAGCCCGTCACCACCACCTCGTTCATCTCGTTGGTGTCCTCCTCCATCTGCACCTGCAGAATCTTGGCACCATTCACCTTCACCTGCTTCTTCTTGTAGCCTAGATAAGTGAACTCCAGCATGGTGTTGCTGCGCGAAGGAGCCATGATCTTAAACATACCGTCGAGGTCGGTGACAGCCATCGTCGTGGTGCCCACCACCTGTACGGTTACTCCGATGAGAGGTTGCTTGTCCTGGTCGGTGACCAGACCTGTCACTTGGCTCTGGGCCTGCTGCTCCTCAGCAAATGCCGGTGTGAGCACAGCTGCAGGAAACGTCATCGCAGCCGAGCCGAGCATCAGCAGGGCGGCGGGCATCGCAGCGCGACAGGATTTCAAGATTCGTTGTTGAGTCATAAAAGTTTTTGTTAGTTATCAATCTTTCTTTTCGGTTTTCGAATTGTATGGTGCAAAGTTAGGCATATTCCGCTACACGCGTACGTAAAAAAAGAAATGTATTACCGTTTGCCGATAATACATTTCTATTTACGTCTGTGAATCAGTTTGTTACGTATCTATTCCCTTTGAGTTTGTATAAAGGAAATCTGCATATCTTCTCCTACTTTCCCATTAGGAAACCGACCGTTCTCTCAGGTGAGAAGAGCTCCCACAGCGAGGCGGTTGTCCAGCCTGGGGCGAAGATATCGTTGTAGAATCCCTTGCCGTTCTTGCCGTAGTCCCACTGCGTGTGCTGCACCACCTCAGGATTGAATCCCGGCACACCAATGCCGCAGAGGCGATCCTTGGTGGGCAGCAGCTGGGTGAGTGAAGAGCAGATGATGTCGTGAATCTTTGCAAACTGCCAGCCAGCTATGGACTGTTCAGAAAGCCATTTCACAATGTGAGCCAGTTCGAAGACGAAGACGTCGACATGATTGTTCTCCACAGACACATTGCTCCAGCCACGGGTCTTGAAGCCAAGGTCGCCCAGCATCTGTCCCTGTGCGAAAGGTACATCCCACAGATAATACCACGACAGGGCGAAGAAGGCAGCCTTGCGGCAGAGGTCGATATAGTGCTGGCGTTCCTGTCCCTTCGTCACCATCGCCAGATAATAGGTGGCGGTGACAGCGCTGATGGCAGCCTCCTTGTCCTCGCAGTTGGCATCGAGAGTGGAGGAGAAGTAGTCGCTCTTCGAGATGATGTTCTGCTCCAGATAGTCCACGGTGCGCTTGGCAGCGTTCAGATAGCGTTTGTCGCCGAAATACTTGTAGCCCATGACCAGTGTCGAGGTGGCCGACGGCGTGCTGCCGCCCGAGGCATCCACGTCGCTGTGGTCGTCGCGGTATTTGCGGGGATAGTGGCCGTCGTCCTTCAGAAGCGTCACCATGTTGTCGAGCAGGGTGCGCATCTTTTCTTCCCATTCCTTATGTTTGCGTCCGTGCTGTTTCTCATAGCGCAGATAGTGCAACACGGCATAGACGCCCTCCGACTGCTGGCGGATGCTGTGCACGATGTCCTGGTCGGCAGGGATGCCGTTGGCAATGTGGAAGTCGTCCTTGAAGTAGCCCTTGGCCGTGAGACCATGCTGCAGCCAACTGTCGAAGATGGCCTGTCCCATGCGCATGAGTTCGGCATCGCCAGTTTGTTCGCCATATTCCAAAGCGTTGAAGCCGTTGAGCAGCACACGTCCGCAGAAGCCTATCTGCACATGGTCTACGGGTTTGCAGTCGTCGATGCGCAGGCCGTGACCTGAGTGATATTTCAGTGCATACTGGTCGACGTATGCCTTGCGGAAATAGTTGGCCAACTGAGCCTTTGCCTCTTCTGGCGTAAAGAGCGGCTGCAGAGGCTGCGGTTGAAGCCGGGCCATGCAGTAGAGCCATGTCTGGGCAACAAACTCACCGTAGTCGGCAGGTTTCGTCTCGTGGATGAGCCATGAAAGGGTAATACTTTCGTTGCTCTCTAATCGTGCGAAAGTGGTGATGGGATTGATAAGTGTGAGCTTGCGAATGTAGCGACGTGGCGTCTCCATATAAGGATAGCCGAAAGAGAGGGCAGCGTGTCCGCTACTCCCCTCAAAGCCCATGTAGCCGATGGATGTGGGACCGCCGAGGATGACCTCACCCTCCTGATGGGTGGTCAGGGCATCGGTAAGTGTGGAAGGTGTGAACTCATGCATCACGGTGAGTGCGCTGCCGTTGCAATAGACGCCGGTCAGCGGCGACGACAGACGGTCTTCACGGAAGTTCCAGTCCTTGGAGGTGTGGAACGACGGTGCTTCGCGGGGCGAGCGCAGGTTTTTGTGATACCAGAAGCCTGGCAGATAGAAGTCGCAGTCGTCGGTGGCATAGTCGGTGGGAATGAGCACACCGAGGTTAAACCAAGTACGCTTGCGGGCTGTCAGCGTGACGCTGAGCCGCAGGTCTTCACCGTCGGCGGTGGTGACAGTGGTGATTTCGAGTGGCAGCGGATCCGAAGCCTTCAGTCTGTTGCCCTGTCTCTGCAACTGGTAGGTTACGGCGTCATTGCCAGGAGATTTCAGTCGCAGCGTGAACTGTATTTCTGCCCCGGCGGCAGTAAGCGATAGCGACAGCAAGGCTGTCAAGAGAATGAGTTTCCTAAGTGTTTTCATTGTGCTATGACATTTATTTTTCCTGCAAAATTAGTCTATTTTGCGGGAAGCTGCAGCATCTATTATAAGAAAAAAAACTGCTCGTACGCATTTTGAACAGAATGTTTCCTAATGTGACGAGTTTTTATGTTTGCGACAAACGAAGGAAAAAGCGACACCGCCATCCTTATGTGGACAGCGGTGTCGCATTCAGTTATTGTTGCATGTTAAAGCTTCTGCTTATGGGGCATGCGGGCAATCTTAATCATCATCACCCCAGTCGCTGCTCTGGCGTGAGAGCTGGACTTCGCCGCTGGCAGTGCCATTCCCCACATGCTTACCATCTCCTTGGATAGAACTAGTAATCATGTCCTGAAGCTGAAGGTTTACCACACTTGTGGCAGGTGTCATATACGTCTTTTTCATTACTATATCCTCCTTTATTATTATTTGATGTAGACTTTCTTACCATTCACGATGTACAGTCCCTTCGTGGGCTGTGCCACGCGGCGACCGCTGAGGTCGAAGTACTGATTGTTGTTGACGGCCTGGCGGTTGACATTCTCAATGCCGCTGGGGTCGCCGAAGACCATGGTCAGGCTGCGTGATGCCGGAATCTGGGCTGTAGCCAGCTTCAAGTAGGCGCTGTTGGCCTTCAGTGTGTAGCTGTCCTCCGCAAGCTTGTACCAGTTAACGCCATCGGCGCCATTAGCCAGGATGAACGTGGTGTAGTCACCATCTACCTGCGGTACTTCAGTGGCCACAGTAAGACCTACCAGCATGTTGCCAGAGACGGCAGCAGGATCTGTTGTGGCGACAGGCACCTTATAAGTACCTGCTGCACCTTCCAGCAGCAAACCTTCATAAGCAGCAGCGATAGACACCTCGGTCATCGTCAGCTCATCGCCACTGATGCCGGTAGCAACAAAGGCAGTCAAACCCTCTACAGCGCTGAAGTCAAGTGCCTTGTCAAAAGCGTATGACTTCAATCCATATTGGTTCATGGTGATTTCAACGGGAGCTATGACTTTGTAGCTGATGTTGTAGCAGTTAACACCCCCAGCAATATCAGTAACTTTAATGGTCAAAGTTTTTCCTATAACTTGAGATGTAGAAGTTACGGTAACTTTATTCTTGCCATTCAGATTACCCCCCCCCACAGAAGTTCCATCTACTTCCAATGTAATAGTACCACTAGTTCCTTGAGAGCCTCCAAATATAGCTGAGATCTCCAATACTGTGTATGTGTCGGGTAGAGTGGTAGTAAAGGTGATGCTTTCAACTGCATTATTTTTCGCTCCAACTTGCGAATAGCCATTTTGTTGTCCGAAATATGCATTTTCACCACAAACAGTAGTGATAGTCCACGTATTCCCATAGGAATCTTCTCCTGTAACTGACGGACCATTTATTTTAACGTTACCGTTTCCAAAGCTGATTCCTACTGGAGCATCAGGAGACATCACTCTAAGGGTATAACTGGCCGAGCTTGAAATCCAGTCATCATCCTCCGTAGCGATATAAGAAGCTGTGATGGTAGTGGTGCCAGCGCCTACAATGGTCACTTCGCCATTCTCATTAATAGTAGCCACTTCCTCGTCACTAGATTCGTAGGTAATTGCGCCTTCGAAATTTTCAGCAAAGGTAAGCTCAGGAGCATTGAGCTGGTCGTCTTGGTTGATGATGACACTTTCTTCGCTATAAGCGAGTTGAGGATCATAACCTGTTTCGTAAGTAACGACAACACTCTTTATGTAAAGAGCTTTTTTAGCAGGGCTCTCTTTAGCAAGTCGAACAACAACATCATCAGCCTCTGCCACATCAGTAAATGTATAAGCAGTATTAGTGGTGGTAACTGTTTGATTATTGCCAAAAGCTTCTCCTCCAACAGTAACACTTAGTGTAGGAGTGTTATTTCCGCTTGCTTCTACAACAATTTTGGTTATCTTCCCAACCGTAAAATCTGATGTGGATAGTTGAATATAGCCAACTACCCCTTCTTTACCGTTAGTTCCATAGTGAATGCCATTTGTCGAGCTAAAATTTGATTCATCAGCATCGGAATCTACTGTCCATTCGACGCCGTCATCAGCAGTGCCAGAGCCACCACACGCTGCTATAAAGGTCAAAGTGCTGGTGTAGACTTTGCCCCACGTCATTCCTGCTCCTACGAACAGCAGTCCGAGCAGGAGCAACATTTTTGTTTGTAAACTTTTTACCATAATATAATAATTAAAAAAATAGTTTTTGCGCCAAATCGGCCGCAAAAGTAGACATTTTTCCGTAAATAAAAAGACAAAAAATAATAAATAATGTTAAATGGCTGAATTTCTTCACCTTCCTAACCTTAGATAAGGTAATTCAAGTTTCTGAAGTTCTTTTTCACACAGATTTCGCAGATTTCACGGATTTTGACTGCGCGAAGCCAATCAGTGAAATCGCGGCTTTAGCCGCTGAAATCTATTGAAATCCGTGTAATCCGTGCAATCTGTGAGCCATTTCATACTTATGACTCGAGTCATTTATTGACTACCGAAATAGGGTGTTCAATTTGATGTCCCTACAAACAACAGAAAAGTAGGTTCAATAAATTGGACACCCTAACAACGAATTATTCGAATTTAACGAATGGTTACCATCTCAATCACATCTAAATACTCGAAACTCACGAATAAAAATTTGTTTGTTTCGTGTTTTTCGATGTTGAAACAAATGTCAATGAAATATTTTTCTACTCAAAAATGTAAAACAAACCACAATCCATCACTTTTGTATGTAACATATTGCATATATGAGGAGTGATGGTTTGTGGTGATGGTTGTTTTGAACCATCACTTTTTAGTTATCAACATAATTTGCAACATCCTGAGCAGTATTCCTCAGTAAATTATGGAGGCTCCGCAGCTAACTCCAGAGGCTTCGCAGCAAATTTTGGAGTATCCAAAATTCCATAAATGGCCTGTTTGTCAGATAAATATAACTGCTATTTGTCAAATAATACACCATAAATCAGGAGTGATGGTTACGAAGATGATGTTGTAATCCGATTCTTTCTTTGCCTACGGCGTCGCTCGGCAGAGCTCAAAGATTGTGCCACAGAGCTTTGTGGCCATCCACATGTTAAGCATAAGGAGGTGTTGACCAATGACGTTAGCACTAACAGGGAAATGACTCTGAAAAAGAAATAGCATTGATCATTGCAGAACGGGCTCGCCACTGGTAGTCCATTTGATGTCACGGCGCAGGCGGATGTCGCGGATGATGTTGCCGTCGACGATGCGCTTATCCTCGTAGAGCATATCGGTGCGACTGCCGTCGGCGGAAGGCACGAGCCATACATTGACGGCGCAGGGTGCTGTGGCAGAATCTTTCTCTATGAGCGGTTCCTGCCGCTTCACCCACACGGCGGGGTCGAGCAGATTGGCCGTAACGGGTGCCGACAGCATGCCTACTGCGGTATAGACCGTCCAGATGCCGCTGGCAGAATAGAGTACGACGACGCGCTGGCCGTCGGGCGAGACGAAGGCCTCAGGATTCTCGTTGACATAGATGGGATAGGCTGAGCGATGGCCGTCGGGATTGATCCACTGGCGCTCCCACTCATGGTCGGGCAGGGAAATCATCACGCGGTTGGAGCTGGTGGTCCAGGGATTCTCCATGCGCGCGATATATATACATTGTGTCTCCGTCTCGTGGCGGCGCTCAGGCCAGCCGCTCCACAGCAGGTAGAGCTCGCCCGTCGGCATCTGCAGCAGACTGGGGTGGATGCCGTAGTTCCACTCAGCGTGTGTCTCAATGGGACCTTTCAGGACAAACTGGCCTGTCATGGGGTCAGGGTCGGCACACTCCATGACGAAGAGGTGATGGTTGTCGGTGTTGCCGTCGTCGCCCTCGAAATAGATGTACCACTTGTCACCCACTCGATGAATCTCAGGCGACCAGAAATGGCTCATTGTGTCGCGTTCAGCGCTCCACACAGTGCGCCGCCGAGCCTGCGCAAGGTCTTCCAGCCTGCTGGTGCACAGCAGTTCGACGGAGTCGCCGCCCAGGCTCTGAAAGGTGAAATAATAGTTGCCGTTGTGGAAAATGGCCTGCGGATAGCCGACATGCTCCAGTAGCATCACGTCCTCGCTGACTGCTGCGGTTTCAGCGCCACGACGGCAACACGACAGCGTAAACAGGAATAGGACAACAAAAAAAATATAGAAATGCCTCATGCGTGTTTTCATATTAAGATTGCAAAAATACAACTTACTTTTCACCCAACAAAAAAAAACCGTCATAAATTGCTCGTCAGCAAACTTTTTCGCTCATTACAAGGTGTTTTGCTACATTTTGAACGATTATTTATTCACTTTGATTATTTATTTTCCCTCATTTTGCTAATTTTTGTGTTATTTTGCAAACGAAAAAAAAGAAACAATATGAGAAGATTACTGACATTTTGCATGATGGGAGCTATGGCGATGATGGTCATGGCTCAGTCGGCCAAGCTGTTCATTCCCTACAAAACCACCAGTCTGCGGCTGCCCAGCGTGCCGCTGATTGTAAGCGACCCGTATTTCAGCGTGTGGTCGCCCTACGACCAGCTGACCGACGGCACCACGCGCCATTGGACCAACGACGAGAAACCCTTGGAGGGCCTGCTCAGAGTAGACGGCAAGACCTACCGCTGGATGGGTGCCGACCGCGTCCTGTTGAAGAGCATCGTGCCCATGGCTGACGAGGAAGCCTGGGAGGCCGACTACAGCCGCAAGTCGCAGCAACAGGCAGGATGGATGAAGCCCGAGTTTTCCATCAACGACAGCTGGCATCGTGGCAAGGCTGCCTGGGGCAGCGACGGGTTGAGCTTCGTGCGCACCCACTGGAGCGACCTGAACAGCGATCTCTACGTGCGCCGCACTGTCAACCTCAAGGCTGACGATCTGAAAGAAGACCTATACATCGTTTATTCGCATGACGATGTTTTCGAACTCTATATCAACGGCACCAAGGTGGCCGATACCGGCGAGACCTGGGTGGAAGGCGTTCAGCTGCACCTTGACGCCAAGCTGAAAGCCCTGCTGCATGAGGGAGAGAACGTGATAGCCGCCCACTGCCACAACACCACCGGCGGCGCATATACCGACTTCGGCCTCTTCAAGAACATCGGCATCAGCAATGCCGGCATTGAGACGGCCAAGCAGAAGTCGGTCGACGTACTTGCTACCAACACATATTATACCTTTATATGCGGGCCTGTAGAGCTGGACGTGGTATTCACAGCTCCCATGCTGATTGACGACTACGACCTGCTCTCCTCGCCCATCAACTACATTTCCTATCAGGTGCGCTCTACTGACGGCAAGGAACACGACGTGCAGCTGAAAATCATTGCTACTCCTGAGATGGCGCTCAACAAAGCGAGCCAACCCACCAACACCATACTGATGGAGAACAATGGCATGCAGTATGTGCGCACCGGCACCGTCGACCAGCCCATCCTCGCCAAGAAGGGCGACGGTATCTGCATCGACTGGGGCTACTTCTACATCCCTGCCGTCAACGGCACCGTGACTGTCGGCACCGTTGCCGCCGACAAGCCGCTGCTGTGCTACACCCACCAGTTCGGCAAGACCCGTCAGGCCGCCAGCTTCATGATGATGGGCTACGACGAGATTGAGGACATTGAATATATGTACAAGCGCTACAAAGGCTACTGGGCACACGGCGGCACGGTGAGCATCTTCCAGATGTTCCAGCGCATGCGCTCGCAATATCAGAGCATCATGCAGCGCTGCCGTGAGTTCGACAAGATGATCTACGACGACGGCCTGGCTGCCGGCAACGAGCACTATGCAGAAATTCTCTCGGCCAGCTATCGCCACGTCATCGCCGCACACAAGCTCTTTCAGGACGACGAGGGCAACCTGCTGTTCTTCTCGAAGGAGAACAACAGCAACGGCTGCGTCAACACCGTCGACCTCACCTATCCCGAGGCACCGCTGTTCCTCTGCTACAACCCCGAGCTGCAGAAAGCCATGATGACCTCCATCTTCGACTATTCGCTCAGCGGACGATGGACGAAGCCCTTCGCAGCACACGACCTTGGCACCTACCCCATCGCCAACGGACAGGTCTACGGCGCCGACATGCCTCTGGAGGAAGCCGGCAACATGCTCACACTGGCTGCGCAGCTCTGCAAGCTCGACGGCAACACCAGCTACGTAGACAAATACTGGAACATCATCACCACCTGGGCAGACTATCTCTCTGAAAACGGACAGGACCCTGACAACCAGCTCTGCACCGACGACTTCGCCGGCCACTGGGCCCACAACACCAACCTCAGCATCAAGGCCATCATGGGCGTGACGGCCTATGCCGAGATGGCCCGCATGAAAGGTCTCAGCGACGTGGCCGACAAATACACCGCCCGTGCCAGGGCGATGGCCCGGAAATGGGAGAAGGATGCACGCGAGGGCGACCACTACCGCCTGGCCTTCGACCGCAACAACACCTGGAGCCAGAAATACAACATGGTGTGGGACAAGCTGTGGCAGACCAGCATCTTCCCCGCCGCCACAATGGAGCGCGAAGTGAAGTATTATCTGACGAAGCAGAACAAATACGGCCTGCCCCTCGACAGCCGCAAAGACTACAGCAAGAACGACTGGACGATGTGGACGGCAGCAATGGCCGGCGACAGGGAAACATTCCTGAAGTTCGTAGAGCCCGTCTACAAATATATGAACGAGACAGAAAGCCGCGTGCCTACCAGTGACTGGTATGACACGAAGACGGGCCTCATGGTAGGCTTCAAGGCCCGCTCGGTCATTGGCGGCTTCTGGATGAGAGTGCTGGAGGAGAAATTGAAAATTGAAAATTGAAAATGAAAAAGAGACTGGCGTTTTTATCATTCATCATTTGTCATTTAGCATTCAGCAACGTAGCTGCGCAGAAGACACTGGCAGACTACAGCATCACGGACGACTGCTCCTTCGAGGCCGTGGGCTTCGATGCCGACCTGTCGTCCCTGTTCGACAAGAACGACCTCACCGTCTTCACTTTGCCGCAGTTGTCAGGCAGCGAGGAAATCATCCTCAAGGCACGCCGTCCCTACGTGATGAAAGGCTTTTCAGTGGTCAGCGCCGACAATGCCAACCGCGACCTGAAGCAGTTGCAGCTGCTCGGCTCTACCGACGGTGAGACGTGGCAGAACATCCGCAGCTATAATCTCAGCTACACAGGCCGCTTTAGGGAACGCCAGGTCAACGGCGGCCCCAGCACGGCTTTTACGGCTTTCAAGCTGGTGCTGAAGAGCGCCTCGGGCAGCGAGGGCTTGCGCATTGCTGAGTTCCAGCTGTTCGGCCATCCGCAGACAGACGGCGAGAACATGGCAACGACGCAGAACGGCACCATTACCGGCTCGGCCAAGGCCAGCAGCATCAGCAACCTTATCGACAACGACCCGAAGACAATGGCGCAGATTCAGAACGCCGACCGCCAGATGATTGACAACTTCAACGGCGAGACACGCTACAACGGTCTGCAGAACGCCTGGTTCCAATACGAGTTCAACGAACCCACCGTCATCACTGGCTACGCCATCGGCATGACCAGCTCCGCCCAGCGCGACCAGCGTCCCAACTGCTGGGAACTGTTAGCCAGCAACGACGGCGAGCAGTGGGTGACGCTCGACGTGCAGCACAATGCCGCCTCGATGGCCGTCGACAACTATGAGCAGCGCTATACGATAGCCTCCTCGTGGGCCGCAAGAGTGGACTATGCCTACGTGGCCGACCGCATGATGGACTTCTGCGAACAGCAGTTGGAGCGCAATCAGAGCACCAACGGCACTTATTGGATATGCGACTGGGCCGTTGACCCCCAGAAGCGCAACGAGGACTGGGGCGGCTACTGGTGGGCCGCACACGGCGTCGACAACTACGTCGACCTGTATAACCGCACACAGCAGCCGGCAGTGCTTACAAAGCTGACACACCTTGTTAATGGCACAAGAATCCGCAACGGCAACACCCTCATCAACCATTTCTACGACGACATGGAGTGGATGGCACTGGCCCTGCTGCGCGCCTGCGATGCCAACGCCACCCTCAACCGCCAGTATATGACGCAGGTGAAGACACTCTTCAACGACATTGTGAAAGGATGGGACGACGTGGACGGCGGCGGCATCCATTGGAACAAGAACATCAACGGCGACGGCGCCACGAAAAACGCCTGCTCCAACTGTCCGGCGATGATTCTTGCCGCACGCCTCTACCAGCACACGCAGGATCAGAAATACCTCGACTGGGCACTGCGCATCTACGAATACATGCGCGACCACTGCCGCTTCCCCGACGGCGTGATGAAAGACACCCCGCAGAACAACAACCACGAGGTGACCTTCAGCTACAATCAGGGAACATGGGTTGGCGGACTGCTCGAGCTCTACAGGATTACCGGCGAGGAGCACTACCGCCAGACGGCTACCGACCTGATGGACCTGCTGCTCTTCGGCAAGTGGTACTCGCCGAAGGGCATTATGAACGAGCGCCAGAACTACAATCAGGACGACGGCGGACTGTTCAAGGGCATTTTCATCCGCTACCTCGCACAATGGATTCTCTCCGGAAAACTCGACACCGAGCATCAGGTGCGCTATACGAAGTGGCTCCTCGAACAGGCACGCTCGGCTGAGCTGGCTGCTCTCGATAAAACGTGGTTTATCGTCAATCCCTACTGGACGCAGCAGTACAACATCAATAACGATGTGCACGACACCTCACGCCAGCAGACGGGACTCATGCTGATGGAAGCCGTCGACGAGCTGCGCCGTGCCGGTTTGCTGACCGACGACTACGGTCTCATCAATCCCAACGCCGGCAAGCCCTACCGCTACTACCGTCTCGTCATCACCGAGACGCAGAACTCGGGCAGCATCATGCTGGGTGCGTGGAAGCTTTTCGGCCACGAGACGAATGGCATCAAGGACCATCAGCATAAAACAATAAACAGCAGCCGTTCTGCCTATGATCTCTTAGGACGTCCCGTCTCTCACCACTCTCCACTTACTTCTCACCTCCTTATCAACAACGGCAAAAAATACATCAGATAATAATGAAAGAAGAACGTATCGTGTTTTTGGACTATGTCCGCGTAGTGGCCTGTTTGCTGGTGATGCTCGTCCATGCCAGCGAGAATTTCTACGGCTGTGACACTGCAGCAGGCTTGGCCAGTAATCTGTCGTATGTGGCCAACGAGGCCAACCGTTTCTGGGTGGCCTTCTACGACGGAGGCGTCAGCCGTACCGCCGTGCCGCTCTTCATCATCGTCTCAGCCTTCCTCCTTGCACCCATGAAGGAGGGTCAGACCATGAGCAGCTTCTATCGCCGACGTTTCATGCGCATCCTGCCGCCTTTCATCTGCTTCCTGCTGCTCTATTCGCTGCTGCCCCTGCTGTGGGGAGGCATGACGTGGGAGCAGTCGCTCAACGACCTGAAGCTGCTGCCTTTCAATTTTCCCTCGATGGCAGGCCACCTGTGGTTCATGTATCCGCTCATCAGCCTCTACATCATCATACCCGTCGTCTCACCCTGGCTGCAGAAAGCTACGGCCCGCGAGGAGCTGACCTTCCTCGGCTTCTTCGCTTTTACCACGCTCATGCCCTGGCTCCATCTCTTCGTGTCGCCTGAGCTGTGGGGCGAGTGCTTCTGGAATCAGTTTACGGCCTTCTGGTACTGTTCGGGCTATTTAGGCTACCTCGTTATGGCCCACTACATCCGTGTGCATCTGAAGTGGTCGCGCCAGCGCCGCCTGCGCCTCGGCACGCTGTTCTTCCTCGTCGGTGCTGCCTTTACGGCTTGGTCGTTCTGGTGGAAGGGAGTGCCAGGCCAGCCCATCGAGACGCCGCTGCTGGAGTGGAGCTGGGAGTTCTGCTCGCCCAATGTGCTGTGTGCCACCTTCGGCCTCTTCCTGCTCTTCACCTGCATCCAGCCCAAGAAAGGCAAGGCGCCGGCAGTGGTGACAGAAGTGTCGAAGCTGTCCTTCGGCATGTATCTCATGCACATGTTCTTCCTCGCACCCATTGCAGGCATCATCATCGGCGGCGACCCGGCCAAGCCTCTGTTGCCTGTCTGGCTGGCCATCCCAGTCATTGCCTTGCTCAGCTACCTTTGCTGCGTCATCACCACAAAGCTGTTGTCATTGCTGCCGGGCAGCCGATATTTCATCGGGTATTAAGTAATCGGGGATACGGGGGTTCGGAGGTGCCTCCGCCCCTCCGTTCCCCCGCACATCCGGGCGATTTGTTAAAATATGAAAATTTTAGTAACCACGTGGGTTACTGTCAGTAACCACCGTGGTTACAGTCAGTAACCCATGTGGTTACTATTTTGGGGAACAGGCTGGGTAACGAATGTCAGTTCCGTCACTCAAGCGTCCATTTCATGACGTTGGCGGGAGGACGCTGGTGAAGCAACTCGTTCTTCATAAAGTCCATGTAAGGGGCAACATGGGCGAAGAACTGCCGATAATCCTGACAGAGATAGTTTAGGCCAGGCTCGCCGTCGGCTGTCTGACAAAAACGGTCCTTAGGACAGCCGCCGTTGCAGGCAAAGCGCCATTGGCAGACCTTGCACTGATGAGGAAGGCGCTCATATTTGTCGCGTCCGAACTGCAACTGTCGTTTGCTGTACATCATCGAGGTAATAGTGTCGCGGTGGATGTTGCCCAGCAGGTACTCGGGAAAAACGAAGTGGTCGCACGAATAGACATCGCCATTGTGCTCAATCACCCCTGCATGGCCACAGGCGGGGCACATGGAGCAGAGGCTGGGTGGCTCACCAGCCCAGCAGGCCAGGGTGGCATCGAACAGCTGCACGAACACCTGCCCCACATCGTGACGCACCCACTCGTCGAAGATGGTACAGCAGAAATGGGCATATTGAAAGGGGCGAACCATAGGAACATCCACCGCCGAACGCCCCTCAACGATAGGGGTAAACTGAATATACTTGCAGCCTATCTCCTTGTAGAAGTGATAGACCTCGAGAGGATGGTCGGCGTTGTAGTCGTTCACAACGCCCATCGCGTTCCACTCCACGCTGTGTTTCTGCAACAGGCGTATGCCGCGCATCACTTGGTGAAAGGAGGACTGGCCTTCGCAATCACGGCGATAGGCATCGTGCAACTCCTGCGGCCCGTCGATGGAGATGCCAATGAGCCAGTTGTGCTCACGAAAGAAAGCGCACCATTCATCGGTGAGCAGCGTACCATTAGTCTGCAGGCTGTTGTCGATGA
>CACYYG010000005.1 GCA_902778535.1 uncultured Prevotellaceae bacterium
CGCTGCTGTGCCAGGACTATGTACGTGAGATACGTGAGAAGCTGGATGCACCGATTCTTGGTACACCAACCTCCTTCTCCGAAGTATTCAGGTTTGTACTCCAGTTGTCTGAGAGGCGTTCGTTGACGCTCATTGTCGACGAATTTCAGAACTTCCTAAAGATAAACCCTGCCATCTTCAGCGACATTCAGCGTGACTGGGACTTACACAAACGCACCAGTCACCTGAACCTGATCATCAGCGGCTCGGTTTTTACGCTAATGACGAAGATCTTCGAAGACAAGGAAGAACCATTGTTCGGACGTGCTGACGAAAAGATGACCCTTGAGCCGTTTACAACCGATGTGCTGAAGCAGATTTTGGCCGACTTCAATCCGAAATACACCCAAGAGGACTTGCTGGCTCTGTATAGTATTACAGGTGGCGTCCCCTGGTATGTCACGCTGCTGCTCGACAAGGGCAAGGCCACCAAAAACAAAATGCTGGCAGCACTGACTGAGGAGAACTCGCCATTCATCAATGAGGGCAAGAATATTTTGATAGAAGAGTTCGGTACTGATTACGTCACCTATTTTTCTATCCTCACCTGCATAGCCAGCGGCATGAAGACCCGTGCAGAGATAGAGAACGAGCTTCAAAATAATAACATTGGCCCCTATCTGGTGAAACTGGAGGACTATTATAAGGTAATTACCAAGTCGTTGCCCATCTTTGCCAAGGAGAACAGTAAGAAGGTACGATATGTGCTGAACGACTGCTTCCTAATATTCTGGTTCCGCTTCTTCTACAAGTATCAGGCGTTGGTTGAGAACAAGGCTCTGAAGGCACTTGGCGATATTATCAAGCGCGACTACAGCGGAGTGTCAGGTCTGATGATGGAGCGTTACTTCACGAAGAAGTTCCAGGAAGAGGGCCGCTATATCGTCGGAAAATGGTGGGACAGGAAGGGCGATAACGAAATCGACCTCATAGTCGTTGACGTCATCGAGAAAGAAGCGTGGATCTATGAGCTGAAAAAACAAGGCAATCGCTACAAAGAAGATGTCTTCCGCGAAAAGGTTGACAAAGTTCTGGAACAGACACCTGAGCTTCGCAAGATGACGATTCATGTCGGGGCATTGTCTCTTGAAGATATGTAAGGACGTTTACCTTCAATCCCTTATTGAAGAGGAGGAACTGTCTTTTGAGTTGAGAGAGAAATCGTCTATCAGTACGACGTTGCAGAGGAACTTGGAGTTAGCCCTCAGTTTGTGAGTAAGATCTTTTCTAGCAGTCATTATATATTGTAAAGGTCAAAAGAAAAAATGATTGCAACTTCTTTAAGGATTGTGCCATGGCGATGTGAATCGCTATGGCATTATTTGTAAATTGGGAGGTTGACAGTTGAAATACCATAAGCATTTTCAACTTGTCAACGTTAGAACTTGACAACGTTTTGCAAATATTATCTTTTGCAGGATTCCATAGTGTTAATTCTGCAAAGGAATGGGTGCAAGCCCTGTATGGCGCATCAAATTGGGTGCAAATTGGGTGCAACTTTGAAATATGAGAAAAAGAAAAATCCTGTAAGTCATTGACCAACAGGACTCTTTCTAAAGCGCTTCAGGATGGGCTTGAACCAACGACCCCCTGATTAACAGTCAGGTGCTCTAACCAACTGAGCTACTGAAGCAATAGTGCTTTCTTTCGATTGCGGGTGCAAAGGTACGCTGTTTTTTTGAATTGTGCAAATATTTTGGCGATTTTTTTTGAGAAAAATAAAAAACTTCGTATTTTTGCAGCGAGAACAATTATCTGCAAACAAAGGAATACAACCATGAAACGGACTACATTATTAATTATTGCATGTCTCTCACTGCTGACAACGCGTGCACAGGACTGCGACTTCTCGATTGACACCATCAGCGATGCAGTGTTTCTGCGGATGCAGGGACGGTCGTTCCCTGCCAACTGTACCACACCTCGCAGCGAGCTGCGCTATCTGCGCGTGCTGCACCGCAATGCTGAGGATTCCGTGCTGCACGGCGAGCTGGTGTGCAATAAGGCCATCGCCGAAGACCTGCTCGACATCTTTAGGAAACTCTACGAAGCGCATTATCCCATTGAGCACATTCGCCTGATTGACGACTACGAGGCCGATGATGAGTTGTCGATGCGAGACAACAACTCGTCGAGTTTCTGCTTCCGCGTAGTATCGGGAACAACGAAACTGTCAAAGCATGCACGCGGTTTGGCTGTTGACATCAACACACGCTACAACCCCTACGTGCGCACACGCAATGGTCGGCGTCAGGTGTCGCCCGACAACAGCCTGCCCTATGTGGATCGCACGAAAAGTTTCCCCTACAAGATTGAGGAGGGTGACCTGTGCTACCGCCTTTTCATCGAACACGGCTTCACTTGGGGCGGCCATTGGCAAACGATGAAAGACTATCAGCATTTTGAGAAGTAACCGGCGAACCGGTTACTTCTCTTTTTATTTAGTATTCTTATTCTTATACGTCGTCCCAGACAGAGTGGTGGCGCAAAGGACGGCTTTCGGCCTCGCTCTGGTCACCTTCCTCATCCGGGTCTACGCTGACGTTGCTGACATCGTTGAGCATAGGGCAGGTCTGCAGCACGAGGACAACTGTGGTTGGTTGGATATAATTCTTCTTCATGGCTCATTCCTCCTATCTGATGACATTTTTCTTTCCATTGATGATGTAGATTCCGTGCGACGGGTGGCCTGTGATCTTGCGCCCCTGCAGGTCGTAGACGGTTTCAGCGTCTTGCAGCTGCATGCCGACTGTCTCGATGGCAGTGGGTGCGTCTCCCCAGTCAAAGACGATGCCGCGGGAATCACTGCCTATGGCTGTTGTCTCTATCTGCAAGTAGGCCTTGTTGGCTGGCATTTTCGAGTCGTTGTCGATAATCCTGATGAACTTTCCGCTCTTCAGCATGAAGTTGGTATAGTCACAATAGTTGGTATAGTCATAAGTAGAGGGATTGATGTGCGTGGGCACGGTGACGGCAACGAGTGCATTGTCGGCGATGGTTTCAGCTTCGTCGGCAGTGACGTTCAGTGTGTACTGCTGACCAGCCGTGCCGCGCAGCAGAACGCCCGTCTCTGCGGGGATGACACCGCCGCTGAGCTTTGGAGCGCTGATTACTCCGGCCGTTGCATCGTAGTTGGTGCAGGTGTGTGCCGTGAGTCCCTCGGGGATGGTGACGGGCCAGTCGGCGGAGAAGGTGCCGATGCCCGAGGCAGGGATGGTGACCGTCCAGCTGTCATGTTTCATGCGCAGGTAGCCGCCGGCGTTGTAGTGTGCGTTGGTCTTGTCGATGACGTCGGCGTTGAACGTGGTGCCGTCCTCACCGATGACGTCGGAACAATACTCGAACATGCTGTCTGACTGCTTCACGGCAGCCGTCGTCCATCTTTCGCCCACGAACACCGCCTTGATGGCACTGGCGCTGAACATTGCTACCATGTCTTCCACCTTTGAGGTGTCCCAGCCGCTCAGGTCAAGCCGCTCGAAGCCACTGTAACAGAACATGCCATGCATGTTGGTGACGTTATGTGTATCGAGCATGGAGACATCCAAGGTTGGCATATAGAACATGGCATAGAACATCCATGACATATCGGTAACCTCGCTGGTGTTCAGGTACTCCAGGCCTTCAAAGCTTGTTGCACTCGAGCCATTGAACCAGTGAGCAGTCGATGTAGGTCGTTCTACACTGAACGACGGTTCGAACACCACCTTCTTCATACCATTATAGGCATTACCCCTCCAACAACCTTTCAAAACAGCATTGCCATAGATGATGCAGGTGATGTTGGCTGGAGTGCCGCTGCCGTCAGGCGTAAAAGTGTCGTCGATGGTCAGTGTCTGGTCGCTGTGGAAGATGTAAAGCGTAGCGGCGTTGCCATCGTAAATGGCGTATGGCTGCGGGCCGAGATCTATATCGGCAGCCTTGCGCAGGTAGCCGCCAGCGTTGTAGTGGGCGTTGGCCTTGTCGATGACGTCGGCGTTGAACGTGGTACCGTCCTCACCCACGATGGCTGTACACCCGCTGAACATTTCGGCATCGGTGGTCACGTTGGTGGTCGTCCACAGGTTGCTGACGAAGACATCCTTCAGAGCCGTACAGCCAGAGAACAGGGCACCCATGTCGGTGACATTGCTGGTGTAGAAGTTGGCAAGGTTGAGCGTGGTGAGTTGTGAACAGTCCTTAAACATGCTATTCATCAGTCTCGCGTCAGCGGGCGCAAAGTTGCTGATGTCGAGCGATGTCAGTCCGCTACAGCCTGAGAACATTTTGGACATATTATTAGTAATGCTGGTGTTGAAGTGGCTGACGTCGAGTGTCGTGAGCCCGCTGCACCCCTCAAACATACCTTCCATGCCACCGACATTCTCCGTATTCCATTGGCTCACGTCAATCACGGTCGGCTTCGACACATGATAGAACATATAGTTCATATTGGTGACCTTGGCGGTATTCCAGTTGCTCACGCCAATGCTGTTTAGTTCGTAGCAGTTGTAGAAAAGTGACTGCATCTGACTTACTTTGCCCGTATTCCAGTTGCTCACGTTGAGATTTGTCAATGCATTACACTCGCGGAACACATAGCCCATATTTATGACATTTGCCGTATTCCAGTTGCTCACGTCAAGATTGTTGATTTTGTAGCAGTATTGGAACATGCCCCCCATGTCAGTCACGTTCCCCATGTCCCAGTTGCTCACATCGACGGTGGTCAGCATCCTGCAGTTGTTGAACATATTTGTTGTCTCCGTTACATTAGCGGTGTTCCAGCCGCTGCCCAAGGTGATGTTCCCCAGCTTGTAGCATCCATCGAACAGATAGGTCATAGACTGAACCTTGGAAGTGTTGAAACTGCTCAGGTCGATGCTCTCCAGACTCTGACAATTGTAGAACATCGAGCCCATTAATTCCAGCTTCTCCGTGTTCCATCCGCTCAGATTGAGCGTCTTCAGCTGTTTGCATCCCAAGAACATACAGCTCGTCTGGGTCAAGTTGCGAGTGTCCCATCCGCTCAGGTCAAGACTATACAAGGAGCTGTTTTGGAACATATACCACATATCAGTCACCTTTGAGGTGTTGAAATGTGCGATGTCCAGTGAATGGATACTGGTGCTCATGCCACTGAACATGAAGGACATGTCCGTCATCTCGCTCGTGTCAAGGTAATTCATTCCGTTGATGGCTTTCAGTTTCTTCATGTTTTGGAACCATGCTCTTCCGTTCTTTGGCTTGCAGAGGGCAAACGAAGACTCAAACTGTACGTACTGGCAGTTGTTGTAAACCTCATAAATATACCATGCTGGAACCGAAGTGTAGTCCGCTACATCATCACCGCTCCACAGCCTATTGATATAGTATGTCGATGTAGAGCCTTCAGGCGTGAACTGGCCACCCTGTTCAAGTGTTTCGCCGCGATAGGTGAAATATAAGGTGGAGTTGCCGGTGCACCATATGGCGTAAGGAATCCTGACCGATGCAGTCCAACCCTCAGGTATGCCGCTCGTACCCGTTGTCCAGTCGTTCATGTCGTCTGCCTTGAAGAACATACCCGTGGCGGCCACGCCGTCGAGCCAGTTGCTGGTACACCCCTCTGCCGAGATGTCGGTAGCATAGCAGGCTACCTTATTAAGACTGGAGCATCCGTGGAACATCCAGCCGTAGCAATCGGCCACCAAGGTCTCTGCATCCAGGGCAGGTGCTTCCTCCAAGCTGGTGCAGCCGTCAAACATACCGTAATAACAGCCAGTGGCCAGTGTGGTGGCAGGCAGTTCGGGAGCCGTTTCAAGACTGCTGCAATTAGTGAACATATTGCTATAGCACATGGGTGTCAGCGTCGTAGCCGGAAGTTCGGGAGCGACGGTCAGTCCTGCACAGTCGGCAAACATCTGGTGGTAGCAGCCGTCTCCTAATGTCATAGCAGGCAACTTTGGCGTATGTGTCAGCGCCTGACACCCGGCAAACATATAGATGTAGCCGCTCCCCGGAACGTTTGTGGCTGGCAGCGCCATCTCGTTTGTGGGGTGATTAAGAATTGTGGTGTTGTTGGCATAGAACTGATAAATATCATTCGATGGTGCTGCAAACAGGTATGCCAAGGCAAACTCCTCGGTCAGTGTGGAGTTCGTGGCAAAGTCGGAGGCATGAACCAAGCTCATCACGTTGCCATAGACATAGCACTGGCCAGTAGCGGTGATACGGGTGGGTGTCTCGCCGCTGTCGCTGGTACCCCAATAACAGCTGTTGTTGCCACGCAGTTGTACGATATCACTGGCTGCAACGTCGATGCTGATAGGATTGGCATCGGTAGCAGTCCAGCCCACGTTGTTCTTATTATATTCTATGGTCAGTCCGTTGGGGTTGACGATGTTGATGGTTCCTTCTTTCACGGCCTCGAAGGTGAGTGGTGCTTTGAATTCATCAACCACGAGTGTCACCGTCAGGTTGAGGCCTTCATAACCGCTTGAAGCATAATAATCGTAAAAATACAACATCATGCTATTGCCGGTCGAGGTGGCGTTGATGCTGCAATATCTGTAAGATGGCGACAGTGGCCCTGCTAACACTGTGGCACTGGAGCTGCTGCCATCATATAGCGTCACCTGTGTAGATTGCTGGGTGTACATATAACCATCCACCTTTAGTTTGTACCCATCAGGCGCGTTAATGACAAGATAGTCCCTATGAGTACCTGTTGACATGTCGCCCGAAGCTCCGCCGTCGTCATAGACTTTGAAAGAGGTAACGGTGCCGTCGAGCGTCAGCGTACTGGTTTGTTGTTTCACCAGATTTACATAATAGCCGCCATTACCGTCAGGGGTCAGCGACACGTTGGCAGCCCTTACATTCGTAGCAAAAGACATGAGGGCGAGCAATGAGAATAAGAGTCGTTTCATTGTATTATTGTTTTTAGGTTTGATTCCTTATGGCAAAAATTAGGGATTATTGCTGTTATTCGCAACAGTAACCACCAACTCAAACGCACAGTCGCGTTCGTATGCGTGCGCTTAGCGTATGACAGTCTTTTTCCCGTTAACGATATACACGCCTTTCTTTAGGGGTGTGAGGTGAGAGAGCATGCGGCGACCTTGCAGGTCGTAGACATTATTATTATACAGATTTGTTTTTCCGTTTTCAATTTCCCCGATGGCTGTGGTCTCCTCGCTGGCATTGATGATTGTCCAGCCTTCGGGAACGCCGTTATAGTCTCTTGTCCAGTCGTCCATTCCGTCGGCCTTGACGAAAGTACCAGTTGGCGACACGTTGCCGAGGAAATTGTTGGTGCAGCTTGTGGCAGAGATATCGGTGGCCAGACATTTCACGTATGTCAGGTTCTTGCAGCCGTAGAACATCCAGTAATAGCAGTCATCAGCCAGTACGGGTGCAAGGAGCTCGGGTGCGGATGTCAGGCTGGTGCAGTCTCTGAACATGTTGCCGTAGCAGCTGTATTTCAGCGTTGTTGCCGGCAGAGCAGGAGCTTCTGTAAGGGCAGTGCAGCCGTAGAACATGGCGTAATAGCACTCGTCGGCCAGTGTGGTGGCGGGCAAGGCTGGAGCCTCTGTCAAGCTTTTGCAGCCAAAGAACATGTAGTCATAGCATCTGTATGCCAGCGTCATGGCCGGCAGCTGGGGAGCTCGCGTCAGGCCTGTGCCTTGGAACATACCTTTATAGCAGCCGTCGCTTAGGGTGGTGGCAGGCAGCACAATGTCTTTCGTGGGATGGTTCTTGATGTGCGGGTTGCCTTCCCATCCTATTCTGAACACTTCCTGCAGCACACCGTTGGGGCATCCCGTCAGGTCGGTAAGCTCGGAGAAAGTCCTTGATATGAGGCTCAAGGCATTGCCATATACGTATACGTCTTTCGAAGCGGTAATGTAATAGTTGTCGCTGAAGGCAGTGTCGAAGTTTCTCACAGACAGCACATATCCCTTAGGCAATGTCTGCTTGTAAGGTGTGGCGGCAGAAAACGTGCTCGTCGACGGGCCGCTGGTCAATTCAATCCTGAGGACAGACCCCTCCTGCTTGCTGGTGATGGTTATCTCTGTGTTGTCCTCCACGGCCTCGAAGCTAAGCGGCGTGGTGTTCATGTTCTCTTCCTGTGCCCTTGTTCCTGTGGCGATGGCGACGATGGCGATGATGGAAAGTAGAAGTTTTTTCATGGCTAAAATAGTGTTAAATGGTTCGAATGTTGCTTCAAAATTACGAAAAACAATCGGATGGTGGCGCATCCGTCTGTCTCTTTTTTTGAAGATTTTGACGAACTACCCGTTTTTTTTGACGAACTGCGGTTGCGGGACAAAAAGAAGGATGAAATATGCGTCGTTCATCGTGATAACTGCAGGAAATCTGTTTTTCAAAAATCCCGAATCCACAGACTGATTTTTGATGAACACATTCCCTGCAGGTGCCCAAAGGTCGTTGATGGTGTCAGAAGAGCGATACCTTTTCAAAAACGTTTCGTACACGTTTTGTACACATCATGTGTACTAAAAATACACGCCGTGTGTATTTTTAGTACACGCCGTGTGTACGAAATAAAACTGCCATCTTCATGTTTTCAGGGTACTTGGCGGTGTGGCTGCAGGTCATCCGGAAAACAAAAAAAGCCTGGCTTGTACTTATATGTTAAAAGTAGACAAAAGATTCTAACTCGCAACTCCTTTCTCCTGTTTTTTTCATACCTTTGCAGGCGTTAAAAAACTTGGGCGGCAGTGATGCCGCTTATACATTACCTGATAACGATATGAAGAGAAAGCTTTTCACGGGCCTTGTGGCCCTTCTGATGGTTGGCACTGCTGCCGCTCAGACTGTTACTACCGACAAGGACGAACTGGTGGACGAACTCTTTGCACTTGGCGAAGAGGGCGCTGACGAGATAGACAACTATGATTTCCTGTACAACAACGACGGTGAGTCGATGAACTACGACGAGCTGATGACCGAGAACATCCTTCAGGAGGCCGTCTCGCACATCGGCAAGCGCTACGTCTATGGCTCAAAGGGACCGAAGACCTTCGACTGTTCGGGCTTCACCAGCTATGTGTACAAGCATCAGAACAATGTGTGGATTGGCGCTTCTTCGCGCGAGCAGTATGCCATCAACACCCCCATCAAGCGCAGCGAGATGCAGGCCGGCGACCTGGTGTTCTTCACCTCGCCGCGCTCCGGCCGCAATGTGGGTCACGTGGGCATCGTCCTCAGCTTCGACCCTGTGACCGACACCTTCACCTTCATTCATGCCTCGACCAAGCAGGGCGTGAAGATCAGCAAGAGCACCGAGGGCTACTACCAGCGCCGCTACGTGGGTGTGCGCCGCGTGAAGTAAAGCCACCGACTTTCACCGACTTATTGTATCAACAAAATGACAATGAAGACAACTATCAGGAAAGGATGGACGAAAGTGATTTGTTCATCTTTTTTTATTACTCTTTTCTCAGTCAGTAGTGCCGTCGCACAAACTGACACGCTAACCATTGCCATGGTGGGCGATGTGATGATGGGCACCACCTTTCCCAGCCGCATGCTGCCCGAGAACGAGGGCAAGGACCTGTTCAACGACGCCAAGAGCATCCTCAGGAGTGCCGACCTGACCGTGGGCAACCTCGAGGGCACGCTCTGCGACGGCGGACAGTCGACGAAGGGCACAGGTCCCAACAGCTATTCCTTCCGCACGCCGACCAGCTTTGCGCCGCGCCTGAAGGAAGTGGGCTTCGACTACATGAGCATGGCCAACAACCACGCCAACGACTTCGGACAGACGGGCATCGAGAGCACAGAGCAGTGCCTGCGCGAGCAGGGCATCCTGTTCAGTGGCATTGAAGGTCGCGTGGAGAAATGCGTCATTGAGCGTGGTGGAAAGAAAATCGGACTTTGTGCCTTCGGTCACAACAGCTACACGCTGAAGCACACCGACCTCACCGTGGTGGGACGCATTGTCGATGCACTGGTAAAGGATTGCGATCTTGTCATCGTTTCTTTCCACGGCGGAGCCGAAGGCCGCACGCAGAGCCATCTGCCGCAGGGCAGTGAGACATTCTTAGGCGAGAACCGCGGCTCACTGCGCCAGCTGGCACATTTCTGCATCGACCACGGCGCCGACATCGTCTATGGCCACGGGCCTCACGTCGTGCGTGCAATGGAGGTGTACAAAGGGCGCTTCATCGCCTACAGCCTCGGCAATTTCTGCACACCCTACAATGTCAGCCTCACCGGCATCTCGGGCTATGCACCGATTGTGAAGATAAAGATTGACAAGCGGACGGGCGCTTTCCTCAACGGACAAATCTATCCTTTCATCCAGACACGCGGCATCGGCCCGAGGACTGACCATTCAGGTGCTGTCGTCAATCAGCTGAAGCAGCTTTCTGAAGCCGATGTGCCTCAGAGCCAGGCTAAGATCAATGCCGACGGCTCTATCATTCTCTTACCATAATTTTCTTTGCGACGGTGCCCGTTGCGCCTGCTACCGTGAAGATGAGCTGACCCTTCACGTTTGGCAGGGCTACAACGGTAGCAGCACTGAAGGTGCGATGACCTACGAGGCGGCCATCGGCAGCGTAGACGGAAAGGTTGAACCTGTCGGCAGCCTTAGCGCCCTGCATGGCAACGATGTAGAGGCCATCGCGGGTCTGACGGACAGTCAGGGTCTGTTGATTGTTAGGCGCTAAGTGTTGAGTGATGGCTGTGGGCTGGCCGGGCAAAATGGTAGACTCCTTGGGCATGGTGGCGTCGCAGAGCAGGAAGTCGGTTTCGTAGGCGCCCAAGTCGGGAGCCTCTCCTGCGTACTCTATGGCTGGGATGACGATGTTGGCAGCGGCGTATTTTTCCGCATTAGCTTCTACGATGACGCCAGCATCGACATACTGTCCTCCTTTCGTCAGATCGATGTGAGCATAGTCCACCTCAGGCAACATGCCGTTGTCCTGTCGCGGGCCGATGAGCTGCTGCGGCTGGTCCATAGCGGTGAAACATTCGGGAGCGGCCTTCCAGTCGCAGGCGGCCTCCAGCGAGGCCACGGTCACCTCGAAGCGTCCCCACTGTCCGCGCTTGCCGCCGTCGCTCTCGTCTCTGTCGGTGGTAAGGCGGTCGTTGATGGCGATGGAGTTCTGAATCTCACAAATACTGCCCGTAGCCAGGTCTTCGTAAATGCGGTAGCTGTACGACTTGCCTCCAATGTCGGTCTGTCCGATACCCGTACAGTTGTTCATAATGATGTCGCCGCTGTTGTGGTTCTGGTCGAAGCCTTTGTTAAGGTTGCGCACGGCTAGGCAGCGATTCAGAACGACGTTCATGCGTCCCTGGTCTGAGCCCATCTTGAAGCCATTGCCGTTGCCGTTGGTAGCCAGCCCGTTCATGATGCCGTTCTCGTAGGCCAGACAGTATTCCATGATGATGGTCTTGTTGTCTTCGAAGCCGCCGGTCTTCTTGAAGAACACGTCATATCCGTCGTCGCTATTGTTCCATGCGCGGCACCCGAAGAAGAAGTTGCCGTCGCCGACGCTGATTTTCGGTGCGAAGCCGTCGGCATCGCCGTCGCCCTCGTCCTTGTTCTCGTAGGCGTCGCAGTTGATAACGTAGTTGTAGGCTCCTAGGTTCTTCATCTGCAGGCCTGTGTCGCCGTTGCGGTAGAAATTGCACTGCTCGATGATGTTGTCGTGTGCATCCTGCGTGCGTGCAAGAATGTCGCTGGCGCTTCCACCGGTAGGCTTGTTACGCTCGATGAGCATTCCGTTGTCTGAAGCGTTTGTGATGTCAATCTTGTAGAAATGCCAGTAGGAGCTGGTGAGGCGTATGCCTTGATAGGGATTGTCGGAGTGCTTGTGGTATGGCTGTCCGCTGAAGTCAAGGATGGCACGCCCTCCATAGGCAAAGACCTGAATATAGGCGTCGGGTGTACCGTTGTGGTTGTCGATGTTGATGCGCTTGTCATATACGTAGGTGCCAGCCTTCATCCAGATGCGGTCGCCCGGCTCGGCAATGTTGATGGCCTTCTGCAGGTCGAAGAAAGGCTTTTCTGCTGAGCCGTCGGCAATGGCGTCGTTGCCGTCGGGTGCGCACCATATCTCGGCACCTTTTATCTCATCAGGCGTTTCCTCTACCTCGTCGGTCTTTATGTTGACATTCGCGCCGTATGCCATGCCTTTGTCGGTCATTGCATACGCGCGTATATTATAATATGTATTGTCTTTTAATGGAAGGACAGTGCTGAACTTGACTTTCGGCTCAAGGGTTATTTTGGCCCAGTCCTGTTGCGTCGAAGTCTCAGCAAACTCGAAGCCAACTTCGATAAGGTCGAGTCCGCCGTCGTCGGTGACGATGCCGTTGGCTTTGTATCGTGAGCCGCTCTTCGTCACCTCGCCCGTCTGTACGATGGGCATGGTGGCCTCGGCAGTCTGAAACGATGCTACCTCGCCGTAGGCATAGCCGGCATTAGTGAGCGCGTAGGCACGGAAGTAAATCGTTTGGTTAGCTTTCAGTCCATTGACCATAACTGATAGAGTCAGGTCTTCTGTATTTTCTGTCTCAACTTTATTGTCGGCCAAAGTTGGCACGGCATTGGCGTTACTCCACAAGAATCCGCTCTCCTGTAGGGGCTGGTCACCGGTATCAGTAATCTCGCCGGTCAGCACGGCGCTGTTCTTCGTGATGTCAGTGGCTTGTCCAGTAACTACGGTAGCAGGAGTGCCGAAAGCCTGTGCAGTGACGGTGAGGTCATCGATATCGGCATCGCCGCTACCGTCGTTGGCAATTTTTATACGATTCACCTCAAGGTCGTTTACGTTGATGGTGAAGTTATTGTTGCCATCGCTCTGCTGCGACACTGTTGTCCAGGTGGTGCCGCCGTCCTTCGAGACATAACACGACAGCCTGTCGCCTTTACGTCCTGCGTAGAACATGACGGCTTTCACGCCGTGGTCAAGCACAGGCGTGATAACGTAGGAACCATTCTTCGGCAATCGCAGGTTGGCTGTTGAGCCGTTAGTATACTTTTCATTAGTCGATACGAAAGCATTGGTATAGATCCATGTGCCCTGTCCCTCGACGTAGTATTCAGCATCCTGTGCGCCCTTTTCCTGAGGGTAAGTGGTCAAATTCTCGAAATCTTGGGTAAAGTACACACCGTCGTTACCAATGGCCATCATCTGCATTGGCAAAAACCATGCTGCTGATAAAAGTAAGTTTAGTAGACGTCCTTTCATGTTTGCAAATAGTAAGTAATTCTGATGCAAAGATATGCACATTCCTCTTTTCTGCCAAATTTTCTGTCAATTTTTGATGCCGTTTCGCAAATAATTGCTAACTTTGCAGCGACGCATTATATTTTAGTTAAACACTATAGCTTATGAAAAAGAAAAGTTTGAAGGTAGCAGCATTGCTGCTCTGCGGCACGATGCTTACCAGCTCGTGCATCGGCTCATTCAGCCTGTTCAATAATTATGAAAAGTGGCAGTGCTCCATGACGAGCAACAAGTTTGTGAATGGCATTGTGGGCTTCTTCCTGCAGCCTATCGTGGGTCCTGTCTGCATCTTCGTCGATGCCCTGGTGCTGAACACCATCGAATTCTGGACAGGCGACAATCCTGTGGCTGCCGGAAAGGTACAGAAGATTACGGGCAGCGACGGCGTGCTCTACACCATCACCACACTGAAGGACGGCTATGAGGTGAAATCGCCTGACGGCAAGGTGGTGATGTTCAACCACGATGCTGAGACCGATACCTGGACGATGACTCGCAACGGTGTTACGATGCCCGTCGACCTGGCAATGGTGAAGGAGTAGGCCTCTCCCAGTCCGCATACTGATATCAATAACTAAAAAACACAGCAATCATGAAAGATAACACTCCAACCCCGCACATAGGCGCAAAGTATGGCGAGATAGCCGAGACCGTCATCATGGCCGGCGATCCGCTGCGAGCTAAATTCATGGCCGAGCACTTCCTCGAGAATCCTGTGCAGTTCAACAACATCCGCAGCATGCTGGGCTTCACCGGTACGTACAAAGGCAAGCGTGTCAGCGTCATGGGCCACGGCATGGGCATGGCATCCATCGGCATCTACACCTACGAACTCTACCATTTCTACGATGTGAAGACCATCATTCGTGTTGGCTCTGCCGGCTCTCTCAACATGGATTTGAATGTAGGCGACCTCTGCATCGCAATGGGCGCCTGCACCAACAGCAGCTACGCTATGCAGTATGAGCTGGCCGGCACCTTTGCACCCATTGCCGACTTCGACCTGCTGCGCGGTGCAGCCGACACATGCGACCGCTTAGGCTATCGCTACAAGGTGGGCAACGTCATGTCGAGCGACACCTTCTATACCGAGAACGCCCACAACGACCGCTGGATAGGAATGGGTGTGCTGGCCATTGAGATGGAGGCTGCCGCACTCTATATGAACGCAGCCCGAGCAGGTAAGCGTGCCCTCACCATCCTCACTATCTCTGACCACATCTTGAAAGGCGAGGCCACTACAGCTGAGGAGCGTCAGACTACGTTTACGAAAATGATGGACGTAGCCTTCTCGCTGGTATGAGAGTTGTCAACCTGCAGGAACAGAACTCCTGCCTGAACCATTTCATGGCCGAGATACGCGACAAGAGCTATCAGCGCAACCGCCAGCTCTTCCGCAACAACATCAAGCGTATTGGCCAAGTGATGGCCTACGAGATTTCCAAGACCTTCGACTATCGCCCGAAGAGCGTCACCACGCCTTTGGGCATAGCCGAGACGGCTTTGTCGCGCGAGGAGGATGTCATCGTCGCCACGGTGCTGCGTGCCGGCCTACCCTTTCACGAAGGCTTTCTCAGTGTGTTCGACCATGCACAGAATGCTTTCGTATCAGCCTATCGCATGTACACTAACCGCGAGCATACTGAGGTGGGTATCCATACCGAGTATATGGCATCGCCCAGTGTGAAGGGCAAAACACTCATCATCTGCGACCCGATGCTGGCCACTGGCGGCTCAATGGTGGCGGCCTATGGGGCACTATTGAAGACGGGGCATCCTGTGCAGGTACATATTGCCTGTATCATCGGCACACCCGAGGGCGTGAAGATGCTGCAGGACAATGTGGCCGCCGATGTCACCCTGTGGTGCGCCGCCATCGACCCAGGCATGAATGAGCACAAATACATCGTGCCGGGCTTCGGCGACTGTGGTGACCTGTGTTACGGCGAGAAGCTTTAAACCTAAAATCTATCTATGAAAAATACATTTCGAAAAACCATCATGACAGTCATCACGTTAACACTGGTGACTGTCTCTTGGCTTGATATGCAGGCACGTCCCATCACTCGTGAACAAGCCCGCCAGCAAGCCACACAGTTTATGCAGCGGCGTGGTGACGCACGACAACTTAAAGCCGCTCTGTCGGCTTACCCCAAATCAGGTAGTCTTGGGAGGTACAATAGCCCAAGTAACCCTGCAGAAGAAGTCGCGCCCTACTACGTTTTCAACCGCGGCAATCAGGAAGGCTTCATCATCGTAGCCGGTGATGACGAGGTGGCTGAAACCATCCTCGGCTATTGCTACAGCGGCTCCTTCGTCTACGACGAGATGCCGCCCAACATGCTGTCGTGGCTTAACGGCTATGCAAAGGAAATCGAGGACTTCCAGGCTCGCACCTCCACCCCCGGCTATCAACCCTCCGCCATCCGCCGCATACCCACTCATCCCGCCATATCACCGCTGATGACCAGCAAGTGGAGTCAGGGCGATCCCTACAACCAGGAATGCCCTATGTACTTTACCTTGGGGCGTAGCGTTACGGGGTGTGTGGCTACGGCATACGCCCAGATTCTCTATTACCATCGCTCGAAGATGGTGACCGAGACGCAAGCTGCCATGCCTGCCTATGATACATGGACGTCACATCCCACCTACGGCAATCTGCATGTTGACGGTATTCCTGCCGGTTCGCCCATCGACTGGGATCACATGATCGACAGCTACGGCGGCAATGCCACGGGCTTGCAGAAGAAGGCCGTGGCCCAGCTGATGCATTACTGCGGTGTGGCTGTCAATATGGACTATACCAACGGTGCCAGCGGTGCACAGTCGGGAGCCGTTGATGATGCCCTGAAGAATTATTTCGGCTTTGGCAACAGCGTAAAGTATGTATCCGGTGACAGAAGCGCCGAAGAGTGGGACGAAATTATTTATAACGAACTGGCCAACCAGCGCCCCGTCTACATCTCTGGTGCTGATGCCGACGTAGGCCACGCCTTCGTGTGCGACGGCTACGATGGCAACCGCCAGTACCACATCAACTGGGGCTGGGGCGGACAGAGCGACGGCAACTATTATCTGTCAAACCTCACGCCTGGCGAACAGGGCATTGGAGGCAGCTCAGGCAGCGGCTACACCAACGGCCGCGAATGTATCATCGGCATTGAGCCTGAGAACTATCTGGAGCGCGCCATGCCCTTTGCCGATATCACGGCAAAGCGCCTTTGCATTGCAGAATGGGACCAGAACGGCGACGGCGTACTGTCCTATGGAGAGGCGGCCGCAGTCACCGACTTGGGAACAGTGCTGCAAGGCAAGCACATCAAGTCTTTTGACGAGTTGCGCTATTTCACAGGTTTGGAAACCATTGCCGACGATGCCTTCAGTGGCTGTGTGCAGCTGGCAAACTTGCAGCTGCCCAGAAACCTGAAGCATATCGGCGCCCGTGCCTTCAAGGACTGCAAGAAGCTGAGCACCATTAACCTGCCGACGTCGCTGCTGACCATCGGCGAGGAGGCTTTCAGCGGTTGCCTGCTGCTACACCTTATCGACTTGCCCGCCAACATCAAAACTATTGAAGCCGGTACTTTCCGCAACTGCCATGCCCTGACGGCGATGGCACTGCCGACAATGTTGACGCGCATAGGCGACGAGGCCTTCGACGGCTGCAGCAAACTCAGCGAGCTAACCGTCAGCAGTCTTCTTCCACAGAACATGACAATTGGTGCCAATGTCTTTGCCAACAGTTCCGTGGCCACTGCCGTGCTGCACATACAGCAAGGCACACGTGCCTTTTTTGAGGGCGACGCACAGTGGAGCCAGTTCGGCACCATCAAGGAGCACCGTAATCGTGCTGGCGTAGATTTTACCTCACTCACTCCCAATACACAGGTCTATCTCTATCACGTGGGGTTTGGCCGCTTCCTGAGCAAGGGCGAGGCGTGGGGCACACAAGCCGTGGTGACCGACAGCGAGCCGATGCGCTTCCAGCTGAGGCACACCTCGGCAATGCCCGAGGGTGTCTATGCGCTCTATTCCAACGATACGGGCAACAGTGACCGCCACTATACTTTCCGCACAAGCGATGACAGCAACGTGGGCAATGGTGTCAAGGCTGCCTTCGTTGACGGCAATCTGGACAAGCGCGCCTATTGGCAGGTGACCGACATTGGCAACAACACCTACACTTTCAGCGTGCCACAGGGCTATGACGGCTATGACGCCAACTGCCGCTGGGGCGTGCAGACCGACCATGAGAGCCAGTACACGCAGCCCACTTGGGGCGTCTACAGCGACATCGTCTACGAAGGCAACGAACAGGCCTGCCAGTGGCGTTTCGTCCTTTACGATGCCGACCGCAATGCTACCTACGAGGTCGCAGCAGCACTTGAGAATCTCATCAACATGGCCAAGGCCAAGCGCATCGCTTGTCAGGATGAGGAGGCTGTGCTCGACAATATGCAGAGTACCATTGAAGAGATGCGCCAGGCACAGAAGAGCCTGCGTCAGAAGATGAAGTTGATAGACTTTGCCGACGACATCGTCGCTCAGACATGCCGCAGCAACTTCGACCTCGACGGTGACGGCGAGTTCAGCTTCAGCGAGGCGTCGAAAATCAGCTCCATCAACAACTATTTTCAGGGTAAGGCTATTACCAGCTTCGATGAATTTCAGTATTTCACCAGCGTAAAGGAGCTGTATGGCAGCACTTTCGACGGCTGCAACAAGCTGACCAGCATCACGCTGCCCGAGAGCATCGAGCGCATCTATTACTATGCTTTCCGCAATTGCTCGAAGCTCACCAGCATCAACCTGCCAGAATATGTCATAACCATAGGTGATCAGGTTTTCAGCGGCTGCTCTCAGTTGAAAACGGTGCGTATCGACAACCCTGATCCATCGTCCATCGACTTGAAGAGTAATGCTTTCACCTCTTCCTATATTAAGACCGCTACGTTGCAAGTGCCTGCCGGAACGAAGGAACTGTTTGCCTCCGCCCCCGTGTGGCGCAACTTTGGCACTATCGAGGAGGTGCGCACACGCACACAACCCAAGACATCGCCGGTTTATGCGGGTGCCAGAGGCTACGTGATGAACGTGGCTACACGCAAGATGATAACCGCCGGCGAGGCCTACGGCACGCAAGGCGTGGTGGGCCGCAGCGGTTTTGTCTATGAGTGGTGCCGTTCCAACAACATGCCCGAAGGTCGGTTCTATCTGAAGAACGTGGCCACCGACAAGGTATTGTTCCGCACCGACACCGACTCGAAAGTGGGCGATGGCGTGAAAGCCTGTTTCGTCGACGGCTCTCTCAGCGACAAGGCCTATTGGCAAGTAGACAGCGTTGCCGAGGGCGTATACACCCTGCAAGTGCCCAAGGGCACTAGCGGCTATGTAGAGGGCGAATATCTTGGTACTGACTATAACCACACGACTGAAGCCACCGACTATTACACCAGCGGCATTTACTGGGACATTAAATACAGTGGCCACGAGCGCCAGTGCCAGTGGGTATTTGTCAGTACCGACAACATGAATGACGCACTCGAGTTTGACAATGATGTGAAGACGCTGAAGGACTTGTTGCTGGTGGCAGAAAACAAGGGCGGCATCGACACCACTGACGAACAGACCGTGTATGACAACCTGCAGAGCACCAGCGACGACATTCTGGCTGCCATTGCCTCACTGCGCCGGAAGCTGCATTATATCGACATTGCCGACACCCGTGCCAAGGCAGTGTGCATAGCACATTGGGACGGCGACGGCGACGGTGAGCTGAGCATCGAGGAGGCTGCTGCCGTGACCGACATTGGTGAGACCTTCCGCAACCAGTCGCAGATGAAGTCTCTGGAAGTACTGCGCTACTTCACCGGCCTGACAGAGATTCCCGAAAATGCTTTCCGCAGCTCTACCTCTTTAGCCACCGTCTACCTGCCTGAACAGGTGAAGAGCATCGGCAGCATGGCCTTCGCTGGCTGCCCGATGCAGTACCTTGTGCTTTTTGCTGCTGACGATGTGGTGAGCAGTGCTGCCAACGGCCTGTCTGCACAAGCCACAGTTTTCGTTCCGGAAGCATTGGTCGAAGCCTATTTGGCCCACGATGTTTGGAAAGCCTGCAACGTATGCGCCTACACCGGCACGCCGGTAGTGACGGCTCAGCCCGCCAGCCGTCAGTATGGCCGCAAACAGGCCACCCTCACCTACAAGGTAGAAGGAGCGCCCATCGACGGTGCTCCGGAGCTGCAATGTGACGCATTGGCTGACGCCACGGCACCCGTTGGCGACGACTATGTCATCAACATCATGCGCGGTAGCATCACCAGCGAGAATGTGCAGTTGAAGCCAGGTTTCCTCACCATCACACCTGCGCCGCTCACCATCACTGCCAACTCCTACACCCGCAAGCAGGGTGAAGACAATCCTGAATTCAGCTTCACCAGCAAAGGATTCCGCAACAAGGAAACAGTCGATGTGCTGCTGACACAGCCCGTCATCACGTGCGAGGCCACGAAGGACAGCCCTGCCGGCGAATACCCCATCGTCATCAGCGGTGCCACGGCGCAGAACTACGACATCACCTTCGTCAACGGTGTCCTCACCATAGAAGGCTCCAGCGGCATTGACACCACCACCGCGGCCAGCCCATCTGCCGTGCTTTATGACCTTCAGGGTCGTCGTATCGATGGGCAATTGAGAAAAGGCCTCTACATCGACCGCCAGCGGCGGCGTGTCATCAGCAGATAGTGGTATTTGAAAAATGGTATAAGCAACAACCTTTCTGATGAACGAGGCTACCAAGCAGTTTGCGCTGGCGCACGCCGATGACGACGTGCGCCAGCTCGCTTTAAAGGGTTGTCGTGACGCGGAGGTGGACATGACCGTGGCTTTGCAGCAGATTAGCGGGCGGCAGGCGGCACGAAGCAAGATTCCTACGTGGGCGGCCATCGACGACATCCGCTATCCCGTGCACCTGTCTATGGAACAGTGCAGCAGCGAGGCCACTGCCTGCTACAAAGCACAACTGGTAGCCCCCGGCAGTCCTGGCCGCTCCTACCGCAAGCTCGTTGACCTGACGGGTGGCTTCGGAGTGGATTTTGCCTTCATGGCTGAAAATTTCGACGAAGGCATTTACGTGGAACACGATGAGAACCTGTGTGCCATTGTCTATCACAACCTGCAGTTGCTGGCTGATAGTTCCGCCGTTTCTGTAGTCAATGCCGAGGCCGAAACGTTTCTGCACAACATGCAGGAGCATGTCACGCTCATCTTTGTAGACCCAGCCCGGCGCGACAGCCGCGGTGCACGTGCCTTTGGCATCAGCGACTGCACGCCCGACGTGTTGCCGCTGATGGACGAGCTGTTGCAGAAAGCCGACCACGTGCTGATAAAGCTTTCGCCGATGCTCGACTGGCGCAAGGCGGTGGCCGATGTGGGCAGCGAGCATGTGGAGCAGGTGCATATTGTGGCTGTGGGCGGCGAGTGCAAGGAACTGTTGCTGCTGCTCTCTGCCGAAGGGTCGCCGCAGCCGCAGCTCGTCTGCAGTAATGACGGCAGGCAGGAGATATTCAGTCTCTCCCGAGGGGGCGAGGCTTTCACCGCGTCATCTGGCGCAGCAGCCTCCCTCCCTCGGGGGAGGTCGGAGGCGGCTCCCTTCCTCTACGAGCCGCATGCTGCCCTGATGAAATCTGGCCTTTTCAGCGAGCTGGCGCAGCGCTATGGCGTGGTGCCCTTGGCGCCCAACAGCCATCTCTTCGCCGCCGATGCACCGATAGCCAATTTCCCGGGCCGCGCCTTCCGCGTGACAGACGTGAGCACAATGAACCGTCAGGAGCTGAAGGAGAAAGTGTTGCCGCTAAGGCAGGCGAATATCAGTGTGCGCAATTTCCCCATGAGTGCTGATGCTCTGCGCAGGAAGCTCAAGCTCAGCGAGGGCGGCGACCATTATCTCTTTGCCACGACACTTGCCGACGGCCGCCACGTGCTGCTGCTTTGTAAAAAACTATTACCATAAAAATCGGAGGATCATCCGCACGAAAAAATCTATCGATCCGCATAAAAAAATCTATCGATAGATTTTTTCAAAACCATCGATAGATTTTTTCAAAAGTCAATGCTTTTTTTCCGTGCCGCGTTTCCTCCCGTAAATACGGGACTTTCGCATAATGGCGTGGAAAAAGTGCTGTGTAAAGATTCTTTACTATTCGGTGATGGTGCGGATAACCTTCTTCTCCACTTTCTCCATCACGGTTTCCTCGACCTCAATTTCGCGGAATTTCTGCACCTTCACCTTGCCCGTGGCATCGATGATGACGCAGCGGTTCTTGTCGTTGTTGTCGGGGAAGGGCTGCACGGTGTCGCCCTTGGAGTCGACCACCAGCATGTCGCCATTGACGCCATGCTTCTCGATGAGGTCTTTCTTGAACGTCTCGGCGCGACGCTCGGCATACATCTTGTTCAGGCGGGCATTGCCTGTGCCCTTGTCGGCGTACCCCACGATGTAGACCTTTGAGTCGGGATTTTCCTTCATAAACTTGGCCACCTCGGCCTGGATGACGCTCGGGTCGACATTGTCGCTGACGCGGATGTCGTAGAACACCTCCTTGTGCAGCGTAACAGGCTCCTCAGCCATATAGGGTTCCTGCTTCTTCACCTTCTTCACCACGGGAACGTCTTCCCAGACGCTTTCCTCAATCTGGCGTGTTACGGGTATGTGCTTCTTGCCCTTGTAGCCGAAGCGGAAGTTCAGACCGAGCATGGCCGTAAACTGCCAGTCGTCGGCATCGTTGATCTTCGAGTTGAAGCGGTCGTCAAGCGAGTTGGCGTTCACTTCCAGGGAAATGCCGAGAGGCTTCGACATGTTTGTCTCAAGGCGCAGTCCGGCGCGCAGGTTGTGGCTCAGGCGGTTGTCGTCCCATGCCAGCGGGATGCGCTGCGGTGCAATGCCCAGGTCTTTCAGCTCATCGTTGTCCCAAGCGTAGTTCAGACCCACACCGCCCAGCAGGATGACATTCAGGGCGCGGTCCTGATTCTGGCCGAGCAGATTCGACAGGTTCAGCAGCAGGTCAACGCTTGGCGTCACGTATTTCCATTTGTAATACTGGTCCAGGTCTTTGAAGCCGCTCTTCGACTGCCACGCGTTGACATGCAGGCGTGCGCCGACAACAGGAGTGAAATAATGTCCGAAGCTCAGTGCTGCAGTAGGCATCATCAGCTTGTCCATCGGGGCGTTGGTCGATGTGAGCTGCAGTCCGCCTTGAGCCTCCACGTATGAGAAGGACTGCCAGTTCTGGTCTTGTGCCACGGCAGCGCCTCCCATCAGCAGCAGCGATGCTGCCAGGGTCATCAGTCTTTTCGTTTTCATAGCTATAATAGTGATTTTGATTAAATGATTTCTGACTGCAAAGATACAAATTAGCCACTAAAAAACAAAGAAAAAGTTAAAAAAATACGCCTTTTTTGCCGTTTTGTGCTAAAAAAGCCTTACCTTTGTGCGTTATTTACAAAAAAACATTAAGCGTATGGCTTCTATCGAGATTAAGAAAGTAGAAAAAAAGAAAGACTTGGAGAAATTCATACAGCTGCACTATGACCTCTATCGCGGCTGCCCCTATGATGCGCCTAATTTGCATAGCGACGAGGTGCAGACGCTGTCGCCCTGGGTGAAGGATCCCAATGCCGCCTTCGAGTTCTGCGACGTGGAGTATTATCTCGCCCTGAAGGAGGGAAAGGTGGTGGGCCGTGTGGCCGCCATTATCAACAACAGATATAATGAACAGTGGAACAGGCTGGCCGTGCGCTTCGGATGGCTCGACCTCATCGACGACATCGACGTGCTGCGCGCACTGCTCAGCGCCGTCGAGGACTTCGGCCGCCGCCACCAGATGAAGGAAATCATCGGACCCTTGGGCTTCACCGACATGGATCCGGAAGGCATGCTGACTCACGGCTTTGAAGAACTCAGCTGCATGGCCACTGAGTATAACCACGCCTACTACCCCAAGCTGATGGAGCAGATGGAGGGCTATGAGAAAGACAACGACTATGTGGAATACAAGCTCTTCGTGCCCAAGGAGGGAATGCCCGAAAAGTTCCTGAAGATTTCCGAAATGGTGATGAAACGCTATAACCTGCGGATTAAGAAACTCACCAAGCGCGACATCTTCGGCCCTGACCAGTACGGACAGAAGGTGTTCGACGTCATCAACCGCACCTTCGGCCATCTCTACGGCTATTCCACCATGTCGCAGAAGCAGATCGACCAGTATATCAGGATGTATTTCAAGGTGTTGGATTTGAACATGGTGACGCTGGTCGAGGATTATTCTTTAGAGGATCATCCCGTCGTGGCCGTAGCCATCACGCTGCCGTCGCTGACCAAGGCGCTGCAGAAATGCCGCAACGGCCGTCTGTGGCCCTTCGGCTGGTGGCATATTCTGAGGGCTTTAAAGTTCCACAAAACCAGCATCGTCGATTGTCTGTTGATTGGCGTGCTGCCTGAATATCGTCCGAAGGGTGCCAACGCGCTGCTGTTCTACGACCTTATTCCCATCTACCAGAAGCATGGTTTCCTCTGGGGCGAGACGCATGTGGAGATGGAAACCAACGGCAAGGTGCAGAGCCAGTGGACCTACTTGGAGCACGAGCAGCACAAGCGCCGCCGCTGCTACAAGAAAACCCTTTAGTAACAGTGCTTTTTCAAAAGAAATTAGAAAGAATTAGAATTCCTTTTTAATTGTTGGAACTGATGATTCTAATTCTTTCTAATTCTTTTTAATTCTTTTTGGCCGTTATGCGCTATTTGATCAGGAACACGCGGCTGGCGTATTCCTCCCACAGCGGCACCTCAATGCCGACGTCCATGAGAAAACGGCCGGTGAACGTCTTGCCATTGAGCTGGCAGGGCTTCTGCCCCACAGCCACATTCTTTTCCGTCAGCGTGTAGGTCTTGTCGGGATTGAGGCCGGCCAGACGGATGCGTGGCAGCGGCTGGTCGTAGAAGTTCTCAATCTTGTAGACGAAGAGCACGGCGCCGTCATTCCCTTTTGTGAATAGCTGACTGGCCACACCCTTGCGGTCGTAGGGCGAGATGAGACGGTAGATGTCGCCCGTCTGCACGATGGGGCGCAGCTGCTTGTAGTCGGCGAAGCACGTGGTACACTGTCGGCGCTCCTCGTCGGTCATCTGACTGGGCTGCAGCTCGATGCCGAGGCGTCCGCTCATGGCCACATCGCAACGGAACTTCACAGGAATGGTGCGCTTGCCGGTGTTCCAGTAGGGGCAGTGGTTGATGTGCGAGGCCATAGCGTTAGCCGGGAAGAAGAGACTGGTGCCATATTGCATGTACACACGCTGCAGGGCATCGGTATTGTCCGAGACCCAGAACTCGTCGAAGTAGGGCAACAGGCCGTAATTGGCGCGGCCTCCACCGCTGGCGCAGTCCTGTATCACCAGATTGGGATACTTGGCACGGATGCGCTCCAGGGTCTTGATCAGGCCCTTGTGGTAGTCCACGTTCAGGTTGTTCTGCTTCGTCTTGGGCAAATAGAGCGAGCCGTAGTTCTGAATCGGCGCGTTGGCGTCCCACTTGATGTAGGCTATCTCAGGATACTCCGTCATCAGATTGTCGACGATGCTGAACACGAAGTCCTGCACTTTGGGGTTGGTCATGTCTAAAACCACCTGCGTGCCGCCGCGGCCCTGACGCAGTTCGCGGCCTGGCCGCTGCAGCACCCAGTCGGGATGCTGCTCGTAGAGTTCGCTCACCGTGTTCGTCATCTCAGGCTCTATCCAGATGCCGAACTTGATTTTGCGCTGCTTGGCGGCGTCGGTGAGGGCTTTGATGCCATTGGGCAGCTTCTGCTTGTCCACCACCCAGTCGCCGAGGCTCGAATTGTCCACCTTGCGCGGATATTTGTTGCCAAACCAGCCGTCGTCCATCACGAAGAGCTCGCCGCCGAAGGCTGCAATGTCGTCCATCATCTTGATGATTTTCTCCTCGGTGATGTCTAAATAGATGCCTTCCCACGAGTTCAGCAGGATGTCGCCCGTCTGCATCCCACGGTGCAGCCAGCCTTCGGTGCGTGCCCAGCGGTGGAAGATGCGGCTCACACCGCTCATGCCCTCGTTGCTGTAGGCTAAGGCCACGTGCGGCGTCTCGAACACCTCTTTCGGTTCCAGGACATATTCGCTGGCCGTGGGGTCGATGCCGGCGTAGACGTGGTGCTCCTTGTGCGAGATGGTGTTTACGCGCAGCTCGTAGTTGCCGCTCCAGCACAGTGCGAGGCCGATGGTGCGGCCGCAGAGCTCCTGCGGCTGTCCGTCTAAGGAGAGCATTATCTCTGGCGCGTCGAGGTGTGAGTTGCGGGTGCCGTCGCTGTTGCGGATGGTCTTCATGCCCTGCGTCAGCGGCTCGCTCGTTACCTGTGTCTCGGCAGCCCAGTTGCCGTGCAGGTGAGTAATCCACGCATCGCCCTGTCGCAGCACAAGATGGCCGCTGTCGAAACGTTTCAGCGTGATGGTTTTCTTCTCCTGATGCACGATTTCGGTCCAGGTCTCAATCACGTCCACATTCTTATATGCCTTGTAGAAGACTTTCACCGTGAAGGGCAGCAGCTTGTCCTGCATCGTGAAAGTGTGAACGACGGCTTTTCCGTCGTCATTCTTGCTGTAATCCGTAACTCGTAATTCTAAATTCAGGTCGCCGTCGAAGTGCTGCACCTGCAGGGCGGGTGTGTGCACGGCGTCCACGGTGCCGAAGGCAGGCAATGCGTGGAAGCTCAGGTCGGCGCCGGCATCGCGCAGCTGTTGCAGCGTGGCACTCTTGTCGCCATAGTACGACTGCTGCAGGTCGCCGCCTTCTTTTGCGGTGAGCAGCATCTGTGTGTTAGGGGTTTCAATGGTGACGTCGCCCTGCCATGCCATCAGCGGCAGCGACGCGAGGAGCATCAAGGCTCCGGCAAAGATTTTTCTCATGTGTTTAATCCTGGTTTTTGGTTAAGGTTTCTGTCGGCAAAGTTAACACTTTTTTCCAAATCTGCGAAGTTTTTTTAAACCAAAGTTCCGTTTTAGCGTCTAAAGCCTGAATAATGTTTCATTTAACCTAATTAAAACTAACAAAAAACATGAAAAAAGTAATGACATTGTTGGCCATGCTGGCCATTCCGTTTGCTATGATGGCCCAGACCAAGTTCCACGACGTAGAGCTGAATGAAGCTACCGGTCCCGTGAAGTCGATTAGCACCAGCGTGATGGGCCGCGATCAGGTGACCACCTTCACACAGGACGGCAAGATGCAGCGCGAAGGCATGAGCAATCCCGTTTATGACGCTGAAGGCTACATGCAGTCGATGACGATGAGCATGATGGGCCAGTCGAGCACTGTGAAGTATAAGTGGGAGAATGGTAAAGTGGTGAGCCAGACCATGAACATGATGGGCAACGACATGACCGTGAAGATGACCTACAACGACAAGGGTGCCATCGCCTCGCAGTCGATGAACATGATGGGACAGGACATGAACATCCCCTTCACTGATTATAAGTACGATGAAAAAGGCAATTGGATTAGCCGCAAGTCCTCGATGATGGGCCAGGAAGTAGAGCAGACCCGCAAGATTGAGTATTACGAGTAACTGTTCGTCCAACAGACAAAATACAGGCTGTCTTCTCAATGGAAGGCAGCCTGTTTTTTTGTCTCGTTTTCAAATTAGAAGCGCTCGATGATTTCAAGACACATGCGGCTGTTATGGTAGGGACATTTCCAGAAGCCGGCATGGTCGTCGTCCAGATTCAGCGTGCCGTCGGCGTGCCGGCTCCAATACCATTCGCCGTCTTTCCAGTCTATCAGGTTGTCCTTGATGTACTGCCAGCAGCGCAAGGCACGCTGCAAAGCCTCCTCATCGCCGAAGTGCTGATAGATGTTCAGCCATCCCACAACGTTCTCGGCCTGCACCCACCAGTGCAGGTCGTCGTCTTTTGTACCTGCATCGAGGTTGGCTTCGTGAATCATCGACCCGTCGGCGTTAAGACCTTTCTCGCTGGATTTTGCTACTAATCTGACGATGGATTCGACCTTTTTTAGCAATTCCTCATCGCCCAGCACCAATGCCGCCTCATGCAAAAGCCATGAGCACTCAATATCGTGACCATAGCTCTCCAGCCGGCCGGCACCACGTGTCCAGTCCATATCGAAGAACAGGTCGAGGTGATGCGTAGCAGGGTTGAGAATCTTGTCGGTGAAGATGTCGATGAGGTTGCGCAGGGCTCTCTCTATACGAATCATCGTTTCGGGTGGAACGGCAACGTCAATGGGCAGTATCGAACCGATGGCAGGAACGTATGCGCAGGTCTGAGCTGCCTGCAGTTCTTGTATGGCACGCAAAAGGTTAGTGTAGGGCTCGATAATGTGCAGGTGGGTGTTCTGCGACTTGGGATAATTGGCATCGAGGTCGCTCAGGCGCATGTCGGCTATTTCTCCCCATTCTCTTGTACATGCCTCAATGTAGCCGTTGTTCACGGGGTCGAAGGCATGTTCCTCAATACAGTCGAAAAGCTGCAGGGCATAGTCAAGAGCCTCGCGGTCGCCAGTGGCACGGGCATATTCGCTGAGGCCATAGATGGCAAAGCCGATGGCATAAAACTGTTTTTTCGTGTCCTTCGGCTGTCCCGAATCATCCACACTCCAGTACACGCCACCGTATTCTTTATCGATGAAATGGGCTAAAATGTAATCTTTGGCCCGTGTCGCCGCGTTTAGATACTCTCTCACCCCTAAAACCCGATAAGCTGCTGAGAAGCTCCAGAGAATGCGTGCATTCAAGATGGCACCTTTCTCGGCCTCAGGGTGCAGCACGCCGTGTCCGTCCATGCGTCCGTAGAAACCGCCATGTTCCCTGTCTTGCATCTTATTGAGCCAGAAAGGCAGGATGTTCTTGGTGAGAACATCCGTCACTTCCTGCTTTAGTGTTGCCACAGCTTGGTTGTCAAATCTTGGTGTGTTTGTGTCTTTTTGTTCCATTGCTATCATCGTCGGCTTTTGTTTTTCTGATTGTTAGCTGCAAAAATAATTATTTTTCTTGACACGTCCAATTTTTTTGGCTTTTTTTCTTGCCCATCTCGTTCAAAGACGCTCATTTTTTCCTTTACATTCTATGAACTCGCGTACCAGTTTTTCTAAGGTGCAGTAGTCTCAAAACTGTATCTGTGCTTGAAACAAAGTGTTTTTAGCCTGAAAACACTTTGTTTCAAGGCCAAAAACAAAGTGTTTCAAAGACGAAAACTCTTTGAAACACTTTTTGCGGGGAAATGAGTAAGTCCTCTATGCTCGTCCGGATTTGCTATCCGACTTGAAATAGTATCCTATTTCTTGATAGGATAGATTCTGGTGAGCAGGATGATGATGCCGGCGATGATGGCGGGGAAGAGTGAGAATAGGCACCAAATCATCGATTTCACCGACTCCAAGTCTGTAATAGTGACGATGGTCTCGCCCGTCGTGGGGTCGGTGCCCGACTCAAAGCCTGAGAAGCCGAGGAGCATGGCAACTAAAGAACCGCTGATGGCGGTGCCGAACTTCTGAGCCATCGTGCCGCTGGAGAAGATAAGGCCCGTCGAGCTGGTGCCGTTCTTTTCGGTGGCATAGTCGGCCACGTCGGCATACATCGACCAGAGCAGGGGCGAGTAGAGACCGATGCCCACGCTGGTGAGGATGACGATGGCGATGAGCAGCCAGATGTAGTCAGGATCCTTTGGCATGAAGAAGAAGAGCAGGGAGAAGGCTGCGCAGATGACGGCGGCCAGCATGAAGGCTTTGCGTTTCGAGCCAACCCATTTCGTGAACTTCGGCGACAGTCCGCCAAAGACCATACAGGTGGCCTCGCCGAACATCATAAACACGGTGTAGTTGATAATCAGGCTGCCCATCGTGATTTCCTTGCCCAGAATGTAGTCGAACATATAGGCGGCCACGGCGTAGCGGAAGCCGTTGAAGAAGTTCGTGCAGATGCCGATGAGCGTCAGGTAGATCCACGGCTTGTTCTTGAACAGGTCGGCGAAGGGCTTGAACGAGAATTTCTCAGCGCGTACGGGCTTCAGGCGCTCCTTCGTCATCAGTCCGCAGGCCAGCGTGCCGGCTGCGGCCAATACACCGAAGAAGATGCCGAGCACGGCATACTGATGCTGCTCGGTGCCACCCACCATTTTCTGCAGGTAGGGGAAGGAGAACAGGGTGATGAAGCCCATGGCGTATGCTCCCACCATGCGGAACGACGAGAACTGGTTCTTCTCGTTGTCGTCGTCGGTCATCACGCCGAGTAGTGATCCGTAGGGCACGTTGACGGCGGTGTAGCACGCCATCATCAGCAGATAGAACGTGTAGGCCCAGATGCGCTTACCCACAGGACCGAAGTCGGGTGTGTAGAGCAGCAGGGCAAAGATGACGCCGAAGGGTATGGCGCCGTAGATGAGCCAAGGACGGTAGGTGCCCCATTTCGACTGCGTGCGGTCGGCCAGCGAGCCCATCAGCGGGTCGGTAACCACGTCAAACATTCTAGCTATGAGCATTAGCGCGGCTGTGTCAGCAACCGTCAAGCCGAATATGCTGGTGAAGAACACGGGAAAGGCAATGGACATCACTTTCCATGTGATGCCGCCGGCAGCTGCGTCGCCTAACGCATAGCCGATTTTTTCTTTTAAGCTAGCCATTATTTTTATTTTTTGCAATAAGTTTCTTGATTGTTTCTACGCTGGCGGCTGTCGTGAGCCCGTCGGCGGGTGTGTTCATGCAGTAATCGATGAGGCGGTCGATGGTGGAGGTGGCGACGTGCATACGGGTGTCGGCTGAAGCGTAGTAAATGAAGACGCGCCCGTCGGGGTCGGCAATCCAGCCGTTGGCGAAGGCCACGTTCATCACGTCGCCCACATACTCGCTGCCCTCGGGCACGAGGAAGAAGCCGCCAGGCTGGGCGATGACACGCGTGGGGTCGTCGAGCGCCGTCATATACATATATAATACATAGCGCAAACCGTCGGCGGTACCACGCACGCCGTGGGCTAAGTGCAGCCAGCCCTTCGGAGTCTTGATGGGGTGGGGACCTTCGCCGTTCTTCACCTCTGTGATGGTGTGATAGTGGCGGGCATTGATAATTTTCTCTTCCTTGACGACAGCGTGCGTGATGTCGTCGACTAAGGCCCAGCCGATGCCGCCGCCGCTACCAGTATCGATGAAACCGTCCTGCGGGCGGGTGTAGAAAGCATATTTGCCGTCAACAAACTCTGGGTGAAGCACGACGTTGCGCTGCTGGCTCTTTGACACGAGGTCGGGCAGGCGCTCCCAGTTGATGAGGTCTTTTGTGCGGGCGATGCCAGCGGTAGCGGTGGCTGCACTGAGGTTGCCGGGCTGCGTGTCGTCGTGGCGCTCGGCGCAGAACACGCCATATATCCATCCGTCTTCATGCTTCGTGATTCGCATGTCGTAGATGTTCGTGGCAGGGTTGTCGGTGTCGGGCATCGTAATCGGCTCAGGCCAGAAACGGAAGTTGTCTACGCCATTAGGGCTTTCGGCCACGGCGAAGAACGACTTGCGGTCGGCGCCCTCCACACGGACGACTAACACATACTTGCCGTCCCACTTGATAGCGCCGCTGTTCAGCGTGGCGTTAATCATGATGCGCTGCATGAGGAAGGGGTTGTCCTTCTCGCAGAAGTCGTAGCGCCACTCTAAGGGTGTGTGTGCAGCGGTGAGAATGGGATTCTCATACTTCTCGTAGATGCCGTTGCCCCATTCCTTTGGCGTGTTCTTACGGCTCAGCAGCTCTTCGTGATATGCACGCAGGGCTGACACTTTCTTTTCAAATTCAGTCATATTGTTTGTTCACTTAATGTCATTCAGGAACAACACGTTCTTCTTCTGGAACATCTCACGGAAGTAAGGAGCATCAGGCTGGGCAGGCGACGGGCCGAACCACTCCTTCTTGTAGTTGCGCCAGACAAGGAAGTAGCTGATGGGATACTTGTCGGTGACAGGAGTCAGCGTCGATGTCCACCACGTAGGGTCGGTGAGGTTCTTCAGTCCGCACTCCGTGAGGGCAGCAATCTTGCCGTGCTCCTTTGCAAACTTTGTCAGCATTTCGAGGTTTTGGTCGAGCTGGCTGACGAAGTCTTCCTTCGTGCCCCACTGATAGCCGTCGATGCCGACGAGCTGGATACGGTCGTCGCCGGGATAGCGCTCTAAGTATTTCTCTTTCGTCAAGTCGGGAGCCATTCCGGGCGAGTAGGCCCATAGCAAATTGTCGAATCCATCGGCGTTTAGCTTATCTTGCAGCATATTCCACAGGGCTTTGTATTCCTCAGCCGTGCAGAGTTTCTCACCCCACCAGAACCATGATCCGGTGTTCTCATGCCATGGACGCCAGATAATGGGCACCGGCTGGCCGTCCTTTGTCTTCAGTGTGGCGAGGAAGTCGCTCAGGCGCTGCATCCACACTTGGAACCTGTCATACTTCGTGCCTCCAGGCAGAATGTTTTTCACTACAGTGCTGTCGGTGACGTCCCATGCCGTACCCTGCGGCCAGACGCCGCCCTCGTCGGTGGTAGTGAGCGGATTGCGCGGATGCCAGCTGATGGTGATGATGCCGCCGCGCTCGTGGTGGCGGATGATTTCCTCGCGCATGGTGTTAAAGGGCACGCTGTCGAGGTTCTTGGCGTCGCCCATCTCGATGCCGCCCAACTCAAAGCCCATCACGGCCGGCCAGTCGCCGCACACGTTCTTCACGTCGCTGCTGTCTTTCTCATACGCCCAGGTCAGTCCGTAGAACGGGTCGTCCTGATGGCCGAACATATACCCCTGTCCTCGCAGGCTGTCTAAGCGGTTGAATAGCTTTTGAGCCACAGTCCCCTCGTTATTACTCTCGTTGGCGGCGTTTTTCTGACCGTTGCAGGCCATCAATAGCGCTACGCTAAATGATAACTGAAAAATGATAAATGATAAACGCTTCATAATTCTTAATTCTTAATTCCTAATTGTTTCAGCAGCCAGTTTTCCCACTCATCCCACTGCTCCTGATACCAGAAGTGGGCTGTCTGTTGGTAGATGGATATTTCTTTCGGCCCCGTAATGATGTTGTACGTGGCCCAGGCTGAGGTAGGCGGCACCACGTCGTCGTTGTATCCGAAGGAGAACCATCCCTTCTGCTTGTCGGTGATGAGGCGGGCAAAGTTTACGCCGTCATAATAGCGAGACGTCTCAATCTGGTCTTCCAGAGTTGTCCGTTTGCTCCATTCGTCAGGCATCTTATAGCCGATGATTCCTGGCTTGCCGTAGAAGTAATGAGGCCATCCGCAGGCTTTGCCGTTGAGCGAGTTGGTATGATCGCAGAGAGCTGCGTGCACGGGTGCGTAGCAAGTCACTCGTTTGTCTAAGCCGGCCGTAACCAGCGAGAGGAATCCGCCCTGCGAGCTGCCAGTCACACCGAGTTGTTGGCCGTTCCAAGGTGTGTACTGTTCAATATAGTCGACAGCTCGGATACAGCCGATGATGACGGTCTTGTAATAGGACTGATCGCGGTTTTCCAATCCCCAGTCCCAGTAGTGGCTGAGGGCATTCTTGTTGAGGTCAGTATACACTTGTTGCTGCAGCGTGACTGGAATGCCGTGTATGCCAATCTCCAGCGTGACGGCACCTTGTGAAGCCGTCCATACATCGCCTTGATAGGGACGGGCACCAGCGCCGGGCACGCGCAGCAGCGCAGGATATTTGCCTTCTTTCACAGGCACACATAATATTCCATACGTGCGCGAATCCCAGGCCACATTGTTGAAACATACCTCATAGACGTTCACGTCTTTAGTGCAGCGTTCAGGCAGCAGTCGGCGTGTAGGGTTGAGGTCGACCTTACGTGCCTCGCGGATGGCCACCTGCCAAAAGTCATCGAAATTCTTTGGCATTACCGTCGAGGGCTGCAGCTTCTCGGGTGAGAAAGCGGCATTGCAGGCACCCTTGTAGTCCTTGCCGTCGATGTGTGCCGTGACATCCACACGATAAAAACCTGCCGATTTCATCGAGCCTGAGAGCTTCAGAGTGCCGTCTTTCAATGTCAGGCTCTTCTTCTCCGTCTGATACATCTCCGGCCCTGCAGCGTAGTCGATGCTGACATTGTCGAGAAGAGTGCCCGAGCGGCGTACTTCAACGATGAAATGGGCTTTTTCTCCCACTTTGTAGTTCCAGTCCTGATGGTCGGGTTCTACGGTGACAACGATGTTGTTTCCTCTGATTTGTGCTGTTGCCGGAAGCAGGGCAACCAACATCAGCAGGCACATCAATGTTTTTTTCATGCTTTTAGTTTTCGTTAAAAGATTAGTTTTGCGTGCAAAGATACGAATAAACGCGAAAAGTGCAAAGGAAAAACATAGAAAAAAACTATCGATAGATTTGAAAAAAATACATGTGACTTTTTAAAAATCTATCGATAGTTTTTTTGTGGCGATATCACTTGTTCTCAAAAGGTGCTTTCACGTCTTTCTGCAGCATACGCATACTGAACTCGCAACCGCAATATTGCTGGTTGTAGAAGCCGTATTCATGCAGCAGTTGGTTGCGTCTGTCACTGAGACCACCCTTACGCCAGTTCTGAGCCCAGAAAACGGTGCCGGGAACAGCTTTCTCTGCCTCAAGACCCGCGGCGGTGATCTGTTCGATGCTCTTCCAGCGCGATGAAGCCAGTGTGGTGGTGAAATACTTCAGACCCAGCTCTTGCGCCTTCTGTGCGGCAGCTGTCAGGCGTAACGTGAAACACCGCAGACAGCGGCTGCCACGTTCTGGCTCGTCCTCCAGACCTCTGATGCCGCAGCGCCATGACTCGTGGTCGTAGTCGCCGTCAATCCATGTCAGGCTAAGGCTCTCGGCATGTCTTTTGCTCTCCTCCTTGCGAATATCATACTCCTCGCGGGGAAAAATGTTGGGATTGTAGTAAAAGATGGTGGGACGCACGCCATTATGCAGCATCCATTCCACGATGGCACTGCTGCATGGGGCACAGCAGGCGTGAAGCAGCACCTCGCTGCATCCGTCCTCTGGCAACTGTATGGCTGGTTTCTTCATGTGTTTTTGACGACGCAAAGATATGCCTTTTCTGCGAGGTGGCCAAATATTTTACGGAAAAGATGCCGTTGAATCGGTAAAAAACAGTACCTTTGCAGCAAACTTTATTAAAGTATGGCAAAGAAAGACGGCGAGCTGACGCCGATGATGAAACAGTTCTTCGACCTGAAGGCAAAGCACCCCGATGCGGTGCTGCTGTTCCGTTGCGGTGACTTCTACGAGACGTACTGCGAGGATGCCGTTACAGCATCACGCATTCTGGGCATCACCCTGACGAAACGCAACAACGGCTACAATAAAGGCGATGAAATGGCTGGTTTTCCGCATCATGCGCTCGACACCTATCTGCCAAAGCTCATCCGTGCCGGCAAACGCGTGGCCATCTGTGACCAGTTGGAAGACCCGAAGCTGACGAAGAAGCTGGTGAAGCGCGGTATCACCGAACTGGTGACACCAGGCGTGGCGCTTTCCGACAATGTGCTGAACTACAAGGAGAACAATTTCCTGGCTTCTGTGCACTTTGGCAAGTCGGCCTGCGGCGTGGCGTTCCTCGACATCTCTACAGGTGAATATCTCACTGGCGAAGGTACCTACGACTACGTGGAGAAACTGCTTTCCAACTTCCAGCCGAAGGAAGTCCTGTTTGTGCGAGGCCGCAAGGCAGACTTTGAGCGCTACTTCGGCAACCGCTACTTCACCTTTGAACTCGATGACTGGGTGTATACCGAGCAGACAGCGCATCAGAAACTGTTGAAGCACTTTGGCGTAAAGTCGCTGAAGGGCTTCGGCGTGGAGCATCTGAAGAACGGTATCACTGCCGCCGGTGCTATCCTGCAATATTTAGAGCAGACGCAACACACGCAGTTAGGTCATATCACCCATATCGCGCGCATAGAAGAGGAGAAATATGTCCGATTGGATAAGTTTACTATCCGCTCTTTGGAATTATTGCAGCCCATGCAGGACGACGGGCGCTCATTGCTTGACGTCATCGACCGCACCGTGTCGCCGATGGGCAGCCGCCTGTTGCGCCGATGGGTTGTCTTTCCGCTGAAAGACGAGAAGCCTATCAATGAGCGCTTGGACGTGGTGGACTGCTTCTTCCGCGACCCCGACTTCCGCCAGCTCGTCGACGAGCAACTGCACCGCGTGGGCGACTTGGAACGCATCATAGCCAAGGCCAGCGTGGGCAGGGTGTCGCCCCGCGAAGTCTTGCAATTGAGGATTGCGCTGGAGGCCGTCATGCCCATTAAGGCGGCGTGCAGTGGTATGCAGGAGCAAGCCGTCCTGCAGGGCATCGGCGAGCGCCTCTCATTATGTGAGAGCCTGCGCGACCGCATCGGACGTGAGCTGACGCCAGAGCCGCCGCAGTTGGTGCAGAAAGGCGGCGTCATCCGCGACGGCGTGAACAAGGAATTAGACGATTTACGCCACATTGCCTACAGCGGCAAAGACTACCTGTTGCAGATACAGGAGCGTGAGGCCGCCGAGACGGGCATTCAGAGTCTGAAAATTGGCTATAACAATGTGTTCGGCTACTACCTTGAAGTGCGCAACACCTACAAGGACAAGGTGCCTGCCGAGTGGGTGCGCAAGCAGACACTGGCGCAGGCCGAGCGCTACATCACACAGGAGCTGAAGGAGTACGAGGAAAAGATTCTTGGCGCCGAGGATAAGATTCTGGCTTTGGAAACACAGTTGTTCAACGATTTGGTGATGGCCATTCAGGAGTTTATTCCCCAATTGCAGATCAACGCTACGCTGCTGGCCCGCTTGGATTGTCTGCTGTCGTTTGCGAAGACTGCCGAGGAACACCGCTACATTCGGCCTATTCTTGACCAGACAGATGTCATCGACATCAAACAAGGCCGCCATCCCGTCATCGAGACCGAGTTGCCCATCGACGAGCAGTATGTGCCCAACGACATTCTGTTGGATCAGGACCGTCAGCAGATTATCATCATTACCGGCCCGAATATGGCGGGTAAGAGCGCTTTGCTGCGCCAGACTGCCCTCATCGTCCTCATGGCGCAGATTGGCTGCTTTGTGCCTGCTGAGAGCGCCCGCATTGGCTTGGTGGACAAGGTTTTTACCCGTGTGGGCGCTTCTGATAATATTTCGTTGGGCGAGTCGACGTTTATGGTAGAGATGACCGAGGCTTCAAACATCCTCAACAACGTGACGCCGCGCTCGCTTGTGCTGTTCGACGAGTTGGGACGCGGCACATCGACCTACGACGGCATTTCGATTGCCTGGGCCATTGTGGAGTATCTGCACGAGCAGCCACGGGCGCAGGCCCGCACGCTGTTCGCCACGCATTATCACGAGCTGAACGAGATGGAGAAAAACTTCTCACGCATCAAGAACTACAACGTTTCAGTGAAGGAAGTGGATGGCAAGGTTATCTTCCTGCGTAAATTAGAACGGGGCGGTAGCGAACATTCCTTCGGTATCCACGTGGCTGAGATTGCGGGCATGCCGCGCAGTATTGTGAAACGCGCCAATGTCATTCTCAAACAGTTGGAAGCTGAGAACGCCGGCGTAGGCAAGGCTGGCAAGCCCATCGGCGAGATTGCCGACACGCGTGAGGGAATGCAACTGAGTTTCTTCCAGCTCGACGACCCCGTGCTCATTCAGGTGCGCGACGAGATTCTGGGCCTCGACATCAATAACCTCACGCCTGTAGAAGCGCTGAACAAGCTCAACGACATCAAACGTATTGTATCAGGAAAGTAATATGTATATTTGCAACGGATGAACACGGAAATAAAGACTTTCCGTGTTCATCCGTATTCATTCGTTGCATAAGAAAAAGCCGTAGCTATGAGCGGCTGGCCTTCTTGCGCTGGTCGTGGTCGAGGATGGCCTTGCGCATACGCATCGACTTTGGCGTCACTTCTACCAGCTCGTCCTCCTTGATGTACTCTAAGCACTCTTCCAAAGACATGATGACCTTCGGGATGACGCGGGCTTTCTCGTCTGAGCCCGAGGCACGCACGTTGGTGAGCTGCTTGGCCTTGCACACGTTGATGACGAGGTCGTTGTCGTGCACGTGCTCGCCGACTACCTGTCCATAGTACACCTCCTCGCCTGGGTCGATGAAGAACTTGCCGCGATCCTGCAGCTTGTCGATGGCGTAGGCGTATGCCGTACCGGTCTCCAAGGCAATCATCGAACCGTTGACGCGACGCTCAATATCGCCCTTGAACGGCTGATACTCCTTATAGCGGTGTGCCATGATGGCCTCGCCCTGGCTGGCGGTGAGGACGTTGGTACGCAGGCCGATGATGCCGCGCGAAGGGATGAGAAACTCGATGTTCGTGCGCTCGCCCTGACTCTCCATGCTCGTCATCTCGCCCTTACGACGTGTCACCATGTCAATCATCTTCGAGGCAAACTCGTCGGGCACGTTGATGGTCAGCTCTTCTATTGGCTCGCACTTCACGCCATCTATTTCCTTGTAGATGACCTGTGGCTGGCCGACTTGCAGCTCGTAGCCCTCGCGGCGCATGGTCTCGATGAGTACGCTAAGATGCAGTACGCCACGGCCGCTGACCACCCATTTATCGGTAGAATCCTCGAATTGTTCCACTCGCAAGGCAAGATTTTTCTCTAATTCGCGCATCAGGCGGTCATTGATGTGGCGCGAAGTGACGAATTTGCCCTCGCGGCCGAAGAATGGCGAATCGTTGATGGTGAAGAGCATCGACATCGTCGGCTCATCGATGGCGATAGGCGGCAGTGGCTCGGGATTCTCCAAGTCGCAGATGGTGTCGCCGATCTCGAATTTCTCTAATCCGATGACGGCGCAGATGTCGCCGCAGTCCACGCTGTCGGTGCGGTGGTGGCCCATGCCGTCAAACGTGTGCAGCTCCTTCACCTTTGTCTTCTCCATGGAACCGTCGCGATGGGCAATGGTCACCATCTGTCCGTCGGTCAGGGTGCCACGATGCACACGTCCCACGGCGATGCGTCCCGTGTAGCTGGAGTAGTCGAGCGAGGTGATGAGCATCTGCGTGGTGCCTTCAATCTGCTGCGGAGCTGGGATGACCTCCACAATCTTGTCTAACAGATAGGTAATATTGTCCGTGGGCTTGTTGTAGTCGGGCCCCATCCAGCCGTTCTTGGCTGAGCCGTAGACAACGGGGAAATCCAATTGGTCTTCAGTGGCATTGAGTGAGAACATCAGGTCGAACACCATTTCATAGACCTCCTCGGGCCGGCAGTTGGGCTTGTCCACCTTGTTCACCACCACGATGGGCTTCAGTCCTATCTCCAAAGCCTTCTGCAGCACAAAGCGTGTCTGTGGCATCGGGCCTTCGAAGGCGTCGACCAGCAGCAGACAGCCGTCGGCCATGTTCAGCACGCGCTCCACCTCACCGCCGAAGTCTGAGTGTCCCGGCGTGTCGATGATGTTGATTTTCGTGCCCTTCCAGTTGATACTGACGTTTTTCGAGAGGATAGTAATGCCGCGCTCACGCTCTAAGTCGTTAGCGTCGAGCACCTGGCTGCTGAGGTTCTGTCCCTCACGGAACAGGTTGCCGGCCAGCATCATCTTGTCTACTAAAGTGGTCTTTCCGTGGTCTACATGCGCAATGATTGCGATATTCCTGATGTCTTGCATTGTCGTGTACTTCTTAAATCGGCTGCAAAATTAGCTATTTTTTTCGAAATAGAATACATTCAGGTAAAAAAAAGGATTATTGGAGGCTTTAAAGCATTGTTTTTCTGATTGCGCTTTCACGCATATCTTTGCCTGCCCACCGTAAAGAACGGTAGCTTAAAAACATCAGAATTTGAATTATTTAACATGCAATCACATGCGCATTACATATTTTTACAGTAACTTTGCACCGCATTTGGCAGCCCTGTTCCCTTGCAGGCAACGCAGGGTAAACCCTCTGCAAGAAGTAAATAACATCAAATACTCTAATATTTTTTAATTTAGCCGGGAGGGGCGTCCATGCGAATGGCCGCCCCTCTTTTAAAAAAGATGGTACTTAACTATATTTGGATAGCGTTTATCGTTGTGGCCTTCGTCATCGGTTTGGTGAAGCTCGTGTTTTTCGGCGATTACGAAGTGTTCCCTGCGATGAAGGACTCACTCTTTGCACAGGCAGAGACGGCCTTCGAGATTTCTTTGGGCCTCACGGGCATGTTGTCGCTGTGGCTCGGTGTGATGAAAGTGGGCGAGCGCGGCGGCATCGTCAATGCCCTGGCGCGGTTGCTTAGTCCTGTCTTCCAAAAACTATTTCCGCAGATACCGAAGGGTCATCCCGTCACTGGCAGCATCTTCATGAATCTCTCGGCTAACATCCTGGGTCTCGACAACGCCGCCACGCCGATGGGTCTGAAGGCAATGGAGCAGATGCAGGAGCTGAACACGAAGAAGGATACAGCATCGGACTCGATGATCATGTTCCTTGTGCTCAACACCAGCGGCCTGACGCTCATTCCCGTCAGCATCCTCGTCTACCGTGCACAGCAGGGTGCAGCGCAGCCTACCGACGTCTTCGTGCCCATCCTCCTTGCCACGTTCTTCTCAACGATGGCGGGCATCATCATCACCGCTCTTTATCAGCGCATCAACCTCCTCAACCGCACGCTCATCCTCACCCTTGGCGGACTGTGCGTGGCGGTGGCTGCCCTGATGTGGGGCCTGACGCGCTTGGACAGCGTCACGATGAATCTGGTCAGCGTGTCGACAGCCGACATCATGCTTATCACCATCATTGTGATTTTCATCCTGGCGGGTATGCGCAAGAAGGTGAACTGTTACGACGCTTTCATCGAGGGTGCGAAGGAAGGTTTTCAGACTGCTGTACGCATCATCCCTTATTTGGTGGCCATCCTTGTGGCCGTGGGCCTGTTCAGGGCCAGCGGTGCCATGGACGCGCTTATCGATGGCTTGAGCTGGTGCGTGGCCGCTATCGGCATCGACACTGATTTCGTGGGCGCCCTGCCTACGGCACTGATGAAGCCGCTCTCGGGAGGCGGTGCCCGCGGCATGATGGTGAATGCCATGCAGGAGTATGGCGCCGACAGCTTCGTAGGCCGGTTGAGCTGTATCTTCCAGGGCAGCACCGACACCACGTTCTATATCCTTGCTGTCTATTTCGGCAGTGTAGGCATTCGCTATACGCGACACGCAGTCACCTGCGGTCTTTTTGCTGATCTTGTCGGCATTGTGGCCGCGATTTTTATAGCGTATATGTTCTTTGGGTAGATTTCGTAGGTGTGGTAGGTTGAGTAGGTTAGGTAAGGAAAGACCTACAAAACCTACCACACCTACAAAACCTACTACACCTACCACACTTACAAAACCTACTAAAAAACCTCACTCACATGAACGAAAACAGAAAAAAGCCCGACAGCTACCGCACCCTCCTCGCTTTCCAGAAAGCAGAGTGCGTCTATGACATCACCTACTATTTCATAGAGCACTTCATGGACCGCCTCCGCGACCGCACTGTCGACCAGATGCTGCAGGCTGCACGTTCAGGGAAGCAGAACATTGTAGAGGGATATAGCGATGCAGAAGGCTCAACGGAAACGGAGCACAAGCTGACGACAATAGCCAAGGGTAGTCTGGAGGAGTTGAAGGAGGATTATCGCGACTATCTGCGTGTGCGCCATCTGGAGACCTGGGGGCCGCAGCATGATAAATACCTTGCCTGTCAGCCACGATTCAAGCGGCACAACGACACCGCCTATTATCAGCGTCAGATAACGGGCCGCACCGACGAGGACATAGCCAACATTGCCCTGATAGTCATTCATCAGACGCTGAGTCTCATCCGTGGCCTCATCGACTGGCAGGACGAGAAGTTCCTGCGCGAAGGCGGCATCAAGGAGCAGCGCTACCGCGCCCGCACAGAATCACGAGGATATGGCTATGACAGCCAAGGTAGGTTTAGTAGGTTTAGTAGGTCTGGTAGGGAAATACCTACTTCACCTACTTCACCTACTTCACCTACTACACCTACCACACCTACCTCACCTACCAACCCTACCAAATAACCCATGCCATCATTAAAATCTTTAGCCAAAGACACGGCCATCTACGGACTTTCGAGCATCATCGGCCGTTTTCTGAACTACCTGTTAGTGCCACTCTACACGGCGAAGCTTACCGCTGCGTCAGGCGGCTATGGCATCATTACCAATATGTATGCGCTGACGGCGCTGATACTGGTGCTGCTCACTTTCGGCATGGAGACCACGTTCTTCCGCTTTGCCAACAAGGAAGGCGAGAACCCGCAACGTGTCTTCTCCACGGCGCTCATCGGTGTCAGCAGTGCCGCCACGCTGTTCTTCGTTGCCGTGCTGCTGTTCATTACACCGGTGAGCCGCTTCTTAGGCTATGAGCAGACGCCGCAGTACGTATGGGTGATGGCGCTCGCCGTTTCAGTCGATGCTATCCGTGCCCTTCCTTTTACTTATCTGCGCCAGCAGAAAAAGGCCGTGAAGTTCGCTGCTTTGCAACTGCTGAACATCGCCATCAACATTGCGTTGAACCTCATCTATTATGTTGCAATGGACGGCCACGACCCGGGATATGCCTTCTACATCAACCTGGTGTGCTCCGTTTTGGTGACGCTCTGCCTCTATCGTGAACTGCTCCAGATGCGCCACGGCTTCGACAGCCAGCTCATGCGACGTATGCTGGCCTATACGTGGCCTATGGTTCTTCTCGGCATTGCCGGCATTCTCAATCAGGTGGCCGACAAAATCCTGTTCCCCTTCGTCTACGAAGGCAGCGACATGAAGACGCAGCTGGGCATCTACGGTGCCTGTGTGAAGATAGCCATGATTATGGCAATGATTACCCAGGCCTTCCGCTATGCCTACGAGCCCTTCGTCTTCGGCAAGACCAAGGACCGCGACAACGACGAGTCGCAGGCTAAGGCCATGAAATACTTCATCATTTTCACCCTGCTGGCGTTCCTCTGCGTGATGGGCTGGCTGCCGCTGCTGAAGTATATCATTGCCTCCGACTACTGGCCCGGTCTGCGTGTCGTGCCCATCGTCATGGCTGCCGAAATCATGTTCGGCATCTATTTCAACCTCTCTTTCTGGTATAAGCTCGACGACAAGACATGGTGGGGCGCCATCTTCAGCGGTGCCGGCTGCCTTGTGCTTGTGCTCACCAACGTGCTCTTCGTGCCGCGCTACGGCTATATGGCCTGCGCGTGGGCCGGTTTTGCAGGCTATGGCGTGGCTATGACGCTGAGTTACCTCGTCGGTCAGAAGGAGCATCCCATCCGCTATCCCATGCAGGACATCGGCTATTACACCATTATTGCCCTGGCCTCGTGGCTCAGCATGGACTATTTTGCCGACATCCTGCCGACGTGGGGTTCGCTCATCTACAACACGCTGGTCATCTCGTGCTTCGTGTCTATCATCATCAGAAAAGACTTTCCACTCAGTGGTTTGCCGGTGGTGGGCAAATATTTCAGGAAATAGTGCTTACAATTTGTTACAGAAATGCTCAGAAAACAGCCCGAATACATGCATAAAAAAATCGATCGATAGATTTTTTCAAAAGGCATTGACTTTTTTCAAAAAACCATTGACTTTTGAAAAAATACATATATGTTTTTTTTCGTGAGTCATTTGCTTACAATTCATAACAGGATATTTTTAATAAAAACAAATACAAAAATGAAGAAAACCATTCTATCGCTGGCCTGCATGGCATGCCTCACGGCACATGCTGACGAAGGCATGTGGACACTCTACGACCTGCCGCAGGCCGTTTATGAGCAGATGCAGACCGAGGGCTACCAGCTGCCCTACGACAAGCTGTACCAGGCCGACGACGCCATTATGAAGAGCGTCGTCAATTTCTCAGGCTATTGCTCGGGCGTCGTTGTCTCGCCCGACGGCCTCGTCTTCACCAACCACCACTGCGGCTTCGACGCCATCCGCTCGCACAGCACTGTCGAGCACGACTACATGCTCAACGGTTTCATAGCCAAGAGCTACGAGGAGGAGCTGCCCAACAAGGACATGTTCGTTTCGTTCATGGTGGAGCAGAAGGACGTCACCGACCAGATTGTTACCGACGGCTTCCACCAGATGGACTCACGCCAGCAGGCCATCTACCTCGACAGCATCGAGAACGCCATGTCGAAGGCCGTGAAGGAGAAGGACAAGACGTTGCGACTGGAGCTGAAGGCCTTCTTCGAGGGCAATAAGTATTACGCCACGACCTACCGCGATTTTACCGACCTGCGCCTTGTCTTCGCCATTCCCAAGTCGATGGGCAAGTTCGGCGGCGAGACCGACAACTGGATGTGGCCGCGCCAGACGTGTGACTTCAGCGTGTTCCGCATCTATGCCGACCCCGACACCAACGGCCCCGCCGAATACTCTGAGCGCAACGTGCCCTACCACCCGGAACACTGGGCGCAGGTGTCGCTGGAAGGCTACAACGACGGCAGCTTCTCGATGACGATGGGCTATCCCGGCTCCACGTCGCGCTATCTGTCGAGCTATGGCATACAGGAGCGCTACGGCCAGAACGCCATCCGCGCTCAGGTGCGTGGAGTGAAGCAGGAGGTGATGAAGCGCCACATGGACGCCTCGGAGGCCGTGCGCATCAAGTATGACTCGAAGTACGCCACCTCGTCGAACTACTGGAAGAACAGCATCGGCATGAACAAGTGCATCGACAGCATCGGGCTCATTGCGCAGAAGGAACGCTTCGAGCGGCAGATAGCCCAGTGGCAGGACACGGTCAGGATAAAAGGCCTGCAGCCTGTGGACTTCAAGACGATGGCCCGGCTCTACGAGCGCCGTATCAAGGCCTCAGAGGCAGTGCTGCTCTTCAGCGAGACATTCTCAAGAAACGACGAGCTGTCTGTCCGTGCGCAGCGTGTGCACAACGGAGCCACGCCCGTGGGCAACGGCAAGCGCCAGCACATCAACATCAAGGACAACCGCGACACGTGGGATTTGGCCACCGACCGCGAAATATTAGGCGCAATGCTGGCCAATTACCGCAGCCACGTCAGCAGTCCCGAATATCTGCCCGCGTTTTACACCGACGTTATTGACAAGAAGTTCCACGGCGACTGCCAGGCCTATGCCGACGCCATGTACAAGAAGTCAATTCTCATCAAGAAGAACCGCGTCTATCCGAACAAGAAGTCCAATAAGAAGGACATCGGCATGCAGTACGGCCTCGACCTCGTGACGCTGCGCGCCAATCTCATCGCTGACTATATGGCCGTCAGCGACAGCATCGACGAGCAAGAACGCCGCCTGTGCGACGTGAAGGTGCGCATGGAGATGGATCAGCCGCACTACAGCGACGCCAACTTCACCATGCGCCTCAGCTACGGTCAGGTGAAACAGTATCTGCTGGGCGGCAAGCCGTCAGGATACCGCACCACAGCGCCCAGCCTCGTGGCAAAGATGCGTCAGGGTGAGCGTATTGAGGACTATCGTGTGGAGCCTGAGATGCTGCAGCTGATGAGTCAGGCCGGCGACATGCCGCTGTGCTTCCTCACCACGAATGACATCACTGGCGGCAACAGCGGCTCGCCGATGTTCGACGGCAAGAACCGCCTCATCGGTCTGGCCTTCGACGGCAACTGGGATTCGCTCTCCAGCGACATCTTCTTCGACCGCGAGCTGGCACGCTGCATCGGTGTCGACATACGCTACGTCCTCTACATGATGGACAAGTGGGGCCACGCCGACCGCCTGCTCAAGGAAATCAACGCCAAATAGCACAGGATGAGGAAGCTGTTCGTGGCTGTGTGGCTGCTGGCACTGAGCATGACGGCGCAGGCGCAGCTGTGGAAATATGTTGACCCGCGCATCGGCAGCGTGGGCGTAGGCCGCACATTTCCCGGCCCGGTCATGCCCTTCGGCATGGTGAAGCCCGGTCCCGACTGCGGCGTGCTGCCCAACGCTGGCTGGGCACCGATGCCCGAGCTCGTCAGCGGCTTCTCGCAGACACACGTCAGCGGCACCGGCGGCGGCCAGAAATACGGCAACATCCTCATTCAGCCCTGCTTGCTGGACAAGGACTCACACGCACAGGTCCAGACGAAGGCAGTAAGGGTCGATGAGACTGTCGAGCTGGGCTATTATGCCACAACCTACGACAATGGCATCCGCACAGAAATCACTACCAACGAACGCTGCGCCCATTATCGCTTCCACTTCCCCACAACCAACGGTGCTCTATTCATCGATGCCACCCACTTCCTCGGCAAGGACAGCGTGCCCGACCTGCGCGAAAGACAGCAGTTCGTGGGCGCCGAAGTGGAGGTGGTGAGCAGCTGCGAGGTGCAGGGCTACAGCCGCGTGCGCGGCGGCTGGAACAACGGCGACGCCTACACCGTCTACTTCTTCCTCCAGAGCGACAAGCCCTTTAAGACTCCCATAGCCCAAGCCCCCCAAGCCCCCCCTTCGGCCCCCGAGGGGGCTACATTACCTTGTAGTCAGGGCTTGCTAACACTTGAAGCCCCCTCGGGGGCCGTAGGGGGGGCTTTGGTCAATGTCAAGATGGGCATCAGCTATGTCAGCACCATGCAGGCGCGTCGCAATATTGATGCCCACGGCTTCGATGAGCAGCTGCAGCGTCTGCGTAATGCCTGGGAAGAGCAGCTGCAGAAAGTGCAGATTGACGGCACCGGGCAACAGAAGCGCATGTTCTATACCGCGCTCTATCACACCATGCTGATGCCGGTATGTAAGACAGGCGAGAACCCCAAGTGGACCGAGTCGCCCTATTACGACGACTACTACGCCATCTGGGACACCTACCGCACCAGCTCGCCGCTGTTGACCCTGCTCTGGCCAGAGCGTCAAGTGGAAATCGTCAACTCATTATTAAATATATATAAGCGCGAAGGCTATATGCCTGATGCACGCAGCGGCGACTGCAACGGACGCACGCAGGGTGGCTCTAACGCTGAGGTCGTCATCGCCGATGCCTTCGTCAAAGATTTGGGCGGCATTGACTATCAGCTGGCGCTCGAGGCCATGCTGAAAGACGGTGAGCAGGACCCTGGTGCAGATCACGAGAAGCACGGACGCGGCGGACTGAACGAGTACCGGCGCCTGGGCTATGTGCCCTACGGCATCGCCCGTGCCGGCACACGCACCGTGGAGTATGCCTACGACGACTACTGCATTGCACAGGTGGCCCGCGGCCTTGGCCGCAACGATGTCTGCGATGAATACATGCAACGCTCGCGCAACTGGCGCAACCTGTGGCGCAAGGACTATGAATGGGATGATGTGAAAGGCTACATCATGCCGCGCGATGAAAACGGGATGTGGTTGGACAGCGTGACCTGGGGACGCTCAAAAGTCTTCAAACCACGTATTCCCTACACGCCAGTGACGAAAGTTGCACCGTGGTACATCCCTTGGTGGGACACGTTCTTCTATGAGGCACTGTCGGCAGAATACTCGCTCTCCATTCCGCACGATGTGGAGGGCTTGATTGAAGCATGTGGCGGAAAAGAAGCGTTCCAGCGTCGCTTGGATTTATTTTTCGAGCGCGGCCGATATAATGTAGGCAACGAACCGTCGTTCCTCACGCCCTGCCTCTACCACTGGCTGGGACGCCCCGACCTGAGCACACAGCGCATCCGCCAGATCATTGCCGACAACTACAGCGACACGCCCGACGGTCTGCCTGGCAACGACGACAGCGGTGCAATGTCCTCTTGGCTGGCTTTTCACATGATGGGACTATATCCGAATGTCGGACAAGACTATTATCTGCTGAACATTCCGCTGCTCAACGGCTACACGCTGAGTCTGCCCAATGGCAAGATTCTGCACGTGAAACAGATTGAAAAGTCACGCTTGTCACAGCCGTTCACCGTCAGCCTCAACGGCTGCGAGCTGAAGGATGCACGCATCACGCACAAGGAACTGATGCAAGGGGGAGAGTTGGTCTTTCTTGTGAGAAAAACGAAAAAGACGAGTGAAACAAGCCAGGCGAGTTTAACAGGCTCCATTAGCTCAACCAACCCGGTCAGCCCTTCAGCAGCCATTACTCCCAATACTCCCTATGAGGTTTCTTTCACCCTCAACCGCCAGTTCCGCACCTGGCCGGTGGTGTTCAGCTGGCACGGCGACACGCTGGGCGTGGTCTGCAAGAAGACACTCTATCTTATCCCACGCAGCGAGGCGGAGGAGGGTAGCAACTTCTGCTGGAAGACGCCACAGGACGACGGTACGGTTTATACTGATGTGCGAGGCACTTTCCTCTTTCTCTCGAAGAAAGCCATCACTCAATTAAAAGAAGAGGGATTCTTTGTCTACGACGGCATTACTTGGCGCCGAGAGCCGGGCGATGAAAGCGAGGATGTGTTCCACGTGGTTGCCGACATCGACGGCACAGAAATGGTCATTGCCTACGACAGCATGCTGCGTCTCTACCTCGTGCGAGAAATGCACAACAATCCCTTAGGCATTGATTGGGTAATTCTCCGACGTTAGAATCTTTCCGAATCAAACGCTTTGTGATAAAACAGTAACCACGTGGGTTACTGCCTGTAACCACGCGGGTTACTGACAGTAACCACGTGGGTTACTAAAATTTTCATTTGTTAACAACTTCGGATCTTTGTGTTCAGTTTACACATGCGAAAGCTGTATACACAAATCGTTACGGTATAAAGAGAAGTGGCTTCTTCTCCGTATTTTCCCGTGGCGTGTTCTCCTCTCTCATGGGCACGCGAATCCATTTGATTTCGCGACGCCGGCCATCGGTGGAGCGCACGGTGAACACATATTCACGTCCACGCTCAAAAGGCCAGGTAACGAACTGCAGGAGACTGCGAACAGGCCGGCCGTCAATCTGCTCGATGATGTCGCCCTGACGGAAACCACGTAGGTAGGGCGTGCCTTGAGACCATACCAGACCCACCTGTGGGCGTCCTGTTGCATCGGCCACGAAGGCAATGTCTAACTGACGGTTGTTCACGCTGGTGGTCATCCCTTCGTAGGGCCGGAAGAACATGCGGCTGTGCCGGGGACAGAAGGCCACAGTGCCGTAGCGCAGCAGGCGTGCGCCGAGGTGCGACCCGCCTTGTGTAGTGATGGCGTGGATACCCTTGAACGAACAGTCGCCAAGACCGAGACTGTCTAAGCAAAGGAAAACCACCTCGCCCATTGGCTCAGTACCGCCGTGTCCGATGGCGTGCTGCCCTATGGTGCGTCCTTCCACGCGATAGGGCCGGTCGAAGCGGTGCCGCTGTTCTTCAGCAGCGTTGAAATGGTCGATGTTCATCGAGAAGAAATTGCGGCTGCCCGTGTCGAAGAGCACGCGCTCAGACCGTCGTCCGAAAGGAATGATGTCGACATAAGGCACATGATATGACAGCCGGTAACGCAGGCTCGTGGCAGCTTCCTCACGGTCGAAGCAGCACTTGCGGTCGCTGATGATGAGCTGTTGCGACTGCATGTCGAGCTTCAGGCACAGGCCGCTGTTCACCAGATCGAAGCCCAGAATGCCGTCGATGCCTCGTGCACCCACGCCGCTCGGCTGTACGGTGGCGTGACACTCATAGAGTGTGGTGTGGCCCAAGCGTAATGGCGGCAGTTCCACAACATTAACAGTGTCGATGTTTCCCGCAGCGTCGTGCGACAGCAGGTTGCTTACGCGCGGTGCGTCGGCCAACGGCGAGCCGCTGAACACCACTGCCTGGCCGGCTCCTGTGTCAAAAAGAAAACGATAGGTGCGTCCGCCTGCCGTCACGGGCACGTAGACTTGATCGCGCTCCCATTCCACACTAATCGTGTCGCAGAAATGCTGCGGCAGCGCCCGGATGTCGGCGCTGTAACGTCCCAGCTGCGCCTGCATGCTTAGCACTGTCAGCAGGGCTGTGAAAAGGATGTATGCTCTGTGTGCCATCATTGTTTCGATGATGCAAATTTACAACAAAGAAAAGAAAACCCGCAGCTTCCTTTGTGAAAGCTGCGGGCTTTTAATGTTTTTTAGAAAATCCCAGGGAATTCAAATCTGCCTGAAATTAGTAGCCAGGATTCTGCGTCCAGCCAGGGTTCAGGTCGAGCATCTCCTGCTCTACGGGGAAAATGCGGTGACGCTTGTCAAAGTTGGCAAAGTCAGGAGCTTCGTACTTCTTGTAGTGGGGGAAGAACTCGTCTTCGAAGTGACCGAAGCGAATCATGTCGTTGCGGCGCCAGTTCTCGTCGAAGAACTCACGGCCACGCTCGTCGTAGATGTCCTGAAGGGTGGGCTCGGCAGCAATCTGAGGTGCACCGGCGTAGGCACGAATCTGGTTGAAGAGATCCTTGGCACCACTCTGTCCCTGACGTGTGAGGGCCTCTGCCTTCGTGAGCAGGATGTCGGCATAACGGAAGATGGGGAGGTCGTTCGACTGGTTACGTCCGTTGTTATAGTCGCTGGGCACGATGAACCACTTGATGGAGTGACAGCCCTGCTGGATGGCATTGTCGTCGTTACCCACGTCGATGGTGTTGTCCTCCTTGATGAGGGTGATGGTCTCGGTGAAGTGTACCTGCTTGCCGTTGTACATGAAGGGCTCAGTGGTGGGAAGCAGGGTCTTGGGGTCGCGTACAAACACGTCGCCGCGCAGGATGCAGAGGTTGCGTATGTCGCCCTGGAGGCTGAAGAGCTTGGCAAACTCGGGTGTCACCACGATGTTGCCGCCGAATGACTGCGTGAACTTGTCGGCCGAGCCGTAGACGTTGGGCAGCATGTTCTTCATCTGCTTGAACGAGCGGGGACGGGCATACTGGAAGCCCTGACGGTCGATAGCATCGTAGGGCATGACGTAGATGAAGTCCTCGACCTTCCAGTTGTTGTCGTAGGAGAACTTGTGCAGGTAGTCGACAGAGCCGAGGTTGAACTTACCACTGCTGATGATGTTGTCGCAGACAGCGATACAGTCGTCGAGCTTGGGGTTGGCTGCTGTGGCAGCGTCGTAGTTCTCAACGCCATCAGCGGTATAGACAGCCCAGTTGATGTAGAGCTTAGCCAGCAGGGCCTCAGCCATCCACTTGGTTGGCTTGCCGTATGTATTCTCGGTCACGTCCTCGGTGAGGTAGGGAATGATGTCGGTGAGCTCACTCTCTATCCACTCGGCCACTTCCTTACGGGGTGAACGGGCAACAACCTCGCCTTCAGCAGGCACCTTCTCCAGAATAGGAGCATCGCCGAAGCTGTCCATCAGAATCCAAGTGAAATAGGCACGCATGGCGCGGGCAGGCGCTGTCATCTGAGCAGAAGCGCCGCTGCCAAGTTCCTCAAGGATGGTGTTGGCCTTGGTGATGCCAGAGGTCACCTCTGAATACCAGTCGAGGGAGGCATCGGTTGCAGAGCTGTTGTGAAGAGCCTGATGGGCATAGGTGCCATCGTCGTAGTAACCTCCGTCGAAGGCGAGGCAGGTGAACTCATCGGAAGCGAGGCACTGCGCCTCCATATAGCGGCGGCCCAGCGTGCCGGCCATGTGGAAATAGACATCGGCCATCTTTGCCTCTACCACAATCATCGGGTCAACGCCGGAGTTCTTACTCGGGTCTTCCGTATACTGAGAACTCGGTTCGACGTCCAAATCTGTGCAACTGGTAAGTGCTACAGCAAACAAGCCAGCTGTAAGAATAAATTTATTTAGTTTCATAATGCTTGAAATCTTTAAACATTCAAATTTTCAATATTCAATTTACTTTACGGTCACAATCGCAATACGGTTAGCATGGTTGCTGTCAGCACCCTTGGCGAAAGTGCGAAGAACATTCACGCCCTTGTTCTTAAGATACTTGGCAACGGAATCAGCACGATCCTGAGAAAGCTTCTGGTTTGTATCTGTCGGACCCTCAGGCGAAGCGTAGGCCACAATCTCGACATTGGCACCGCTCTTGATGCCGTCGAGCTCGGATGTGTTTTCAATCTCAGATGAGTTCACGGGGAACGTTACGACAAACGTGCTCTGAACGTAGGTCTCCTTGTCCTTGCCGGGAACTTCCTTGACAACTTCCTTCACGACTTCCTTGACAACAGGAACTTCCTTCACGACTTCTCTTACAGTCGTCTCTGCAGCCCTCTTGGCCTTGCCACCACCGAAATTGATCTTCACGCCAAACATGAAGGTGCGGGTGTGGGGATAGCGGCTCCAGCGATAGTCAATACCGGGATCGATGCCACCAAGGTTGACCTCAGGATCAAGACCCTTATAGTCGGTAATGGTGAGCAGGTTGTTAGCCGTTCCGTACAGGGTCAGGTCCTGAATCCAGTCGTTGAAACAGTTGCGGAAGGTGTAGCTTAGCGAGAGAGACTGCAAACGGATGTAAGTGCCCTTCTCAATGTAGCGGTCAGAGGGGAGTGAGCCAGAGGCGTCACCTGCAGGATTCGAGAGGAATTCTTTCAGCACATTCTTGCCGTCGGAGAACATTTGAGCGCTGGTGTAGTGAGCACGCGGACCGTTGTAGACATCATTGCCGAATACGCCAGTGATGAATGCATTCAGGTTCCAGTTCTTGTAGGTAAGCGTGTTGTTCCAGCCTGCGTTGAGTTTGGGCTGTGCGCAACCCGTGATAGAGCGGTCCTTCAGACCGGGATTATTGGTGGTCTCGCCTGTGCGGTTGCCGTTCTCGTCCAGCACATAGTATTCAGAGCGTCCGTTCACGGTGCCTGCATACTGGTAGGTATAGAACGTACCGATAGCCTCACCCTCCATGATTCGCTGAGTCCAGCCGTTGGCAGAAACACCAGACACCATCGGGTCGCCCTGTGTGAGGTTGGTGGTGTGGAACTGTTCGTTCTGCATCTTGTCAACAGTATTCTTGTTGTGCGACAGGTTGATGGTGGTCATCCAGTTGAAGTTCTTCGTGCGGATGGCATCGATATTCAAAGTCAGCTCAACACCTTTGTTGGTCATCTCGCCTACGTTGGCATCCATCCAGCCGTAGACATACTGTGTGGTGGGAACAGGATAGCTCCAGATCAGGTCCTTGGTCTTCTTATTGTAGACCTCAATTGTACCGTTGATGCGGTTTCTCAGGAAACCGAAGTCAAGGCCGATGTTCAACATGCCCGTTGTCTCCCATTTCAGGTCGGGGTTGGCGTTCTTCGTAGCGGCGTAGGTACGATACAGCTTGCCATCGTAGGTAAATGTGCCCGTAGCGCCGTAGGTGTTATAGGATGAATAGACGTCGAATCCCATCGCATTACCGGAAATACCGTAACCGGCGCGGAGTTTCAGGTTCGAGAAGAGGTTCTGATTCTTCATGAAGGCCTCTTCGGTGATGTTCCACGCAGCAGAGACTGATGGGAAGGTACCCCAGCGCTTGTTCTTGCCGAACACGGAAGAACCGTCGCGACGGATGGTAGCCTGGAGCATGTACCGGCTGTCGAAGGAGTAGTTGATACGTCCGTAGTAGGAGATGTTGCGGATGTTCTCACGATAGCCGCTCTGAACAGAGTTCTGCACGCCGAGGATGGTCTGTGCATACGACATGTTGTACCAGGTCAGGTCATCGTTGTAATAACCCTCGACACTGAGGCCGAATCCGTCGTTATTTTTCTTCTCTTCCCAAGAGTAACCGGCCATCAGGTCGAACTTGTGCTTGTCGGCGAGTGTGAAACCATAGTTCACATAGGTCTCGAAGGTCTGCTCGCGTCCGAAATAGGTGTTGCGGGAGGCCTGACCGTTCTTGTTGCCAATACCCTCCAGCTGAGAGTTGCGGGTGTTGTAGGCGCTGTAGGTGCTCTGGTAGTTGCTCCACGAATAGTTCACATTCCAGAAGAATCCCTTCCACAGCTCGAGTGCAGCCTTACCGATAAACTGGTTGCGCTTCCAAATGGTCTCAGACTTGTTCTCTTCCATCAGGGCCAGCGGGTTGTAGTTCTTCGAACCTGCACCAACCGTCCAACTGCCGTCAGCATTGCGAATGGCGTTGGTGGGGGAGTAATAGTTCATAGCGTCGAGCACAGATGCACCCTCATTGCTTGTGGGAACGCCGAAGTGCTTGCCGTACATCGAGTTGATGCCCATCGACAGGGTGAGGTGATCCTTCAGCACCTTGGTGGAGACGAGCGAGCGCACGTTGAAGCGGTCCATGCCCGTCATCTTCACCACGCCCTCGCGCTTCATCAGATTGCCGCTGATCATGTAGTTGGTGCGGCCGTTGCCACCACTGATGTTCAGGTTGTGGTTGTGGCTGATGCCGGTGCGGAGCACTTCGTCCTGCCAGTCAACGTCGGCGCCGCCATCCTTCAGGGCTACGCCGTTTGTCTTTGCATATTGGCGCAGATCAGCTGCTGTAGCCATATCGTAGGTCTTGAGGATGTTGTCGATGGCCACATAACCGTTGTAGGCCACGTTGGTCTTTTCCTCAGTGCCTTTCTTGGTAGTGATGATGATTACACCGTTGGCAGCCTTTGAACCGTAGATGGCCGTAGCGGTGGCATCACGCAGCACGTCGATGCTCTCGATGTCGTCGGGAGAAACGATGGAGATGTCAACGCCGGGAATACCGTCTACTACGTAGTAAGGCGACATTGCACCTGTGCGAAGCGTGGAAGCACCACGCAGGGTGATGGTGGGAGCGCCGTTGGGGTCGGCTGTTGAAGAAACAACCAATCCGGGAACTTTGCCCTGCAGCATCTGGCCGGGATCGGTAAACACACCCTTGTTCAGGTCTTCTGCCTTTACGGTGGTGATGGAACTGGTAACGTCCTTGCGGCGCATGGTGCCATAGCCTACGACCACCACTTCAGCCAGTTGCTTGTTGTCTTCCTGCAGGACGACCCTCATGCCCTGCTGAGCAGGCAGCGTCTGCGGGTTGAATCCGATATAACTGAACTCCAGGTTTGCACCAGGTTTTACAGTGAGGGTAAATTGTCCGTCGAGGTTCGTGGTAGTGCCGTTCTGTGTGCCGGCCTCTCTCACGCTCACTCCAATAAGGGCTTCGCCATTACCGTCTCTCACGGTGCCGCCGATGCGCTGCTGTGCCCAGGCCACGGTGGTGACCGTCAATAGCAAGGCAAGCATCAGCATGCGGCTGAATGTTTTTTTAACGTTTTGCATAGATACTTAGTTTGGTTAATAAATATGTGAATAATTTCTTTTCTTGGGGAAAGGGGGCTACTGATTAAGCTCTCCGGCCGTACGGTTGACGAAGTTCTTGAAACGGTGGATGGGGTTGAGCGTGGCGGCGGGATATTTCACCTTGCCCTCATAGTTGGCCAGGTAGTTGTTCACCGTCAGGTTCTCAATCTTCGTGCCCGCAGCCTGCTCGATGTAGACGCCGTAGACGCGTCCCGTGACGAAGTCATCGCCCTTGCAGGGACGCTTGTCGTAGAGACCGTTGGCATAGGTGGTCATGCGGCGCAGGTTGATGGTGACGTTGTTCAGCACGATGTCGCTCACCTTGTCGTTGGTGTCGCCGCCGATGAAGCACCCGTTCTCGCTGGTGGCCTGGATGTTGTTGAAGGTGATGCGGCTGACGGCTCCGCAGCGTCCTTCTGTCTGGCCTTTGGGAAAACGCCAGTTGGCATCCTTGTGGTTGCCGTCGGCACGCGGGTAGCTCGTCACGTAGATGGGCTCAGCCTTGCCCCACCATACATCGCTCCACAGCTGCAGGTCCATCATGATGTTTGAGAACGTGACGTCGGTCACCGTGCCTTCATCGCGGTTCTGTATGCCGATGCCGCGGTTCGACTCGGTGATGATGCAGTTGTCTACCATCACATTATAGATATTGTCCATATTCTCCGAGCCAATCTTGATGGCGCACGAGCGGCTGCTCATGGTACAGTTGGTCACTACGATGTCGTGGCATGCGCCATATTCGGCATACTCGCGGCGGTTCTTCAGGCAGATGCAGTCGTCGCCCGAGGTGATGTGGCAGTTCGAGATGCGCACATTCTTAGAGTGGTCGAGGTCGATGCCGTCGCCATTGCGAATCTTCAGGTTGTTTAGCAGGTTGATGCCGTCGATGAGTGCCACGTTGCAGCCCACGAGGTGCACCGTCCAGTAGGCGCCCTCGGTGATGGTGATGTCGCGGATCGTCAGGTTGTCGCAGCCGATGAGCGTCAGCACATGCGGACGCGGGTCAAACGTAGGGTCGGCCAGCGGCTTCAGCTCGTATGAGTCGTTCAGCTCCATGCCCATGAACTTGATGCCGTTGCCGTGGATGGTGCCGCGGCCGGTGATGCTGAGGTTGCGGGCATTCTTGGCCCAGAGCCACATCATGCCCTCACCGCGATTCTCGCCGAAGGCACTCAGCGTGTAGATGCTCTCGTCAGGATTGCACAGCAGCGTAGCCGTGCTCTCAAGGTGCAGCTCCACATTGCTCTTCAGCTCCACAGGGCCGCAGAGGAACGTATGCATTCTGGGCAGCAGCACGCGTCCGCCGCCTTCCTGCGTACATTTGTCTATTGCCTGCTGCAGGGCCGCAGCATCGTCGGTAGTGCCGTCGCCTTTGGCTCCAAAATCCAACACGTTATATACCATCTGGGCACGGATGCCCACAATTGGGGTTAGCAAAAGCATTGCCCAAAGGATTTTTTTCATAGTAAGTGGTTATACGACAGTTAGCAATTATTGGGGCAAAGATACGGTATTTTTTTGAAACTCGGAAATTTTTTTCAAGTTTTCTTGTTCCTCGTTTGAAAAAGAACGCACATTACCCTTGAAAACGTCCAATATCACTAATCCAATTTTTACAAAACAGCATACATGCCTACACAAATATGTGCTATTTTATTGATTATTTGTGATTTGTGATTATTTTAGCATACACAAAGCCTACACTAAGCCTACATTCTACCTACACAAAGCCTACACATAGGTCTATGTAAATAAAGAGTCTGTTTATTTTTATGAACGGTTCATTTATTTTTATGAACGGTTCATTTATTTTTATGAACGACCTGCTTATTTTCATAAAGAGCCTGTTTTTTTTTGAAGAGGATGTAGGAAATTGCTGCCCTTGTGTAGGCAGAATGTAGGCTTTATGTAGGTATAGTGTAGGCTTTATGTAGGCAGAATTTGGAATAACATACAGTAATACAGACAAATATCTTTATTTTGTGTAGGCATGTAGGTATTTTTCCATTTCTTCTATAAAACTAATCATATTCTAGGCAGGCATTTCATACAACGCAATGAAATTTCCCATCTGTTTTCTTGTCCGTTTCAAAAAGAATCATTATCTTTGCCGACGAACTCCAGAAAGACAAGTCGCATAAGATGCTGGCTGAGGTGCTGGAGATGGCTCCACTATCAAAGGAATTCATAGAGCAAGTGGAAACCATTATTTAAGAACAACCCGATATCGATTGTATAACATAAATCATACTGCCCATGACATAGACCACAATCATTAGGACATAAGAGTGTGCTGGGCTTTTTCGCTTCACTCTGCGAAGAGTGTCCACTTTTGATTCTTGTTGTCCGATAATTGGGGTAAAATAATGTAGGTATTCAAAATAATCCCGAATCGCTTTGGCGGTTCGGGATTTTTTTATCCATACAGATGTAACAGACACCAAGGCGTTAGAGAAGGCTTGGTTTTGTAAGGAATAAACAATGTCTCATAAGAAAGGGTGAATAGCTTCTACCAATCCGTATCAGGAACTGACGAAACCGTAGACTTCAAAGCTTCCTCAACTTCTTTTAAGGTCTTTAGGACTTTCTGATACAAAACAGGAAAACCTTTATTATATAATTTTCGCTTTTCCGCTTGACTTTCATTGATTGGCTGAAACTCGCTGATACGGTCGTGAATATCCACTGTCTCGTTTATATTTGAACGTTTGCCTGTATAATAACTCAGAATTATGGAGATTCTCGCACGTCCATCTTTGGCATCAACACGAAGCACAAAAGGAGCATTTAAAAAATAGGAATAAGGAAAAAAATTATCTTCATAGAACTGAAGATACTCACCTTCACCAGCCACAACTCCGTTCTCAGGTGAATTGACAACAATTTTATATTTCGTGTCCTTATAAGCATTCTCCAAGTATTTATGAGCAGCAATATATATTTCGTGTTTTTGCAGCGAAAGTCCTTCAACAATTTTGGATATCACTACGTCCCCATTCTCATCTACCTTGTAATCCTGTCCTTTTATCTGTGCATAAGATGAAATAACAGGTAACATAACAAACAATAATCCCAATAATCGCTTAACCATAAACTGTTATTTACTTAAATGCAACAAGAAAAATTATTTGGGCAAGAGGATGCTTTTTTAACGCATCCTCTTGCTTAATCATGTTTAGAAACCAAATATTCGGCCTCCTCCAAAATCTCTATCGTAGTTGACTATTCCATGAGTGTCTTCCTTGATGCCCTTTACATTGATGCCCCATCCTTTGACTTTAGTTGAAGTTGTGCGATATAGTCCGAAGAACCAGCTGTGCTTCTCTGATTCAAACTCTGGGTCAAGAATAATATCGACTTCGGCATTTTCTTTGGCGCGATAAAGAGCTTGACGCTCAGCCTTTGAAAATCCTTTATAGCGGTTGGCACTTTTCAAAAGTTTATTGCCATTACGCTCTAACTGGATAAACCCAAATAGTGTTCTAGTATTGACAGATGCTTGTACCTTCTTTGCATTGGCATAGTCTAAGTCGGCTGAAACATAAGTGTTAATACTGTTGCCCCCAAAGCCCATGACTGGAGCTTCCTTTACATAAGATGCGCAACTTGTAAAGCTCATCGCGAGCAGGCCTGCGCAAATGGCCATGAGAAATGATAACTTTTTCATAGTTATTGAAAAGTTATGCCCAATAGACACCCAGATTCAGGCTTGTTGTTTTTTTAGTAGTAACCTACATAAAAGGAAAGCGGGGCATCTGGCCTCTGCATGCTCTCCTTTTAGGTCGTAGGAAACCTTTGAAATAAAACAAACAGAATTGACACCCACGCTGTCGGCACATATTTACTTCCCTTAAAGGTGTGCGTGGCGGCTTAATAACCGTCGGCACACCAAACGGGATAGCGATATAATACCTACCCGCAGTATCTACCTCTGCTATGCCTTTGTATTCCAAGTTTGAGTTTCCTACGTTCAAAAGGACAAAGCCAAAGCGTTAGCAAACACTTTTCCTCAAATGTAGTGATTCCTCCTATTGCCACTCTATCATTAAGGTAGATTGGTTTATTAGGATTTCACAAATGCAAAGATAATGCATATTACATTACTTTTGTTTGCAAAAGTGCTAAAAAACCTTAAAGCACCACGTTTTTTGTGTAATAATCCTTGAACTGAAAAAACGATACATTATTATATATCGGTATTAAACTCTATACTATCAGCGGGTAAAATAGGCAAGACGCTTTCTCCAATCTTTTGCTTGGGGGTAATAATTGAAGAAAAACACCTTCCAATCAAAGATTTTCGTATGAATGTACCACAATCCAAATTTTTGTGGTATCTTTGTACCGCGTAATCTATAGATGATCACATGGAAAAAACAGCAAGAGTCTTTTTTATCGCACTGGCTATTGGTGCCGCAATGACGGCAAATGCGCAGACAGACAGTATCTTCATTTATTCGCCCAACGAGCGTCAGGGACTGCATGTGGCCGTACTCGACAGCACTGGCTGGCAGCACGTGGGCCAGCTGTGCAGTAGCGACTATGGCACGTGGGGTGTTGAGAAGCGTATGTATCATCCCTCGCTGTGCCGTGCCAAGGACGGCACGTGGCGTCTGGTTTTTCAGGTGAACGACACATCGCCGCTTTTCGCCGCCGCCTATAGCCGCGACCTCGTAACGTGGCGCCCACAGGACTATCCGCGTGTCGGCTCGTCTAAATGCCTGCAACCTGTGGTGAAGCCGATGGACAACAGCTTCAATGTTTATTACCGCAACGCACAGGGTCAGGCACGCCGCATCTCGGCTTCAGCCGATTTCCGTCGTTTCACTAATGATATGCCGATGCCCTTTGCCGATGAAAAGATGTGGCAAAGAGACAGTGCTGTCATTGACGGGCACAAAATGGACGGACAAAAGTTTGCCGTTACAGCCGATGAGGTGCAACACTTGCGGAAATTCTTCGATGAAATGGCCGAAAATAATCGTCTCAGCGCCGAGCGGATGCACGACGACAAGGAGCGGCTTGCCAATCTGCCGCAGGTGCTCAATGCCACCCTCACCGTCCGTGCCGACAGTACAAAAGCCATCAGCGACAAACTCATTGGTATATTCTTCGAAGACATCAGCTATGCGGCCGACGGTGGCCTCTATGCCGAGCTTATTCAGAACCGCGACTTTGAATATACAGAGAAAGACCACGGCGGCTGGAACGCCACCACCGCCTGGCACTCGCCGGTTTCCATTACCATTTCGCAAGACAATCCGCTCAGCTCACAGAATCCGCATCACGCCTTGCTGAAAAATGACTCGTTGTGGAACGAAGGGTGGGATGGAATCGCCGTTGAAATGGGCAAAAAATATGATTTTAGCATCTTTGTGCGCGGAAAGAAAAAGTTTGATGTGCAGCTATGCTTAAGCGATGGTACCGCCATTGCCAAGGGCACCGTCAGAGCCACCGGCTCCAACTGGAACCGCTATGAGTGTACACTGACCGCCTCGCAGACGGAGAAAAACGCCCGCTTGCTCCTCCTGCCTCGCAAAGATGGTTATGAGGCAGCCATCGATATGGTGAGCCTTTTCCCGCAGGACACCTTCAAAGGCCGCAAGAACGGGTTGCGCAAAGACTTGGCCGAGACGATAGCTGCTTTGCACCCGAAGTTCGTGCGCTTCCCTGGCGGTTGCATGAGTCACGGTCAGGGACTGGAGAACATCTACCACTGGAATCACACTGTCGGGCCGTTAGAGAGTCGCAAGCCCGACTTCAACATCTGGCACTACCATCAGACACGCGGCCTGGGATTCTTCGAGTATTTCCAGTTCTGCGAGGACATCGGTGCCGAGCCGCTGCCTGTGCTGGCTGCCGGCGTGCCCTGCCAGAACTCGGCAGCCAATGCTGAGGGCATTGGCGGACAGCAGGGCGGTATTCCCATGAGCGAGATGCCTGCCTATATCGACGAGCTGTGCAACCTCATAGAATGGGCTAACGGCGACCCTGCCACCAACCAATGGGCTAAGATGCGTGCCGACGCAGGCCATCCGGCACCGTTTAACCTGAAGTACCTGGGCATTGGCAACGAGGATATCATCGGTACGGTCTTCGAAGAACGCTATGAGATGATTTGCAAAGCCATTCGCCAGCGCTATCCTGACATCAAGCTCTGCGGCACTGTCGGTCCGTTCCATGCACCCAGTGCCGACTATATCGAAGGCTGGGACTTCACACGCAAACATCCCGACTATCAGTACATGACTGATGAGCACTACTATGAGTCGACGGGGTGGTTTATGCATCATCGCGACTACTATGATAATTATCCAAGACAGACTGTAAAGGTCTACTTAGGCGAATGGGCTGCCAGCACACGGGCACGCCGTCCTAATGTGGAGACAGCGCTGGCTGAGGCCCTTTATCTCACTGACATTGAGCGCAACGGCGACATTGTGGAGATGACGAGTTATGCGCCGATGCTCTGCAAGGACGGACACTCGAACTGGGATCCCGATATGATTTACTTCTCGAATACCGATGTGCGCACCACGCCTGCCTACGAAGTGCAGCGCCTCTTCTCTGTCTATAGTGGTGATACGTGGATTGATACCGAATTACGAATGACGGATTGCGTGGCTGCACAGGAGAATTATCCGGAATTATCTCACCGTATAGGTGCCAGTCTCGTTGTTGACTCGCGTACAGGCAAGCGCTATCTGAAGTTGGTCAATGCCCTGCCCGTCACGTTGAAGCTTAACGTTGAGGGACTTGACGTTCCTGCTTCAGTAGAGTGTGAGCAGTTTACGGGCGATGTGGAAGACCGGCGCGCCAAAGCCATGCGCATCACTACCAATTCACCCCTCACGCTGCCGCCCTACTCGCTTCGGGCTATTGAGCTGTAGGCGTTCCTAAAAAAATGTTTAGGTGCTGCGCAGGTCGCTGGGTTTTCTGCCGGTCTTGATTTTGAACTTTGATGAGAAATAGTCGGGTGACTCAAAGTTGAGTCGGTAGGCTATTTCCTTGATGCTCAGGTTGGTGGTGGTGAGCAGCTCCTTGGCGCGCTGCAGGCGCAGGTCTTGCTGGTAGGTGGCTGGTGAGAGTCCTGTGTGCTCCTTGAAAAGCTTGCGGAAGTTGGAATAGCTCACGCCGAGGTCTTCGGCCACTTGCTGAATGGTGAGCGACGACTCCAGTTCTTCACGTATGCGCAGGCGGGCACGGTTAATCATGTCGACGTGGCTGCGGTTGCGTGACTGCAGCTCAATGTTGCGCTCCAGCGAATACATCAGTCCTATGAGGTGGTTGACGATGCCTGCCATGACCTGCTGCGAATAGGCAGCCTCCTCCTGTGCAGCATTGTAGGCGGCGCGGTAGAGCTTGACAATGTCGTCGGAGAATCCCACGTGATAGATGGGCTTTGTGGGTGAGAGGAAGCCGGCACGCACGCGGTCGTCCATGTTGTGGCCGTGGAAGCCAATCCAGTATTTTTTCCACCCCTTGGGCCCTGTGGGGTGGTAGCTGTGCCATTCGCCTGGAAACAGCAGGAAGAAGTCGCCCTCCTTCAGTCTTGCCTCGGGCACTGTGCGGCTGTGGAACACACCTTGCCCTTCAATGATGTAGAGCAGCTGGTACTCGGGCAGCACCCGCCCTTTCTGCAAGTCGAAGTAGTAGCCGTCGGCGTGGCCGCGTGTGGGGTAGGGGTCGTGTGGCCCTATTTCTTCATAGCCGATGGTGGTGACGGTAAGTCCCCACAGCTGGTCGCGCTCGCTGGCGAGCATGTATTTGCTGGTCTGCATCTTTCAAAGAATGATTGTTAACGTTTCATCGGTATTAGTTCGGTAAAGATGGGAATGACTCATTGGCTACTTGCGCAGTGCCTCCACCACTTGGTCGGCAATCTGCTTCATGCCCTTCTGGTTGGGGTGGCCGGACGACTTGTCGATGTCGTGCAGACGTATGACGGGCACGTTGTAGTGCTTGCAGATGTCGGCCACACTGGTGTTCACCACTTCCTTCAGGTCGCTGTTCAGTATGAAGTAAATCTTGGCTGTGGGGTAGCGGTCCTGCATGTGCTCCAACAGGTAGGCCAGAGCGGGACGGAAGGTGTAGAGGTCGGCCCGTTTCCAGTCGGCATACTTGAATTCGCCGATGGGAGCGCCGCACCACGAGTCGTTGGTGCCGCCGAAGAGCAGGATGACGTCGGGCTTGCCCAGCGACTTATGGCGCGTGATGAATGAACGGTGGGTGTAGTCGTCGTCGTTGTAGCCTGAATTACAGATGGTGGCGCCGCTCCACGAGTTGTTCACCTCCAGTTTCCAGTCCATGCGCTGTATTACCTGCCACCACCAGGTTTGCCTGACGCTGCAGACGTCGGTGCGCTTCGGGTCGTCGTGGCGGTTGAAGTACCAAGTCTCCATCGTGTCGGGCGTGAGGTAGCCCTCATAGGTGGAGTATGAATCGCCGAAAATGGTAACGCTGGTCTTTCCTTGTGACGATGCGCTTGTGGCTACTGCCATAAGCAGCAGAAGTGTTAGTATGCTCTTTTTCATTTTGTTATTGGTTATAATTGCCGCAAAGATAAGAAAAAAGGATGGAAATGACTGCTGTTTATAATTTTTTAACTTACCCTCTCCGATAACTCTATATGCTAATTTTGTAACCACGCGGGTTACTGACAGTAACCCACGTGGTTACTGTCAGTAACCCGCGTGGTTACCGATAGTTTCCAAAGATATGCGATTCAGGACCTCAGCCTCTTGTTCCAGTTGCCCTTCCACAGGCGTGCCAGGAACAGGATTCCACGGAAAGTGAGCTCCACGGCCATCGCTATCCACACGCCGCGCAATCCGTAGCTCTTCGATAGCCAGTAGGCCAGTGTCAGGCGCACGCCCCACATCGACATGAGGCTCATAATGGCAGGGCGCAACGTGTCGCCGGCACCCACGAAGACGCCGTTGGCTACGATGGAGGCGGCAAACATTGGCTCGGCTAAAGCTTCTATGCGCAAGGCCTGTGCTCCCTCGCTTACCACATTGGCTACAGGCGTCATCAGCTGCATCAGCTCTGGGGCGAAGATGAACATCAGTACGCCCATCAGCGTCATCACGGCGATGCCCAACGCTACGCTCATGTAGGCAAACGAGCGTGTCAGCAGCTTCTGTCCGGCGCCGATTCCCTGTCCTACCAGTGTGGTGGCGGCCTCAGCTATGCCGTAGCCGGGCATGTAGCAGAGACTCTCGACGGTGATGGCCAGCGAGTTGGCAGCGATGGCTACTGTTCCCAACGGTGCCACGATGATGGTGCTCACAATCTGTGCGCCGCCCATCAGCAAGTGCTGCAGACCCATCGGCGCCCCAATCTTTATGGCCGTGCGCACCACGTCGGCAGTCGGCCTGAAACTGTTTCTCGGGGGTGCGGGGGTGCGGGGGTGCGGAGGTACGAGATTACCGTCTGCCTCCAAGCTATTCTCGTACCCCCGTACCCCCGTACCCCCGTAGCCCCGGAAGAGCCTCAGCATCGGGCTCTTCACCAGCAGGAAATACATCATCAGCATGGCTGTAAGGAGCTCGGCTAAGGCCGTACCCATAGCGGCACCCTTCACGCCCATATCCATCATATAGATAAAGATGTAGTTGAAACCGACATCCATCACGCACATCAGGATGTTGAGCATCGACGGCACCTTCATGTTGCCCGAGCATTTCAGCATCGAGCCGGCCAGGCCGCTCATCTGGAAGGCGATGCCGGCAATGCCCACGATGAGGAAATAGGTCGAGGCATCGGCGGCAATATCGGCCGAGCCGCCCAGCCAGAACGGCAGGCGGTGGTGAATGATGATGCCCGACAGCGAGAGTGTCAGGCTCCACAGTGCACAGCACACTAAGGCCTGACGCAGCACGCGGCGGGCGCTCTCGAAGTCGTTGGCACCGATGAAATGGGCCACTTGCACCGAGAAGCCCATATTTGCTGCCGTCCCCAGACCGCCCATCAGCCATGTTGTGGTTTCCACCAGCCCTATCGAGGCCGTAGCTTTCTCACCCAGATGGCCCACCATCGCCGCATCGATGAAGAACATCACCGTAGCGGAGATCTGCGCCAGGATGCTGGGCACAGAAAGTTGCACGATGAGGCGCAGTTTCTCGCTGCGTGTCATCGTGCGTCCCTCGCGTATGTAGGCCAGTAAGTCGGGCATGGTTTTGGGGTGTTGGGTGGTGGGTTAAAGGTGGAGGGTGGAGGGAGTTGGGTGGAGGGTGTTGGGTGGTGGGTTAAAGGTGGAGGGTGGAGGGTGTTGGGTGGAGGGTGTTGGGTGGAGGGTGTTGGGTGGAGGGTGGAGGGAGAAATGTTAGCAAGCCAAGTGCTTGGGCAGCGGATAAACTATTCTCCCTCCACCCTCCACCCTCCACCTTTAACCTAAAAAATCGTTTTTTCGAGGGCATAGACCAGGATGCCGGCAACATAGCCCACGAAGACAAGCCACGTGATGTGCTTCATGTACCAGCCGAAGGTAATCTTCTCCAGGCCCATAACGACAACGCCGGCTGCCGAGCCGATAATCAGCATCGAGCCGCCCACGCCGGCACAGTAGGCCAGCAGCTGCCAGAAGGAGCCGTCGACAGCGTAGATGGTGTCGGGCACTACGTCGTACATATTCATGCAGGCTGCCACCAGAGGCACGTTGTCGACGATACTTGACAGCACGCCGATGATGCCAGTGATGAGGTAAGGATTGCCGCTGAAGGCCGTGTTCAGTCCGTCGCCCATGGCGTTGAGTACGCCCACCTGCTTCAGGCACAGCACAGCCATGAGGATGCCGAGGAAGAACAGGATGGTGGACATGTCGATGCGGCTCAGCAGGTGCGTCACACGCTTTGCCATCGGGTCGCTCTCGTCGAGGTGGCGGTTGAAGATTTCCGTCACCGTCCACAATACGCCCAAAACCAGCAGGATGCCCATGTAGGGCGGCAGGTGTGTGATGGTCTTGAAAATGGGTACGAAGATGAGGCCGCCCACACCCAGACAGAACACCGCCTGACGCTGGTGCTTGGTGAAAGCCGACACCTCGCCCACCTGCAGATTCTGCGCCTTGTCGAACTTGCCTTTCAGCGAGAGCGACAGCAGGAAGGCGGGAACCACCATTGATACCAGCGCGGGGATGAACAGTTCGGTGAGCACGCCGCCAGTCGACACCATGCCCTTGATCCACAGCATGATGGTTGTCACATCGCCGATGGGTGAGAAGGCACCGCCGCTGTTGGCTGCCACAATCACCATCGAGGCGAAGATAATCCTTTCTTTCGGGTCTTGTATCAGCTTGCGCAGCACCATGATCATCACGATTGAGGTGGTGAGATTGTCGAGGATGGCCGATAGGAAGAACGTCATGAACGCCACGCGCCACAGCAGCTTGCGCTTCGAACGCGTCTTCATCGTGTCGCGAACGAAGTTGAAGCCGCCGTTAGCATCGACAATCTCCACAATGGTCATAGCGCCCATGAGGAAGAACAGCGTCTCGGCTGTCTCGCCTAAACTCTCGGGCAGCGATGTCAGGTCGTGGCCGGGGATGAGGCAGTAGGCCGTCCAGCACAGCACGCACATCAGCAGTGCCACCGCGGCCTTGTTCACCTTAGTGAAAGCCTCCAGCGCAATGCAGGCGTAGCCCGCCACGAAGATGGCAACAATCAGGAATACAAATCCACTCATATAAATGGCCTCTTACCTTTTTAATTCTTCAATTCTTCAATTCTTCAATTCTTCAATTCTATCTCACCACTTCCGTAAATTCGGGTTTGGCTCCTTCGGCCTTGCCCACTGTGACGTAGATGGTGGAGGTTGACTCCTCGCCATTCATGCCGCGGCTTTTGACGATGAACTTGTAGTCGGTGCCGTCGGGCGTCGGGCGCTTGCAGAAGGTCTGCGGTGTGCCAAGCGGGAACTGATAGCTGGAGCAGGCAGCGTCGAAGAGCGCTTTCTCAGCGTCGCCGACGGGCTGCTGGGCTGAGTATTCAGGCAGCTTCTCTATGGCACCCTTCTTGTAGCCGTTTTCCTTCAGGAAGCGGTCCAGTTCTTTGGCGGCAGCAGCCACACGGGCGGTACGCACGCCGTAGCCTTTCTGTATGTCGGCCTTGGGCAGGGCCTTTGTCAGGGCGTCGGTCGAGGTGTTCAGGCCGCCGCTGCCGAAGGTGCAGAAGGGCACAACCTTCTTGCCTGCGAAGTCCTCCTCCTTGAGGAGCGTGACGATGGGATTGGCGTAGGTGCCGAACCAGATGGGATAGCCCAGGAAAATGACGTCGTAGTTTTTGATGGCTGACTTGAGGGGCTTGATGGCGGGCCACTGGCCGCTTTGCATCTCACGCTGTCCGCGCTGGATGGTCTCCTGGAATATTCCCGTGTAAGGCTCTACGGCCTCTATCGCCTCGATGTCGGCGCCGGTCTGCTTCTGCAGTTCCTCGGCTACGGTCTTCGTCGTTCCGCCTTCGGAGTAATAGAGCACCAGCGCCTTCTGTGCCGTTGCTGTTGTGATGGCTGTCACAGCTGCTAATGAGAATAATAGTTTTTTCATAAGGATGTTATTTGATGATATTAACGTCAAGTTTATTATAGGGGAACATAAAGCCGCGCTCCTTCAGCTCCTGGTAGACCGTCTCGTTCATGTAGAAATAGACGGGCCAGTAGTCGGCGCTCTTGCACCACGAGCGGGTGTTCACCACAACGCCGCTGTCGCCCAGCTTTGTCAAGCCTATCCAAGGTGCGGCCACAGGGCTGTCGGCGACAGGTTCTTTCAGAATCTTGTCGCTGCGCAGCTGAATCTCGCTGATGGCCTGTTTCACCTGCTCCAGGTCGGTGCCGTAGGCAAACTGAAACTCTACGTCCACGCGACGGTAGGGCTCGGTCGAGTAGTTCTTCATTGAGCCTGTCGACAGCCCGCCGTTGGGGATGATGATGGTTTGGGCGTCGTTGGTGCGTATGATGGTGTTGAAAATCTGAATCTCCTTCACCGTGCCGGCATAGCCCTGAGCCTCGATGAAATCGCCCACTTTGAAGGGTTTGAACAGCATGATCATCACGCCGCCGGCAAAATTCTGCAGCGTGCCGCTCAGCGCCATGCCGATGGCCATGCCTGCTGAGGCGAAGAGAGCGATGAACGACGAGGTCTCGATGCCGAGTATGGAGATGACGATGATGATGAGCGTGAGCCACAGCACTACGTTGATGATGCTGGTGAGGAAGGTGGTGAGCGACGGCTCAATCTTGCTGCGCTGCATCATCTTTTTAATCAGCTTTTTCATCCATTTGATGAGCCAGTTGCCAATGATAAAGACAATGACGGCCACTACCAGGTCTTTGCAGAATCCGATGGCCCATTGGCCAATCATGCTGTAGGTTTCGGGTGAGAATATCTTATCTGTCATTTTTTAATTACTTTAATTCTTCAATTTTTCAATTCTTCAATTCTTCAATTTTTCAATTCTTCAATTCTTCAATTTTTCAATTCTTCAATTTTTCAATTTTTCAATTCTTCAATTCTTCAATTCTTTAATTTTTCCTCAATTTCCCTGCTACTGATGCCTAATGCAGCCATCAGCGAGTAGCCCAGCAGCACATGACGGTAGGCGCCGCCTTGTATGGGCTGCATGGTGAGCAGCGTGGTACGGCGTTCATCGCTGTCGTTACGCTGTAGGATAGGACGCAGGGCGCCTGCCATCGTGTCGTCGACCACTACCATCAATCGCTTCACGGCCTTTTGCTCGCAGAGCAGCTGTAGCAAATCTTTCATCAGCTTCTCCTTCGGTGCCAGGTCCTCGGTCTGCACCGCATTGAACACCAGCTCGCCTACGCGGCTCTGTACAGCCTTACCGTCAAGTTCCTCGGTATAGTTGCCTGGCTCGAAGTTTTTCAGGGAAGTGTGCTCACGCTCATGAATTAAAACGACCTGAACGCCCTTCTCCCCGTTGGGGAGGTTGGAAGGGGTAACTCCCCCGTCCAAGGCCACACACTCTGCCCACAGCGCCGTGTCGGCGGGTGGCACGCGGCGTCCCAGCATACGCTCGAAGTTCACCGTGAGATTAAAGGCCACGCCATCCATATAGTCAGCGTCTGCCAAAATAACATTCTCTGACCATTCTGTGTTGTTCTTCATCATTGTAAGAGGGGAAAAACTGTGTGCCGCGAGCGGGACTCGAACCCGCACAACCATTCCTGGTCAAGGGATTTTAAGTCCCTCGTGTCTACCATTCCACCATCGCGGCAGCCATTACATTGTTTTAATGCGCCTGCAAAGGTACTAAAAAGTGGAAAGTGGAAAGAGAAAAGTGGATAGTTTTTTCTTTCCGCTTAATTATTTTTAACTCACACAACCCTTTCGGGCTATCCGTCTCCTTTTCTCACGCAGTTGTTTTTCGCTGAAAGAAAAAGCCTTTTCGTTGAAAAACTTTTGTACGACTATTGACTTTTACCTATCTTTGCAACGATTTTTCAACAGAATGGAAAACTAATCTGAGAAGTAATATGAAGAAACGACTTTTAACCATGAGTGTGCTGGCGGCACTAAGCGGCCACCTGATGGCCGATGAATTCGGCTATATGGTGTTTACCCTGAACGACGGCACCATGAAGAGCATCACGGCCAACGGCCTCACCTTGAGCTTTACCGACGGCAACCTGTCAGCCAAAAGCGGCAACAACGAACTGACCATACCCTTGAATAGCTTGAAAGTGATGGCGTTCTCGAAAAACGGTGTGACGGCTATCGGTGACACTATGGCCGACGACGACAGCGAAGAAATCTACGACCTGCAGGGTCACCGCGTAACGAGGGCAGAGATGCGCAAGGGCGTGTACATCATTAAGACAAAGAACAGAACGTATAAAGTGAACATAAGATGAAAAGAATAATTGTATTTCTCGCAGCTCTTGTGCTGACATTTGCAGCAGGAGCACAGACGCTGAATGTGCAGGTGGGCAACGTCACCTATCTCTTCCCCGCTGCAAAGACGGGCGAGATGACCTACGACAATGGCACGGCTGTGACCATTATGGGCAAGACGTTTGCTCTTAGTGAGATTGACGCAATGACCGTCGACAACACGAATGTGACAGACAACAGCGTCGGCGTTAGCTACGACGGCACGACGGCCACCGTCACCGTGGCGGGCAACGTGGCGCAGTATGTCACGCCTACCGTCAACGGAGCACATGTCACGATAGACCAGACGAACACCGATGCCGTTGATGACGACGAGATTACCTACACGCTGAGCGGTACGACCGCCGATGGCGAGTTTGCCCTCTCAGGCTCCTACAAGTGTACGGTGTCATTGGCCGGGCTGACGCTGACTAATCCCAGCGGCGCCGCCATCAACATCACCAACGGCAAGCGCATACAGCTCAGCGCGAAGAAAAACACCGTGAACACGCTGACCGACGGGGCCAACGGGCAGCAGAAGGCCTGCGTCTACAGCAAGGGCCAGATCCAACTGCAGGGCAACGGCACGCTGAACGTCGTGGGCAACACGAAACACGCTATTAAGAGCGGCGACTATATCACCGTGAAGAATCTTACGCTGAACATCACCAAGGCTGTGGGCGACGGTATTTCGTGTGAAGAGTATTTCCAGATGAAGGGCGGCACTGTGAGCATCAGTGGAGTAGGGGATGACGGTATACAGTGCGACCTGGGCGGCACTGCCTCGACAGGCGAGACTGCCGACCATGAAGACGAGGATAGCGGCAATGTCTACTTAGAGGACGGCACGCTCAGCATCGCCGTTACCGCCACTGCTGCCAAGGGCGTCAAGGCTAACGGCGACATGAAGGTGAGCGGAGGTAACATCACCGTCAGTACTGCTGGCGGTGGCGCATGGGATTCTGACGATAAGAAGACGAAGGCTTCGTCGTGCCTCAGCGCCGATGGCAACACCACCATCAGCGGCGGCACACTCAGACTCACCAGCACAGGTGCTGGCGGCAAAGGCATCAGCACCGACGGCACCTTCACGGCTACGGGCGGCACGCTGGCCGTCAAGACATCGGGCAATGCTGTCGTGGCATCGTCTAACGGCACTATCTCTACTGTCAGTTCGTCGCAGCAGCTCGACCGCTACAGCAGCAACTACAAGTCGTCGCCCAAGGGCATCAAGGCCGACGGCGCCATCAATGTCAGCGGCGATGCCGTCATCAGCGTTACAACGACTGGTGCTGGCGGCGAGGGCATCGAGAGCAAGACCTCCATCAATATCACTGGCGGACAGGTGGCCGTCAGTGCTGCCGACGATGCCATCAACTCCTCCTATAGCACCAGCGGCAACGGTATGGGCGACTTGACCATCAGCGGCGGCTATGTCTATGCGCGCTCTACAGGCAACGACGGCCTCGATGCCAACGGCAACTGCTACATCAAGGGCGGACTGGTATATGCCGTCGGCGCCTCACAGCCCGAGGTGGCCATCGATGCCAACAGCGAGCAGCAGAAGAAACTCTACGTCAGCGGCGGCACCATCATCGCCATCGGCGGATTGGAAAGCGGCGCACAGCTGACGCAGTCGTGCTATTCGGCCTCGTCGTGGAACAAGAACACGTGGTATGCCATCACAGTAGGCAGCGACACTTTTGCCTTTATGACCCCGGCCAGTGGCGGCAACACGCTTGTTGTCAGCGGTGCTTCACAGCCCACGCTGAAGAGCGGTGTCAGCGTCAGCGGCGGCACCACCATATTCGACGGCTTAGGCATTATTGCTCCTACAGTCAACGGCGGTTCCAGCGTCAACCTTCAGAATTACACAGGCGGTGGCGGTGGTCATGGCGGCGGACCCGGTGGTGGTGGCGGTCCCGGTGGTGGCGGCTGGTGGTAATCCTGTTGACTGAACGAAACGGCTGCTTTGCTGAATATTTTTGGCATAGTGGCCGTTATAGTTGTATCTTTGCCATCAATTCACTAACAATAATCTGCTGTTTCAAACGTTATTAAAAATGAGAAAAACGTACTGGGTGAAGCAATCGCGACAGGAGAACATCACGTACTTGGTAGTGTGGGGCTTGCTCTTTGCAGCTCCGCTACTAAGCTTCTACGTGCGCACTATCGGCGACACGAATGTTGCGTTTGACTGGGCGGAGGTGTTCTTCGTGTGGAAGAAGTTTGCCGTCTTCCTGTTGCTGTTTCTCGTCCATAACTTTCTGTTGGCACCGCTGCTTGTATATGGGCACAAGCGTTTGACATACTTTGCCTTCGTAGCCGTGCTGTTAGGGGCCTTCACCGTTTGCCAATGCAGCAGCAGGCCAAAGAAACCGGATGGCCCTCCACAAAAAGAAATGATGGGGCACGATTTCCCTGGGCCTCCCGACAGGCCTCCGATGCCGCACCATAAGTTCCGTCCAGCCGACGCTCCTCCTCCCATCGTCGGCGAGCGCGACATTCTGGCCATCGTGGTGCTCCTGCTGATGTTTGGTGCCAATCTCGGCATTAAGGGCTATTTCCGCAGCCGCGACGACAGGAAGAGGCTGGCCGAGCTGGAGAAACAGAACCTGGAACAGCAACTGGAGTACCTGCGTTATCAGATCAATCCGCACTTCTTTATGAACACGCTCAACAACATCCACGCCCTTGTCGACATCGACCCGGCAAAGGCGCAGGAAACCATCGTGGAGCTTTCGAAGATGATGCGCTTCGTGCTCTATGAAGGAAACAAACAGGGTGTGCCTCTTTCGCGCGAGTTTGACTTCATGCGCCATTATGTTGCTCTGATGCAACTGCGCTATACCGACAAAGTAAGCATCATTATCGACCTTCCCCAAGAAGTACCCGACCGTCAGATACCGCCGCTGATTCTCATCACTTTCGTTGAGAATGCCTTCAAGCACGGCGTCAGCTATCAGCATCCGTCGTTCATCGAGATGAAGGTTAGTGTAGAGGACGACCGGCTCCATTTCACTTGCCGTAACTCGAAGGCTGAGGCGCAACCTGGTCTCGGTGAGGCCGAAGGCGGAGTGGGATTGACCAACGTCAGGAAACGGCTGAACCTGCTTTTTGGCAACAGCTATACACTCAAGATACATGACGGCGCTGACGTCTACTGCGTTGATCTCGTCATCCCAATCAAGTTACAGGCTCCACTCCTTGAAGGGAAGGCTGGCGTCGAAAAATAGTAAAAAGTAAATCGTAAATGAACATCCGTTGTCTCGCCATCGACGATGAGCCATTGGCTCTGCAACAGCTCGTTGCCTACATCAACAAGGTGCCGTTTCTCGAACTGGCCGCACAGTGCCAAAGCGCGCTGGAGGCTCGGGATTTTCTGCTGAACGACACGGCCGATGCCATTTTCTGCGACATCAATATGCCCGACCTCAACGGCATGGACTTCGTGAAGTCGCTCGCCGCGCCGCCGCTCGTCGTCTTCACTACGGCCTATTCAGAATATGCCGTTGAGGGATTCCGCGTCAATGCCGTCGACTATCTGCTGAAGCCCTTCGGCCTGCAGGACTTCCAAAGGGCAGCCAACCGCATAAAGGAAAGGCTACAGACTGAGGACGGAAGGTTAAAGGAGAATTCTCCTAAAACAGACATTCCTGACAACTCTTTCTTCCTCAAGACCGACTATCGCATTGTGAAGGTTGCCGTCAGTGATATCCGCTATATTGAGGGAATGAGCGAATATCTGAAAGTGTGGCTGGAAGGTCAGCCGAAGCCAATTGTCACTTTGCTGTCGATGAAGAAGATGGAGGAGCGTCTGCCCGACAATTTTATGCGGATTCATCGCTCCTACATCATCAATCTCGACAAGATTCAGGAGGTGAATAAAAACCGCGTCATCATGGACGCCGACACATATCTGCCCATCGGCGACCTTTACAAAGAAGCCTTTCAGGCATATTTAGACACGAGATTTCTTGGGAAATAGCTGTTAGGGATTGCTGACAATGAGCAGACCGTTGTCGGCCGTGAAGAGCCATTTACTCACCTTCTGTCGGCTGTCTTGTGGTCGGTTCAATATCCCATTCGTGAAGTGTCCACCTCCTTCTTTTTCTTCTCCTTGAAGTTGCCGATGCGATAGATGGCGGTGAGCGAATAGCTGGTGTAAGGCATCCAGACACGCATGGCGTAGTCCTGATTGGCCAATGAGCTGTGCGTGGTGGCGTGGCCGTTCAGTATGTTGACGCCCTTGGCCACAAGGCTCCATTTGCCATTGGCTGATGTGTAACGGAGTGTGGCATTGAGGCGCAGCATCGGGTCGATGTCATAGACTCCCTGGATGGCCTTCGTCTGGAAGAAAGGATTGAGGATGAACTGGAGGTTATGCCGCTGGGAGAACTTAACTACAGCCATGCCGCCAAGGATGCCTGAGAGACGGGTGCGGTCAATGGGCAGGTCGAAGAACTGGGTCTTGTCGTGACGGTAGAGGGCGGTGGCATTGACGTTACCGTTGAGCCACTGGCCGACACGGAACTGCGCCGAGGTCTGCAAGCCGAAGTAGTTGGAGTAATCGAAGTTGGTCTCTTTCATAATGACAGCCATGCGGTCTGTGGGCTGGTAGGCCATCTGCACGAAGTAGTCGGGTTCCAGCATGGCAAATGCGGTGAAGGTGTATTTGCGGTTCAGCTGCCACATCAGATTGATGTCGTATTCCGACATAGGCCTCAGGTCGGGGTTTCCCCATATCTCGCTGTAGGCCGAGGCGTAGTAGATGCTGCTCATGGTGCTCCAGTAGCTGGGGTAGACGGCCTCGCTGCTGAACGAGAGGTTGAGCATGTTCTTGGCATTGATGTTCCACATGGCATTGAACTGCGGATAAATGCGCCACTCGTTCCACTTGGTGGCATGATATTGCTCTGCCGTTACAGAGGCATCAAGGCTCAGCGACTCGCCAATCTGTTTGCTCATTCCGATGTAGCCGTTCAGGATGCGCTCGTCGTAGTTCACATGCGAGGTAGCATCAGGCAGAGGCTGGCCGCTGGCATCGAGGGTGGTCTGGTAGCTATTGTTATTGGTAAACTGCGCCTTGCCGCCGTAGTTCAGTTCCCAGCCTTTCGGCAGCGCGTGTGTCTGGTCGGCGGTGAAGAGCCACTTGCTCACCTTCTGTCGGCTGTCGACCGAGAGATTGCGGCTGATGTCGTTCAGCTTTCCTTCAAGATGCTGTGTGCTCGGCTCCTGATAATTGGTATAGGATGCTCCGAGTTGCAGACCGAAGGGAGCAGAATAATTAGCATCCACATTGTGGAGGTAGGTATGCTGTCGGGAGTTTTGTATAGACTGCGCCGTGCCTGTTGTGGTATTGGTGGAGCGGGTGCTGTTCCATTGTCCCGTATAGGCCAGGCTCAGGCGGTGGTTGTCGCTGATAGAATAGTCCATGCCGAGGCGGTAGTCATGGTCGGTGCCGTCGCTGCGGTTGCGGGTCTTGTCGTTGTACGGCACGCGCTGGCCGTTAAGCGGATGGTTCGCCTCATGCTCCACCTGACCGTAGCCCGTGCCATGAGTAAACCTGTACGAAGCGTCGATGCCCAGTTTGCCGTGATTACAGATGACGCTTCCGCCCGCATATCCCTCGCCGTACTTGCCTTGCTCCCAGCCGCCCATCAGTTGTCCTGACAGTTGGTTGGTACCGGCAAAGTCCTTCGTCACAATGTTGATGGCCATACCCCTCACATGATATTTCGCAGGAGCCGACGGCATCACCTCGGCTTTGGCCAGCATGGCAGCGGGCATCTGCTTCAAGCGCTCTACTACTTTGTCAGCACTGAGTGTCGTAGGCTTGCCGTTGATGATGAGTGTCACCGCCTGTCCGCCAAACATAATGTTGCCGTTCATCTCGCTCACGCCGGGAATGCTGGTCAGCGCGTCGTAGGCATTGTCGGCGGGATACAGTTGCAGGAGCATCGGCATGTTATAGACCAGATGACCGTTCTCAGTGCCCGACACGATGCGCTCGCCCGTCACCTGTACGCCGTTCAGCCTGATGGTCTCCATCTTGAGCATGATGGAACCTGTATCCCTTTTGTCGAGCATGACGTAGCCGGTCTTGTAGCCGACGAAAGAGACACGGGCCAGGACGGGCATCTGCTCGCAGGGAATGACGAAGAGACCGCTCTCGTTCGACACACCGCCTGCCAGGAGCGTGGAGTCCTGCGGCGAGAGCAGGGCGATGTTAGCATAGGCGATGGGCTGTTGCTGCTCATCAACGATAGTTCCTTTGTATCGCGAAGTCTCCTTCTGCGGACACTCCACATAGATTTCTCGGTCGTCAGGCTTCACAGTCATGCGGACGGGATAGAAGCCTATCATCTGCTGGATGGCATCGGGCAGCTTCTTATTCTTGACGGTGGCCGTGATGCGGAAGTCCTCCAGTTCGTTGTAGAGGAAGTTGATGACAAACTCTGTCTGCTCATTGTTCAACTGGAGCAGGGCCTCACTGAGCGGCACATCATTATATGTGTGGGTGATGCGCTGTGCAAAGGTGGCAAGGGGCAGGCAAAGAATGTAGACCATACATGCAAAAGAATATAATGCGTGTCTCATCTTACTACCAGCGTTTTGTCTTCCATGCCGATGTTCACGGCTTCGAAGGTGTTCAACTTTTCCACAACACGGTCGAGGCTGTCTTCACGCTTCCATACGAAATGGAAACGGAGCTGGCGGGCCGCTTCATTCTCAAACTCCACGCCGAGCCCGTGGGCTGTAGCAATGGCTGTAATCATGGAGTCGAGCGTCACATTGTCGAAAACGAAAGATTCGGTGGATATGGTATCGGCCTTAACCGTATCTGCAGGCAGGGGAGCGACTGGCTCGATGACGGCCATTTGCTCCGTCGTGGGCTGTTGCGGCTTGGAAGTGCTGATGTTGCGCACAATTTGTATGGCGGCAAAGGCAATGCCCGAAGCCAGGAGCACACCGATGAAGGATGCCGCCATCTTGTGGGGTGCGAGGAAGGCAAGAACACGGGGTTTTGGCTTTTCTTCGTCGAGGGCATCCAGTTGCTCAGCATGGCTGGCTGCAAACTTCTCCCATTCGGCATCCACGTCGGGGGTGTCGTTCTTAAGTTCATCGTGCTTGAAGGTTCGCTTGGCAAATCCAAGCTGCTGCACGAGCAGGCGCATCTCGTCGTCGGCGAGTATCTGCTGTACCTGTTCTTCAGTCAGTTGCTCGGGGTGGGCTTGCAGTTCCATAAGCCACTCTATACGCTGCTTTTCGGTCATCATATCGCTTTTGAGTTTGAATTAAAATACTTTCTGATTTTCTCCACCGTCTGCTTCAGGTGAGTGTGGACGGTCTGGCGGCTGACGTCCAGCGCCTCGGCCACCTCCTGGCAGGTCATCTCTCGTAGGTAGCGCAGCCGGAAGACATTCTGCTCCATCGGTGACAGGTTGTCCTGCACGTAGCGCATCAGTTCCTCCATCTGCATTTGCTCTTCCACCAGATTGCCGCCAATGAGTGTATCGGCGTCCACGGTAAGCAGGCGGGCAAAGCGCTCTTGCACCTGCCTGTGCTGCAACACATTCAGACAGCGATGGTACACGCTCGCCATGAGGAACGCTTTTGCATTGTCTGTTCGCATCATCGTCTTGCCGCTGATCAGACTGGCGAACACCTCGCTCACTACGTCCTTGCTTTCCGCTTCGTCGAAGAGCAGCGTGAGCGCCAGATGATACATCTGCGTGTAGTGTGTCTTGAACAGACTTTCAACATCTTTTCGTGTCATACACTTATAATACAGTTCAGACGAAGAAAATGTAAAGCGGAAATGCGAATATTTTTAATTCAAACTCAATTTTCTTTATTTCGAGAGACAGACAAGGTCGGGTGCATCACCACGCGAGGCAGTCACTCGCATAAGGTGTGGATTGCCAGATAAGAGAGTCTGTTGCCCAGCCCCACCGTCTTTTTCATTCCTTTCCCGTCAAGCAGGCCGAAATCTCTTCTGCCATGGTGTTCAGTGCCACGCAGTCGGCACGGCTGATGTGCCGTTTGCCGGCATCGTAGGGCCAGGGACTGAGAATGAGCACCCGTCCTGCGGCACAGGCGTCGAACAGGATGTCGGTAGGCTTATAGTAATTGCGGAAGCCATTGTCGGCAAGGACGATGAAGGGCCATCGCTCTTTCAGGAGGACATTCATCACCCTTTTCTCATCGGCAGAGATGAACGGCGACACCATCACGCTTCCGCCTCGTGCCGCCAGCACGCAGCCGTTCATGTAGTCGCGCAGGGCTTTGTTGTCGCCGTGTTCGGCAGCCTCCACCATGGTGCGCCGCACATGCACCGGCATGTAGCTGCCGGCATGCAGCAGTGCCACGTTGCCCACGCCGTCATAGCTCCGCCCGTTCACCACGATGTCGCGCTGCACCCTGAAGAAGCCCGGCATGAGGCGCTTGGTGGCCAGGCGCTGCGGGTTCATCTGGACATAGCGAATCATGGTGCTCAGCTGTCCGCGGCGTGACAGCGGCCGGATGAACGGCCGCTCGGTGAAGACTGGGAAGGGGTAGCGCCCTTCGGCTGTTGTCCCCGAATTCAATACGGGGGCAATGGACAAAGTGTAGGCGTGGCCGTGCTTCTTCACGCCCTGCCAGTAGCCGCGAATCACACTGCGGATGCTCGTCGCCATGACCCTGGTCACCTGAATGACAGCATGCAGGTGGTCCGGCATCAGGCAAAACTGTAGAATACGGATGTCGGGATAGTGCCTGCACATTACATACAGCTCGTCAACGACGGCATTGCCTAAGGGCGTGCGCTCCACCGTTGCTAACGAGGGGTCATTCCGGGGAATGACCAGCGTGCCGAGCACTGCCTCACGCGACGGCACCGTCAGCGTGACATGATACACCCCGACGCCCCTCCACGCCGTGCCCGGCTCCTGCCAGTGCCACTGCCTGTCCTCGTCTGTGCCGTCCATGGCTGTTTCAGGGATTGCTGACAATGAGCAGGCCGTTGTCGGGCGTGTATCTCACGTTGCGATACTGTGTCAGGGCGTGGCCTTGATCGCCTTCTTTCACATAGCCGTATTCGCCGTCGATGTTGTAGGTGCGCTGGCATTTTGTGCACTGCAAATCGGTGGCGTTCTGTTTGCTCCATTGTAGCTCTGGAATGTTGTCGCAATTGGGACAAGTGAGGTCGTAGCAGCGCAGCTGTCCGTAAGTGGAGCGTCCGATGACGAGGCCCTGGCGGTAGCCCATTGAGGCATAGCTGATGCGCTCGCCGCTGATGGCCGTGTTCATCGTGAGGTCGAGGTCGGTGGCGGCATAGGTGCCGCGGTTGGGCGTGAGCAGCAGGTGCGGCACGCCGTTCTTGTAGACAGCCTTGACGATGCAGAAGTCGCCGCCGCCCGAAGCCACGCTCCTCGTCAGCGCGCTGCTGGGATAAATCGTGGTGTTGAACGTGAAGCGGCAGTAGGCAGACGAGTACATGTTGTCGGCCTCGTTGCACGCAGCCAGTGTGAACAGCAGCAGAAAGACTGTCAGGTATTTATACATGTAGTAGTGCTTGTTCTGCTTTCTCTACGCGGTCGAAGCCAAACTGCTGCATGTGGCTGGCCATCAGCGCCTCAATGCGGTCGTTGCAGAGGTTGCCGATGCTGCCTTCGTGGGTGTGGCGGATATTCTTGTCGGGAGTGAAGCGTCCTGCCTCGATGTCGAGACCCACTTTCTTGTAGGCATCGCGGAAAGGCATCCCCCCGGTGGCTAAGCGGTTGACTTCCTCGACGGAGAACATCGGGTCGTAGCGCGGGTCGTCGAGGATATGCTCATTCACCTCTATCTTATTGATAATGTAGGCCGTCATGTGCAGGCAGTCGAGCAGTTCGTCGAAGGCAGGCAGGAAGACTTCCTTGATGATCTGCAGGTCGCGGAAATAGCCTACGGGCAGGTTATTCTTGATGAGTGTGATTTGCTGCGGCAGTGCCTGCAGCTTGTTGCTCTTGGCGCGTATCAGCTCAAAGACGTCGGGGTTTTTCTTGTGCGGCATGATGCTCGAGCCGGTGGTGCACTCCTTGGGAAGTTTTACAAAGCTGAAATTCTGCGAGTTGAACAGGCAGGCGTCGAAAGCGAGCTTGGCCAGTGTGCCGGCGATGGAGGCGATGGCGAAAGCCACGCCGACCTCCATCTTGCCGCGCCCCATCTGAGCATACACCACGTTGTAGTCCATCGTGTCGAAGCCCAGCAGGTCGGTGGTCATCTGACGGTTCAGGGGAAAGGAGGACCCATAGCCCGCTGCCGAGCCCAGCGGGTTGCGGTTGGCAGTGCGGTAGGCGGCTAAGAGGAAGAGCATGTCGTCGGTCAGCGACTCAGCATAGGCACCGAACCACAGGCCGAAGCTGCTGGGCATGGCCACCTGCAAATGGGTGTAGCCAGGCATCAGCACGTCCTTGTACTGGTTGCTCTTCTGGATGAGCTCGTCGAACAGTTCCTTCGTGCTTTCAGCCACCTCTTTTATTTTTGCGCGCGTGAAAAGTTTCAGGTCGACCAGCACCTGGTCGTTGCGCGAGCGGCCCGAATGAATCTTCTTGCCCATGTCGCCAAGCTTCTTGGTCAGCATCAGCTCTACCTGCGAATGAACATCCTCGATGCCTTCCTCGATGACGAACTCGCCCTTCATGGCCTGCTCGTAGATGGCGCGCAGTTCACTCAAGAGCACGGGCAGTTCGTCCTTGCCTATGAGGCCGATGCTTTCAAGCATGGTGATGTGGGCCATAGAGCCCAATACGTCGTAGGGGGCGAGGTAAAGGTCCATCTCGCGGTCGCGACCTACGGTGAAACGCTCTATCTCGCTGTTGATTTCAAAGTCTTTCTCCCAGAGTTTCATGTGGCTTTACTATAGGATGATATGTTGCGTTTGTGGGTTGCAAAGTTACGCATATTTTTTCTTTTCTGTCCAATATTTGCTACTTTATTCTCAAAACAGAACACAAAATCGGACAAAAAGTATAATGTTTCATTAAAAATGACTAATTTTGCACGCAAATAAAGTGTAAAGGCATGAGAAGGTTGTTCATTATCATAGTCGTTCTGCTGTCGGCGCTTCAGTTAAGAGCTGCCGTAGAACCACTATTGGAACAGTTCGGACAGACAGAGGAGAAAGCCGCGATGACCAGGCTGGCCAACCGGTTTTTTGAGGAGTTGCTGGCCCAGAAAGTCATCGACGACCCTATACGCTTCAATGATACTACACCAGCCGACACCCTTCGTGAGCAGGTGTGGTACTGGGCGGCTGAATATTTCTACGACCAGCAGCAATATGAGCAAGCTGAGCAATATGGAAAGAAGGCATTGCCTCTCTTCAGAAAAGGCAATGACCGCATAGGCGAGTCCGACTGCCTGAACATCCTGGCCATTGCTAATATGAGGCTGAGTGACTATGAGGAAGCCATCGGCTATATTCTGCAGTGCTATCGGTTGGATGAACAGAGCGGCGATACGGAGCGTATCTCTGCAAGCCTGAATGTCCTGACCTCTATTTTTATTGCTGCTAACCAACCGCAGGAGGCAGTAAAATATGTGCAGAAAGGCTTGGAAATGTTGCCAAAAGTGAGCGATGAGCGCAAGAGCGTGCTGCTGGGTATGGCCTCGGAAGTCTACCACGCTACGGGTGACGACCAGAAGGCGTTGGCCTATGCCGAGCAAGCCTATGACATAGATTACCGTCTGGGGCGTGAGTACAAGAGCATGGTCAGGCTGTCGCAGAAAGCTTCAGCGCTAATCGGGCTGCAACAATATAGTGAGGCGGAACAGGCGCTCCGGCTTGCTGTCCCCTATTTCCGTAGCATTGGCGACCGCCAGTCGCTGGGCATCAGCTGCAACAAGATGGGTATGGCCCTGGTCTGCCAGCAACGGGAGCAGGAGGCCGTTCCTTACTATCGTGAGGCGGCAGAAGCCTTTGTCGCCATCGGTGACCGTGCCAATGAGATGCGCTCGCGCAAAGGTCTCTACGAGAGCTTGTGGATGAGTCATCCAGACAGTGCAAAAATAGAACTTGAACGCTTCAACGAGCTGAAGGATTCGCTTTACAACAGCGCTTCGGCTGAAAGTCTAGCGCGCTATAATGCCGAGTTCGGCAATGAATGGCTGCAGCAGCAGAACGCAGCCGAGCGCAATGCCAAGCGCAATGCCATCGTGCTGGGCACCATTATTGCCGTGGTGTTGCTGCTGCTCTCCGCTGTGGTGTGGTGGATGATGCGGCGCCGGCAGCGTCGGCAGTCGGAGATCAACCAGCAGCTGAGTGCTAACATTGAGGAACTGCGCCAGCAGTATCGCCAGCTGAGCGTACACTATGACAATGCTTTGGCCACTGGCAAGGACAATGCCCTGCCCGATGGTCTGAGTCCTGCAGACCGAGCATTTTTGGAGAAAACGGTGGAATCTATCAACGAACATATCCTGAAAGGCCATGTTGATGCTGATTCTGTGGCCAGCAGTATGAATATGAGCCTCTTCCAGTTCCGCCAGAGGCTGTCGGTTGTGGTGGGAGAGACGCCGCAGAACTTCATAGCCATGATTCGTATGCGCCGTGCCCGCTATCTGCTCGACAACCGTCCTGAGCTGAATATCAACGAGGTAGCACAGCTTTGTGCCTATAACGACACCCCCAATTTTTCACGAGCCTTCAAGAAGACCTTTGGCATCACCCCCACGCAGTATTTGGAAAAGAAGTAATGCTTCGCGTTGCTTCAGCCTTTTCTTTTGAGATTTATTTGTTAGCATTTTAGCGAAATGATAAGTTTTCTTCGCGAAATGATAACGCATTTGTGTCCATTTTGTCGTATTTTTGCAGTTGAGAATGTAGGAAATGGATAAGACAAACTATCAGGAAGTGGCTACAAACCATGCCAAAGAACATTTGGACATGCTCCTAAGAATGGAGTCCGCTCTGGGCCATAGCAGGGATTGGGCTGGCAAAGACCGGTCACGTCGTGTGCCTGATGGTAACAAATAAACATATACATTAATTTATTACAACCCATTTATTCATTTAAAAACAACAAAACATGAGAACAGTTAAACAACGTTGGAAGACATTAGTCCTCGCAGCTATGGTGGCTGCAGGACTGGGCTGCTCTGCCGATGCTTTTGCTGCTGCCTCGAAGAAAAACGTCATGTGTGTTAAAACGAATACGGGCAACTATTTCCCCGTAGTCCGCGTTAGCATGATGGTTATTGCCGACGGCGCCAGCACTTTCGAAATCGTATTGAAGGACGGCGAGGGTGAAGCCGGCGTAGAAAGCATCAGCTTTGAGAAGCACGAGGAGATGATCGACTTCAGCCTCTACAAGACCGAGAGCGACGGACAGCCGTACATCGACCTGATGAAGACCTCGTGGCTGCTGACCAGTACGGGAAAGTACTTCAAGACGGTGAACGTCGTCAGCCTGCTGGCCAAGGAGAACAGCAGCAAGTTTGACGTGCTGACCAAGACAGGCATGGAAAGCGACGTTTCGTCAATCTTCTTCATTCGTGGCAGCGAAGACGAAGTCAAGGAAGCAATCAGCGGCATCGATGACCCCATCATCGCAGCCCCCAGTGTGGAGAAACTTCAGCTGATGACCCCCATTCGCGAGCAGATGAGCCTGTCGGGCTGTGGCGACGCCACCATTGCACAGGTCTACTCAATGGATGGCAAGATTCAGGCTGAGGCTGTCGTCAACGGCGGCAATACGACCATCTACGTTGGTCACATGCCTGCCGGCGTCTATGTGGTGCGCGTAGGCAACAAGGCCCTAAAGTTCACTAAAAAGTAAAATGTTAACAAGTTAAAAAGTAAAAAAAATTATAGCTATGAAAAAAATATTTACTACAATTGCTATGGCAGCCTTTGCCATGACCGGCTTCGCACAGACAGCCCAGCAGTATTTTCGCGTAGAATTCACCATGCCCATCGTCAGCGACGGTTCTGGTGGCGGCACCAGCGTGGCCTCCGGCATGAAGGACGACTATACCTACTGCAACCCCGAGCACCAGTATCTGGACTTCCAGGCTGGCGGCAACATCGTCACCGTGGGTACCAACAGCCCGCGCGACAACAGCGGAAAGACTGGCACGGCCATGCCTATGGGTTTCCGCAGCACTACCAACAGCCCCACTGAGACCTCGGCCTTCTATCTGCACAATGAACGTACGGCTCAGTACAACACCTCGCAGGGCCGCGCTGAGGTGGCAAAGTATCCCTATCAGGTAGACCGCATCAAGAGCATCACCGCTTATTCCATTCCCGTGGAGAAGGTGTCGCTCATTGACTCTACTGCTACGCACGAAATCACCTTTGTTGGCGACGGAAAGAAGTACAAAGTGTCAGAGTTTACCTTTAATCGTCTGCCCCGCAACGTCGCTGAGCTGAAAACCCTCATGGAGAATGCCGATGGCAGCCGTGTGGCCGCTGCGCAGAACCCCATGTTCATCGCCGCTGTCATGTATCTGGTTTGGCCGCGCCTGCTCGACTGCAGCCAGGACTGTCGCGACATGATTGACTACCTCTATGGTGCTCAGTACAAGTCTCTCAATACTTACGGCATCTCCAACCAGAGCTTCCAGAATGTCTGCATCGGCCATTTCAATAGGGATGCCAATGGCTTCTACGAGCACTATCAGCTCTTCCAGTTCTTCGATGGCGCTACACCCGCCAACCAGTACAAGCCCAACGGCAAAGGCTATGGCTATGACAACGGCCCGTACAAAGTGCGCGTGGCATGGAGCAACGTTGCTCCCACTGAGTATTCCGCACAGAGCAATGCAACGATCTGTAATTTCCTGCTGATGCCGAACATCAGTGGCGCCACGAAGGCCGACATCTCTTTTGAGGATCCCGTGCCACATGTTGTGAAGGTGCGTAGTACCAAGAATAACGGCTGGTTCTTCTACAGCAATGAGAAGACCTACTATGCAAAGGGCAAGGATCAGCGCGACGACGACTTCTAAAACAGATTGTTTTTTCTAATTTGTGGGCATTTTGCTAAGCGCAGGATGCCCACATTTTTATTTTTATGATATCACATTCACGGTCTTTGACATCGTGTTCTTAGGGTTTTATGCCATTTTTGTAACCACGCGGGTTACTGACAGTAACCCGCGTGGTTACAGTCAGTAACCCACGTGGTTACTGTTAGTAACCCTCGATGTTACCGATGTTTTGAAGCTTTCTGGCATTATCGCTCTAAATGGCCTTCAAATAATAGATGGAGTTTGCGGCAAAACACTGCCTTTTCTTTGTTTGCAACATTATATGAAATATTTGAGATAATATTTTGTTGTTTTCTCAGAAGACTGTTGTAACTTTGCAGTCTTCAAAGAAATATTATAGTATTATGAAACGTTCGGCAATCTCTTTTTTCCTTTTTCTTATCATAGCCTTTCAGGCTTCTGCCTACAAGAAGCAGTCGATTAACATCAACGTGAATGGCCAGCAGAGAAACATGGTGGTGTTCACTCCTAACTCGCTGCCGCCCAAGTCGCCGCTGTTCATCGTCACTCACGGCATGAACCAAGACCCGGAATACCAGTACGGGTCGGACAAGATGTACGAAATGATAGACACGGCCAAGTTTGTCATTACTTACTTGCGCAGCGACGGCAACACTTGGGATACCGGCGGCACGAAGGACCAGAACTTCGTCATCAAGACCATCGACGAGATGGCCAGCCGTTATGACATCGACAAAGACCGCGTTTACTGGTCGGGCTTCTCAATGGGGTCGATGCTCATCCATCATTGCATTGGCAATATGCAGAACAAGATTGCGGCCTTTGCCCCCACGAGCGGCATACAGTTCTCGGAGGAACCCTGGAACAACTGCAAGAAGCCTGTCAACCTGCTGGAGGTCATCGCCTACGGTGACGAGACATTCGGCTACGAGCAATATAACATTCACGGCTACATCGAGAGCTATGCCTTGCACGACCATCACACCAGATACTCGAAGACCATCGGCTATAAGCCCATCGGCTCCAGCTGGTTCGACGGCGATTTGGAGAAATGGACGGGCGGCCCCAACGGCGGCGAGGTGTGGCTTTACTCTTATAACAACGGCGGACACTGGCCTATGGATCACAACCGCCACCTCATCTGGAACTTCTGCAAGCGCTTCTCCCTGAACCAGCCCAAGGCAAGATTTCTCCAGCCGGAAGGCGAGACCACCTATCTCTACATGACACCAGAGACGGAAGCTACATTCCCCGACATCGACATTAAAGCCAGTGCTACGGCCACCGTCGGCCAAGTCGAGAAGGTGGAGTTCTATGATGGCAACACACTGATAGAAACGCTGACGGCCCGCCCTTACGCAACAACGCTGAGAGCCCCGAAAGCCGGCAAACATGAGCTGCGCGTAGTAGTGACGGACAGCAATGGCAAGACGGGAGAAAGTACATGTATGGTGAACTGCATCAGGACGAAAACCAGCTACAGCCTGGTTCAGACTTTCACGTCCGAGGACGTCGTGCCGCAGAACTGGTATGTAAGCAACGGCAGGCTGAAACGTATAGGCGGCGGCCTCCCCTACACCTCCGGGTGCCGCATCCTGCATTTCACCAACTCGCAGCGAGGCTTTGAATACGGACTCCTGGTGCAGAATCCCGGAGGAAAGGAGAAAAGCGCCTGGGCAAAGTTTGGCGACAAGACCGGCCGTTCGTCTATGACCTTGCACGCCGGGCATTATGTCATCAAGAGCAGGCTGTGCAACTGGGACCAGCCGGAATTTACCTCAGCCATCTACACCATTGAGAACCTCAACGGCGAGGAGGTGGCCTCCGAAGTCTTCACGCCTACCGTCAACATCGGCGGCAACACAGCCAATAAGTTCTCAAACGGCAAAGGACAGACATTCGAGTTTGATATTCCTGAGACGGGCGATTATGTCTTCACCATCTACACCGATGCCGTGAAGAATGCCGACTTCGTACTGGGTATGGCCACGCTTCAGGCTAAGGAGTTCTATGAGACCGGCATCAAGGATATTGACCGTTTACAAGAAACAAAGAGCTGCTACGACCTTAGTGGCCGACGGTTGTCAAAGGAAAGTCTGAAGCCAGGTCTTTACATTATTGGCGGCCGCAAGGTAATGGTGAAGTAAGGGTCTGGTCGCGCAACACCGGAATATACAGCGATTGCCCAACCGTGAGGATTGGGCAATCGCTGTCGTTGTTGTTCCTACTTGCGTCCACTGTTGGTGACAAGCTCCTGCAGCTCTGCGTTGAAGCCGTCGGCAGCAAGGAGCTGCTCAATGGTGAGGTGCATGCGGTAGCGCCAGTAGTGACGCGGGTTGGCTGGGATGTTGATGCGCTCGGCGTTCTGGTCGGGCAGGCGCAGCTGCTCGTTGATGCTGAGCCAATCCTGTAGGGAGAGGAGGCAGAGCATGGAGGGCGACATAAGGTGACGGCTCACGATGTCTTTGGCCAGCCAGCCGGGCAGCGGATGAGGCGCCTCGCCTGAGCGGTAGAGCATGGTGTTGTAGTATTTCTGCGTGCGTTCCCGGTCTTCGTCCCACCATTGGCGCAAGGTGGCCATATCGTGGGTCGAGATGGTGCAGACGGAGCGGTAGGGGTTGCGGCTCAGGTGACCGAACTCTACTGAGGGGTCTTTCGGCATCGACTGAATCTCGAGCGAGAGGATGCGCAGCTCGTTCATCACCCAGGGCACGCAGTCGGGCACCATGCCCAAATCCTCGGCACAGCAGAGCATCCGTGTGGCCTGCGTCAGTCGCGGCAGTTTCTTCATTGCCTCCTGATACCAGAAATGATTATTGCGGCGATAGAAGTAGTCGTTGTAGAGGTTCCAGAAGCGTTGGCGCTCGTCTTCGTTGAGTAGTGTCTGGAACTCGGGCAGCTTGGTGGCGTTGATGCGGGGATGCCAGGAATTGAAGGGATGAGAGGCGTGAGGTGAGAAGTGTGCGAGGGCCTTGTGGTCCTTAAGGAAGAATTCCTCGTGGAAGGGCACGCCGTAGGCTTCCACTTCCTCGCGCGTCATCGGCAGTGACGGTTGGAACTGTCCGTAGAGACCGCTCTTCTCAGGCACCGGAATCTCCCAGATGCGGAAGAATCCGAGCACGTGGTCGATGCGGTAGGCGTCGAAATACTGCGCCATCTTGCTGAAGCGGCGCACCCACCACTGACAGCCGTCCTTCATCATCTCGTCCCAGTTGTAGGTGGGGAAGCCCCAGTTCTGTCCGTCTTCGCTGAAGGCATCGGGCGGAGCGCCTGCCTGCCCGTTGAGGTTGAAGTAGCGCGGCTCAGCCATCACGTCGGCTCCGTCGCGGTTGACGCCGATGGGAATGTCGCCCTTCAGGATGACGCGCTGCTGGCGTGCGTACTCGTGGGCGCTGTGCATCTGCTGGTCGAGGTTAAACTGCACATAGTACCAGAATGTTGCCGTGCCGCCTTTGTCACGATTGACGCAGAACTGGGCGTAAGGCTCGAGCCACTCCTTGTTCTGCTCGACGAAGTCTTTGTAGACTTTAGAACGGCGCACCTTCGCCCCCTCCTGTGCATAGAGCTCATGCAGGTATTCCATCTTCGTGGCGAACATGCGCTCATAGTCAATCTGAGGCAGCGCGTTCAGCTCCTGGCGCAGCTGCTCATAGTGGGCGCGGCGCTTCTCGTCTTTCAGTTGCGGCAGCTGGCGCAGGTCCGTATACTGCGGATGCAGGGCATAGATGCTGATGCTGTTGTAGGGATAGCTGTCCTGCCACGAGCCGGTGGTGTTGGTGTCGTTAATGGGCAGCACCTGCAGGATGCGCTGGCCGGTCTTCGCACACCAGTCGACCATCAGCTTCAGGTCGCCGAAGTCGCCCACGCCGAAGCTTCCCTCTGAACGGAGCGAAAAGACGGGAATGACGGTGCCGGCACCCTTCCAGGCGTAGAACGGGAAACTGGCCTGCGGCAGCTCGTAGACGAAGACATCGTCTTTCTGCACGCCTACGCTGGGCAGCTCGACGAAGCGGTTGTTGCCCGTTTCCCAAAAGCGGTCGGCATCGGTCAGAATCGGGTCGACACGGAGTTCGTCAGTATCATCGGCGTTCTTCCTCGGCTCTCTGTTGCCCATATTCACCGCGATGAACTTAAACTCAAACTTTCCCGGCAGACGGTCGGCATTGAGACTCACCACCCACTCGTGACACTCGTGCTCAGTCATAAGTACCGCCAGGTCGGGATCCCAGCTGCCCAAGTAGGCAGCGGCGCCAACAATGGCCAGCTGCTCGTCTTTACGCAGTTGCGGAGCGCGTACCTTCAGGCGCACAGTACGTTGAAAACTAACGGGCGTGCTGAGCTTGCGCTCTCGACGCATCACGCAATCGGTGAACGCCGACGAGTAGAGATAAGCATCTTCGGGGATGTCGAGCCAGTGGTCATACACCACATAGCGCTGGCCATTCGTGGCGGCCAGCTCCAAGCGATGCGGCTCCATCAGCCACTCGTGGCGCAGTTCTTCCTCACCACGACACACGCTGTAATAATAATCCAGGTAGTGTTGAGTGTTTAATGAGTGTTCAGCGACATCACACCACCAGTGCAGTCCGTCGTGCGTTTGCATAGGCTGTGTGGCCACTACTTTTGACGAAGTGCCGTCAAGCATATTCAGCACCAGCTGTTCGCCGAAGCTGGTCTGATACTCAAGGTTAAAAAGTATTTTTATCATGGTTCTTTAGTTTTTAGTCTACCGCAAAGTTACAGTTTTTTTTGTGCCCTTGGTGCAGAAAAACGTATGAATAAAGTAAAAGCACCATGCAAACGATTGCAGCATGGTGCTTGATTAAAAGTGCAAGGCTTAAAGACTATTTCTTGTCGTAGGCGTGCACTGGGTAGTCGATGGTGTAGTGCAGGCCTCGGCTCTCCTTGCGCTCCAAGGCGAAGCGGGTGATGAGGTAGCCCACGTTGATCATGTTGCGCAGCTCGCAGATGTCCTTCGATGCCTTCACGCGCTTGAAGAGTCGCTCGGTCTCCTCGTAGAGCATGTCGAGGCGGTCCCAGGCGCGATGCAGACGCAGGTCTGAGCGGACAATGCCCACATAGTTGGCCATAATCTGGTTGACCTCGCGTACGCTCTGTGTGATGAGCACCTTCTCTTCGTTGGTCATCGTGCCCTCGTCGTTCCACTCGGGTATTTTGTCGTTGAAGTCGTAGAGGTCGACGTGCTTCACTGAGTCCCTTGCTGCCGTGTCGGCATAGACGACGGCCTCTATGAGCGAGTTCGAGGCCAGGCGGTTGCCGCCGTGCAAGCCGGTGCAGGAGCACTCGCCGAGGGCGTAGAGGCGCTCGATGCTGGTCTGTCCGTTGAGGTCCACCTTGATGCCGCCGCACATGTAGTGGGCAGCGGGACGCACGGGGATGTAGTCAGTGGTGATGTCGATGCCCATCGAGAGACACTTCTGGTAGATGTTGGGGAAGTGGTGTCGCGTCTCGGCCGGGTCTTTGTGTGTGACGTCGAGGCAGACGTGGTCGATGCCGTGAATCTTCATCTCCTTGTCGATGGCGCGAGCCACAATGTCGCGCGGCGCCAGGGAGAGGCGCTCGTCGTATTTCTCCATGAATGTCTCGCCATTGGGCAACTTGAGGATGCCGCCGTAGCCGCGCATGGCCTCGGTGATGAGGTAGGCAGGGTGCGTCTCCTTCGGGTTGTGCAGCACGGTGGGGTGGAACTGCACGAACTCCATGTCCTGCACCGTTCCCTTGGCACGATAGACCATAGCGATGCCGTCGCCTGTAGCTATGACGGGGTTCGAGGTGGTCAGATAGACGGCGCCGCAGCCGCCCGTGCACATCACGGTGATCTTGCTCAGATAGGTGTCCACCTTCTCCGTTTCAGGGTTGAGCACATAGGCGCCATAGCACTTGATGTTAGGCGAGCGTCGGGTGACGCGCACGCCCATGTGGTGCTGCGTGATAATCTCCACGGCGAAGTGGTTCTCCTTCACGGTGATGTCGGGATTGTTTCTCACAGCCTCCATCAGTCCGCGCTGAATCTCGGCACCCGTGTCGTCGGCGTGGTGGAGGATGCGGAACTCTGAGTGTCCGCCCTCGCGGTGCAGGTCGAAGGAGCCGTCGTCTTTCTTGTCGAAGTTGACGCCCCACTGCACCAGCTCCTTGATTTGCTCAGGCGCCATGCGCACCACCTGCTCCACGGCAGCGCGGTCGCTGATGTAGTCGCCGGCTATCATCGTGTCCTCTATGTGCTTGTCAAAGTTGTCGACGGCGAGGTTGGTGACCGATGCCACGCCGCCCTGTGCAAACGAGGTGTTGGCCTCGTCGAGGCTTGTCTTGCAGATGAGGCACACGGAGCCTTTCTTCTCTCGGGCCACCTTGAGCGCATAGCTCATGCCAGCCACACCGGCTCCGATAATCAGGAAATCATATTTATAGACCATTGTTAATGTATTTAATAGATGTAGATGCGGAAGTTCTTGATGCTGCCGGGTGCGCCCTGTTCGGCACGTGGGAGGTACTCCAGTGCGCTGACGGTATGCTCGGAGCCGAGGTCGATGACGAGTAGGTGTGGTGTGGAGGCGCTGCGCTCCGTCTGCCAGTAGGTAGACTCCTGGAGGTCGAAGACCTTGTCGAGGGTGTGGTTGCCATTCTCCTCCTCCGAGTTGGCGTACTTGGCCGTCCACGGCTCACGGCTCAGGCGATTGCCGTTAGTGCCCTGCAGATAGATTTCGGCAATGGCGGCGCGGTCGCCGTCCTTCTGGGTGCTGAGGCACTCGATGGCGAGGTAGCGGCCTTTCTTCTGACCGTCAAACTTGATGGTCTGCCAGCCGTTGCCTGCCTTGAAGGCGCTCGTGGCTACAGGAGTGGCAGAGTTGAGATCGGGCTTGTCGCCGATGTTGTTGTGCTTGTTTGACTTCTCCAGCTGCAGCTTGTTCAGCTCAGGCTCGGCCTGTCCCCAGACGACGGCTTGCTTCGGGCCGACGACGTCGAGGACGATGATTTCGTTCTTGCCCTTCTTCAGCCAGCAGCCGGGGACGTAGAGCGTCTGCTGCGGGCCTATCGACCAGATGCGACCCATAGCATGGCCGTTCACGTAGACCTGCCCCTTGCCCCACGTCTCGAAGTTGAGGAACGTGTCGCCCACCTTCTTCAGCGTGAAGTAGCCACGGTAGTAGCCTATGCCGTTGGGTTCTAAATCCTTTCCGCGGTCGTCGGCAGGAGCGGTAAGGGCGCGGACGGCAGAGTTATAGTCGTCGGGGATGCGAATCTTCATCCACTGCTGGGGCTTCCATGTTATTTCATGGTTATCCAATACGGTGGTGATGGTGACGTCGCTGACGATGCCCTTGAAGTCCTTGATGGCCCGTCCGAAGTTGATGCGGCCCATACCCTCGACGATGATGATCAGCTTATCGCCCCTCCTCACTGGGGGCAGAGTGATGGTCTTCTCGTTCTTCACGCGGTCGGTCTTGCCTACATACTTGCCGTTGATGAAGAACTGGGCAAAGTCGTGGATGTCGGCCGTCAATACGCTCCGTTGGGGAATCTCGGGCAGCTCTGTCCCGTATATCATTGAGCCCCATCCGAAGTTCATCTCCTCGAAGGTCATCAGTCCGCCCTCCTTGGCAATGCTGTCGCAACCCCAGATGAAGGGCTTGAACTCCTTCAGCTCGAACTTAGGTATGGTGATGATGGGTGCAGCGGGCTTGGGCACGGCGGGCAAGCCCCCCTTCCGTCCCCCGAGGGGGAAACCGTTGGCGTCGTACTTCTGCATCATCGTGCGCAGCTCGTAGTATTTCGGGGTGGCCTGGCCATACTCGTTGATGGGAGCATCGTAGTCATACGAGGTGACGTCGGGGGCAAAGCCGGGGCTGTTGGCGCCGGCCCAGTGGCCAAACGACGTGCCGCCGTGGGTCATGTAGAGCGAGAAGCTGATGCCTTTGGAGAGCATTTCGTCCATGCCGTCGACCATGTCCTTGGCGGGGCGTGTCTCATGGCGGGCTCCCCACTTGTCGAACCAGCCGCTCCAGAACTCGGAACACATTTTCGGAGCGTTGGGGCGCAGCTCGCCCAGACGGCGGAACTGCTGGTCGATGTTGGCGCCCGTGCCGAAGTTCATCGTCCAGGTCAAATCAGGTAAACCGTTCTTTTCAAAATTACTGCTCCAGTCGCACTGGAACAACTCTATTTTCTCTCCATATATGGAACGGAGGCAGTCGCGGATTTCTGAAACATATGGCTTATCCTCGCCATAGCTTCCATATTCGTTCTCCACCTGCATCATGATGATGGGGCCGCCGTTCTGAATGGTCAGCGGCTTGAGCTGCTCGCCCACCTTCTGCTCGAATATCTTCACGCGCTCCATGAAGTAGGGGTCGCGCTCGCGCAGGCGGATGTCCTTCTTCTTGAGCAGCCACCAGGGCAGTCCGCCCATCTCCCACTCGGCGCAGACGTAGGGTCCGGGGCGCACGATGACGTACATGCCGTTCTTCTGCGCCAGGCGGCAGAACTCCGCCACGTCGTTCTGGCCCGTGAAGTCAAACTCACCCTCGCGCTGCTCGTGGATGTTCCAGAACACGTAGAGGCACAGCGTGTTCATGCCCAGCGCCTTGCACATCTGGATGCGGTGCTCCCAGTAGGGGCGGGGGATACGGGGGTAGTGCACCTCGGCTGCCTTCACCACAAAAGGCTGGCCGTTGAGCAGGAACGTTTTGTCGCCCGTGGTGAATGTGCCGGGCTTTACAGCATCGGTGTGGGCACTGGCCACAGCGCTGGCCGTCAGCAATACGGCTGCCAACAGCATTCTCAGGAGATTTTTCATAGTAGACTATTATTGGAAGTTTCTGCGTACAAAGGTACGGGAAATATTTGAATACTGCAAATTTCCCCCTGTTTTTTACCTTAAAAAATTGTGACCTGTACGTTTGGCCTGGCTTCGCCAACCGCATCCTTTTTAGTCTGTTGCAACTGTTCCAAAATGTTTCCGTGCTTGAAACACTTTGTTTCAGCCGTAAAAACACTTTGTTTCTACGGCTGAAACAAAGTGTTTCAAGGGCAAAAATTTTTTGGAACACTTTTTCTCGTGGTGTTAACGCTCATCCGAATTGGCCTGAAGGTGGTCGCGAGGAGCCAAAAGGCTCTTCAGGTGAGGAGGCCGCTGACGATGGCGAATCGCACCGTTCTCTTAAAATAGAACAAGAAATCTGCAGGGCGGTTGTTTCTTTCACAAGAAAAATTTTGGTGTTTTGCAACACTTTTCGTAACTTTGCAGCCTCAAAAACGACATTAACACTCATCTATGGGCGGCTTTTTTGGAACCATCAGCACTCGCGACTGCGTAAACGACTTGTTTTACGGCACCGACTACAACTCACATCTTGGCACGCGCCGCGCCGGTCTTGTCACCTTCGACCCCGAGAAGGGCTTTACCCGCAGCATCCACTCGCTGGAACGCGACTATTTCCGCTCGAAGTTCGAGGACGAGCTGGGCGAATTCCGCGGACATCAGGGCCTGGGCGTCATCAGCGACACCGACCCGCAGCCCATCATCATCAATTCGCACTTGGGGCGCTATGCCGTAGTGACTGTGGCGAAAATCAACAACCTGCGCGAGATTGCCGATGAGCTGCTGGCACAGCGTATGCACCTGAGCGAGCAGAGTGCGAACAAGCTGAACCAGACCGAGGTGGTGGCCCTGCTCATCAATATGGGCAACAGCTTCGTAGACGGCATCAACCGCGTCTATCGGAAGATCAGAGGCTCGTGCTCGATGCTCATACTGACTGAAAACGGCATTATTGCCGCACGCGACTTCCTGGGCCGCACGCCCATCGTCATCGGACACAAGGAAGTGCACCAGCTGTCGCCCATCGGCACCGACGACTACATCAGAGCCTATGGCGTGTCGAGCGAGTCGACCAGCTTCCCCAACCTAAATTATAAAACAGTTCGCGATGTAGGGCCGGGCGAGATTGTGCGCCTGACGGCCGACGGCATCGAGGTGCTGCAGGCTCCGTTCAAGCGCTGCCAGATATGCTCGTTCCTCTGGGTCTACTACGGCTTCCCCGCCTCCTGCTACGAGGGCATCAACACCGAGGACGTGCGCGAGAAGAACGGCCGTATGATGGGTAAGCGAGACGACGTAGAAGCCGATATGGTGTGCGGCATTCCCGACTCGGGCGTCGGTATGGCTGTGGGCTACGCCGAGGGTTCGCATATTCCCTATAAGCGCGCCGTGCTGAAATATACGCCCACGTGGCCACGCTCATTCACACCCAGCGACCAGAGCCGTCGCCGACTGGTAGCCAAGATGAAGCTCATTCCCAATGAGGCGATGCTCAAAGGACAGCGTATCGTGTTCTGCGACGACTCGATAGTACGCGGCACCCAGCTGCGCGACAATGTAAAGGAGTTCTTCGACAACGGTGCCAGCGAGATACATGTGCGCATCAGCTGCCCGCCGCTGGTCTACGGTTGTCCGTTCATCGGATTTACCGAGTCGAAGTCGGACTTGGAATACATCACGCGCCAGATTATCCGCGACTTCGAGGGCGACGACCGCACGAACCTGGATAAATACTCGCAGACTGACACGCCTGAATACAAGCGTATGGTGGATGAGATAGCACGCCGCTTGGGGCTGACCAGCCTGAAGTTTGCCCGCATGGAAGACCTCGTTGAAAGCATCGGCCTGCCCAAGGAGCGCGTCTGCACCCATTGTTTCGACGGCAGCAGCTATGACCAGCAGCATGGCGACGGCGAATTCTTCGGATAAGCCCATTTCTTGACACAAGTCAATTATTTGCTATTGTGTGCGCACAAAAAGCAAAAATGTCTTCTCTCCATTCTCTGTTATTTCGTAACTTTGCACCCGTTTTCAGGAAGTGCCGCATCTTCTCGCGATGGGAACAGCGGCAGAAAAGCATAGAAACGAGGGCCTTGGCAAAGCCCAAATAATAATAGAGAATATGAAAAGATTTGTGAAGAATTTATGTCTGAGCTTATCGATTCTGACCCTGTTGCCCTTACAAGCCGGGGCTGCCAATGAGAACGATAACTCAGAACAGTTTGACTGGACCCCTGTGATGGAGGCCATCATTCTGGTAGAGAGCGAAGGAAATCCTAATGCCGTGAGTGGGAACTCGGTAGGTGCCATGCAGATTACTCCCATTCTGGTGCGCGAGTGCAACAACATCCTCCAGTCGAGAGGCAGTGACAAGCGCTACACACTGGCCGACCGCTACAACGTAGAGAAGTCGAAAGAGATGTTCCTTCTGATTCAGTCGGAGTACAACAAACAAAACAACGTAGAAAAAGCCATCCGTTCATGGAACGGCGGTCCGCGCTACAGCATACGCGCTACCAACGGCTACTACCAGAAAGTGCTCAGACGCATGAGATAGGCAAACAAGAGATTGCTTAGAAAGAATCCATATCAAGTCCGGTTGCAGGCTGACAAAAAGCCGTGCGACCGGACTTTTTTTCGAAAAATGCTTAAAATCTTTGGCAGTTGCAAAGTTTAGCATTATATTTGCATGTCAATAGATAGTATCAACCTTTTAAAATAACAGAATTATGACAGCAGTTATCATTATTGTAGCAGTCATCGTACTGCTCGTTTTCTTCGTTATCGGAATCTACAACAGCTTGGTCAAGCTGCGTAACAACCGCGAGAATGCCTTCGCCAACATCGACGTGCAGCTGAAGCAGCGTCACGACCTCATCCCGCAGCTCGTCGCTACCGTCAAGGGCTATGCCCAGCACGAGAAAGAACTGCTGACACGCGTCACCGAGGCCCGTGCCGCAGCTATGAGCGCTACAGGCATCAACAACAAGATTCAGGCCGAGAACCAGCTCTCAAGCGCTCTGGCAGGCCTGAAGGTGAGCCTCGAGGCCTATCCCGACCTGAAGGCCAACCAGAACTTCCTGCAGCTGCAGGGCGAGATCAGCGACATCGAGAACAAGCTGGCCGCTACACGCCGCTACTTCAACACCGCTACGCGTGAGCTGAACAACAAGGTGCAGACCTTCCCGTCGAACATCCTCGCCGGCATGTTCGGATTCCAGAAGGAGCCCATGTTCGAGGTACCCAAGGAGGAGCGCGCCTCTATGGAGAAAGCTCCTGAGATCAGCTTTTAATGTTGATTGTTGAATGTTGAGTGTTGAGTGACGCCGCTTAACATGAAACACTAAACACTAAACAACAAATGAAGTACGTAGGATTGCACTCAGTCATCCAGCGCAACAACACGCTCAGCGTGCTGTTGCTGCTGGGTTTTCCTGCCATTCTGCTTGGAGCAGTCTACCTGTTCTTCGTCCTTGTGGGCGACACCAGTCCGTTTATGAGTGTGCTGCCCTGGGTGCTGGGCGCCGTAGCCATCTGGTTCGCCATCGCCTATTTCTCGAATACTGCGATGATTCGTCACGCCGTACGCGCCACCCCGCTGGCCCGTCGCGACAATCCTCGTGTGTATAATATTGTAGAGAACCTGACGATGGCCTGCGGTATGCCTATGCCTGAGGTCAACATTGTCGACGACCCGCAGCTGAACGCCTTCGCATCGGGCATCAACGAGAAGACCTATACCGTCACCGTCACCACAGGCCTGCTCGACCGCCTTGACGACGACGAATTGGCTGGCGTCATCGGTCACGAACTGACGCATATCCGCAACAAGGACACGCAGTTGCTCATCACCAGCATCGTCTTCGTAGGCATCATCAGCGTTGTTATGACTATCATTGTGCGCCTGCTGTGGAATTCCTTCCTTTTTGGCGGCTCCAGCAGTAGGCGTAGCAGCAACAGTAAGAACAACGGCGCCAGCATTGTCGTGGTGATGATTATCGCACTGGCATGCGCCGCCATCGCCTATCTGTTTACCATGCTGACGCGCTTCGCCATTTCTCGTAAGCGTGAGTTTATGGCTGATGCGGGCGGTGCTGAGCTCTGCGGCAATCCGCTGGCTCTGGCTTCTGCTCTGCGCAAGATTTCCAACGATCCGGGATTGGCCGACGTGGAGCGCGACGATATCGCCCAGATGTACATCGTCCATCCGCAGGCACTTACCGGCGGCATCAAGGGCTTCTTCAGCCACCTTTTCAGCACACATCCTGATACTAAGGAGCGTATTCGCCTGCTGGAACAGTATTGATCATTGAACGTTGAATGTTGAATAGAAAGATTGTGTTAAACCGTGTTTTTTCGTTGTTAAAACCTTGTCTGCTGTTGCTCTGTCTGCTGCTTGTCGTGCAGGAGGCTGATGCACAGAGGCGTCGTCGTGGACGTTCACGCAGCCGTGCACGTACCAGCGTGCGCCACAGCAGCGGCAACCATCATCAGCAACGTATGGCACAGTTTGACCGTGAAGGCGGCATCGACAGCACCACCATTGTTATGCTGGGCAACAGCCTTACTGAGAACGGCAAGGACTGGGCTGAACGCATCGGCACGACGAAAAACGTGGTGAATCGCGGCATCATCGGCGACAACACGGTAGGCATGAAAGAGCGTCTCTATCAGATTACGCCCTTCAAGCCCAAGGCCATCTTTCTTATGGCAGGTATCAACGACATGGTGGGCAACACCACGTATGAGGTGGTAGCGCAGCATGTCATCGCGCTCATTGAGACCATCCGCTCACAAGCGCCGCAAACGCAGCTCTTCGTGCAAAGCATCCTGCCCATCAACGAGACAGATGGCCGCTGGAAAACCTTAGCCGGACGCACCGACGACATTCCCTTTGCCAATATGCTCATCAAAGCTTATTGCGAAACCCACGACATCGTCTTTGTCGACCTTTTCCACCGTATGACGCGCGGCCATTCCAACCAGCTGCGACAGGAGCTGAGCGGCGACGGCCTGCACCTTACGGAGCAAGGCTATCGCGTCTGGGCCTTCGAGCTGAAGAAATACATCAACCGACTTTAGTCCATGAGCAGCCTGATAGAGTGTGTCCCTAATTTCAGCGAAGGCCGCGATGCCGGCGTCATCCGCCAGATAACCGATGCCGTACAGAGCGTAAGCGGCGTGAAGCTGCTGCACGTAGACCCTGGCCAAGCCGCCAACCGCACGGTCGTCACCTTCGTGGGCGAGCCGGATGCTGTGACGGAAGCCGCTTTCCGTGCTGCCGCCACTGCCGCCAGAGTCATCGACATGCGCCATCATCACGGCACGCATCCACGTATCGGCGCCACCGATGTGCTTCCTCTCATTCCCTTAAACGGTATCACACTGGCCGAGTGCGCCATTCTGGCACGACAGCTGGCGCGCCGCATGGCCGCTGAGGCCAACATTCCCTGCTACTGCTATGAGGCCGCTGCCCTTCGTCCTGAATTCAAGAACCTGGCCGTTTGTCGTCAGGGTGAATACGAGGCGCTCGACCGCAAGCTCTCCACACCTGAATTGCAGCCCGATTTCCTGCCTCCGATAATGACAGATACAAAGGAAGTGCCTGAATGCATCAGGCGTTCAGGCTGTTCTGTCGTCGGTGCACGCGAGTTTCTCGTCGCCGTCAACTTCAACCTCGACACGAAAGACGTAGCTATCGCCAAAGCCATTGCTGCCGATGTGCGCCAAAAGGGTCCCGAAGGCCGGCCCTACGCCCTGCCTACGGTGAAAGCCATCGGCTGGTATATCGATGAGTATGGCATCGCTCAGGTTTCCACTAATCTTACTGATATCAACACCACGCCGCTGCATGTGGCTTTCGACACGATTAGCCGCTGCGCCCTTGAACACGGCGTTCACGTCACAGGTACTGAGATCGTCGGTCTGATTCCACAGCGTGTGCTGACAGAGGCTGGTGATGATGCCGTCAGACGTATGCACCTCGACGAGTTGGCTCCCTTCTTGCCAGAGCAAAGAGTGCTTGAACTTCTTGCCGCCAAATGAGCTACGCCGACATCATCCTGCCTGTTCCGCTCGACGGTCTCTTCACCTACTCTATACCCGACACCATGCAGCCGTTGCTGAAGCCGGGCATGCGTGTCTTGGTGCCTTTTGGAAGGAACAAGAGCTATGTCGGCATTGTCGACCATTTGCACGACAACAAACCTGAGGGTTACACAGTGAAGCCCATCACGCAGCTAATGGACCAACAGCCTATCATGCTCGATGCCCAGCTGAAACTGTGGCACTGGATTGCCGATTATTATATGTCGCCCATTGGCGACGTGATGAAAGCAGCGCTGCCCGCAGGTTTGAAGGCTGAAGAGGGTTACCGTCCGCGCACCGAGACCTATATCCGTCTTACGCCCGCCTATCAGAATGAGACTACGCTGCATGTGGCGCTGAACATATTGGCCCGTGCACCCAAGCAGCAACAGGCCTTTATCAGTTATTTACAGATGTCGGGCTGGGATATGATTGGCGACGAAGACTCCAGCATCTCGCCTGTTACTCGCGAGGAGCTGATGAACCAGAGCGGAGCCACTTTGCCCACGCTGAACTTGCTGGTGAAGCGCGGAATGTTGGAGACCTACGAGGTGGAGGTGAGCCGACTGAACAAGAACGGCGAGCCGCATCCTGAGCTCATTAAGAAGATGAGTGCGCCGCAGCAGGAGGCCTACAACCAGATTCTCTTCTCCTTCCTGAAGAAGCCCGTCACCCTGCTGCATGGCGTGACCAGCAGTGGCAAGACCGAGATATACATCCACCTTATTCAGCGTGAGATAGAACAACACCGCCAGGTGCTCTATCTCTTGCCCGAGATTGCCCTGACGGTGCAGATGATGGAGCGCCTGCAGCGTGTCTTCGGCAATCGTTTAGGCATCTATCACTCGAAGTACAGCGATGCTGAGCGTGTCGAAATCTGGCAGAAGCAGCTCTCGTCTCATCCCTACGACGTTATCCTCGGTGCCCGCTCTGCCGTCTTCTTGCCCTTCCAGCGCCTCGGCCTTGTCATTGTCGACGAGGAGCATGAGACCAGCTTCAAGCAGCAGGACCCCGCGCCCCGCTATCATGCAAGGAGCGTGGCGATTATGATGGCTTCTATAGTGAATAGTGAACAGTGTATAGTGAATAGTGATGATTACCATGCAGGTAGCGAGCAGAATGGTCATCATAGTAGCGAGCATAGCAGCAAAGGTAATCATAACTATTCACTATACACTATCAACTGTTCACTACAGCCAAAAGTGATACTCGGCACTGCTACCCCTTCGCTTGAGACCTATTTTAACGCTATGAGCGCCAAGTTCGGCTTGGTGGAGCTGAAGCAACGCTATCAGGACATCGAGATGCCCGAGATTCAGGTGGTGAACATCCAGAAGTTGCAGCGCAAGAAGATGATGCGCGGCCCGTTTTCACCTCTTTTATTAGCACGCGTGCGCGAGGCGCTGGAGAGTGGCCATCAGGCCATCCTCTTCCAAAACCGCCGCGGCTGGGCGCCGATGGTGGAGTGCAGGCAATGCGGCTGGGTGCCGCGCTGCGAGCACTGCGATGTCTCATTGACGCTGCACCGCTCTATGAACCAGCTGACGTGTCATTACTGCGGCAACACCTATCGCGTGCCCTCAGAATGTCCTGCGTGCGGCTCAAAGGACTTGCAGGGAAAGGGCTATGGCACGGAGAAGATAGAAGACCAGATACGCGACATCTTTCCTATGGCGCGCATCGCTCGCATGGACCTCGACACCACCCGTACGCGTCAGGCCTACGAGCGCCTCATCAGCGACTTCTCTGCCGGGCGCACCAACCTGCTCATCGGTACGCAGATGGTGACCAAGGGTTTGGACTTCGACAAGGTGAGCGTTGTGGGCATCCTCAACGCCGACTCGATGCTCAACATTCCCGACTTCCGCGCCTATGAACATGCCTACATGATGATGGCACAGGTGAGCGGTCGCGCAGGGCGCAAGGGACAGCGTGGCCTCGTCATCCTGCAGACCAAGCAGCCCGACCTGCCGCTCATCGACTACGTGGTGCGCAACGACTATCAGGCTTTCTTCCGCTCACTGCTGGCCGAGCGCCAGGCCTTCCGCTATCCGCCATACTACCGCATCATCTACGTCTTTCTCAAACATCAGAAAGACCAAGTGGTAGATACTGCAGGCCTTGAACTGGGTGCTCGTCTGCGCCAGTGGTTCGGCGTCCGTGTCCTCGGCCCCGACAAGCCCGCCGTAGCCCGTGTGAAGACGCTAAGCATCCGCAAGCTCGTGCTGAAACTGGAGCTGGGCATTGACATGGCGAAGGTGCGCCAATACTTGCGGCTGGCCCAGACACAAATGTTGCAGGACAAACGCTACGCCAGCCTGCAGCTGTATTACGACGTTGATCCGCTCTAAAGGCACTTGAATCAGAAGAAGAATATGCATAAGAAAATTTTCGTTCTAATGATGCTCGTCTTTGTCGCGCTGACGGCGCGGGCCATCGACGAGTATCAGTTTCGCAGCGGAACGGCAGTGCTGAAAGGCTGCATACTGAATAAGCCCGCAGATGAATGGAACATTATCTCAGTGAACGCATACGACTTGTTCACAGGAGAGGAGCTGGTATACACTATCCCCGTCGCAGCCGACGGCACATTCGAGGGTAGCATCCATCTGCCACATTCGCAGAGCGTACTGGCCGAGGACGTGTCAGACATCTTCATAGCCGTGGGCGATACAGTAGAGGTGACGAAGGACGCAGCACAGGACGCCTACGAGGGTGTAACCATTGGCGGACACAGCACGAGCGCCGACATCAATCGCCTCTGGCCGGAAGTGAAGAAGCATTACTTCGGCGGCAAGCAGCTGTTCATCAACGGATTGGCAAGGGAGGACATGCCCAAATGGAAGCGTAAAATGGTGAAGCTGATCGACACCGTCATCGCCGACATCGAGGCCGACCGCCTGCCCCTGCCTGCCGGCTCGTCCGCCTGCGTCAAGGAAGTGATGAGTGCCAGTCTGCTGGGTGAGCTGCTCATGGCCTTCATGATGAACTACCGCTATAATATTACAGGCAACAACTACGCAAATATCAAAGTTTCGGAATATGGTGAATACTACGACTTCTTAGCTGGTCGTGAGCGGTGGCTGTTAGATAATCCCGCCATGCTGCTTGTCATGGATTCGCCAGACCACCTCTTCAGCTATACCGGCGTTTACATCATGATTGACATCGCTTTCTTTCCCCATGAGGAAGGCGAGAGCCAGGCCGAATACTATCGAAAGGCATCGAGCGCCATTACTACGCGCTATGGTTTGAAAAACGTCGGCTTCATGCAGCAGATGGTGCTCTGCCGGAATGCCTTACGCGAAGACCGCCTTAGTCCTGAATCTGACCCCGACAATACGGCCGAATACGTTGCGGGCATCATACCCCTCATCACCCATCCCGTCATAGCCTATCACGCCCTCGACCGTTACCGCCAATACGTCAAGGAGCGTGAACTGAAGGTTGTTGAGCAGAAGCCGATGACCAAGGGCGACTCCATCTTCCAGCGCATCATCGAGCCTTACAAGGGCAACGCGCTCTTCGTCGATTTCTGGGGAATGAGTTGTGGTCCCTGCCGCGCTGGAATGTTGGAGGAACGCGAGAAGGTGGAGCGACTGAAAGACCAGCCCGTCCGTTTCCTCTATATCTGCGACGAGAAGGATGGCCCTCGTGAGCACGCCGAGAAGTGGATGATGGAGAACAACATCCGGGGCGAGCACATTTTTGTTACGCATGAAGAGTGGCAGTTGCTCAGTGCCAAGTTCCAGTTTAACGCCATTCCTTTCAAGATCGGTGTCGACAAGGACGGCAACATCGTAGCGTATGATGCCGTCAGCAAATAACAAAAAGCGCCTCCTCTGTTTGTCAGGGGAGGCGTTGATATGAATGGCCAAACCTATTTCTTCAGCGAGATGGTTGAAGTTACCTTCACACTCTGACCCATGCTGTCCTTCGTCTCCTCAGAAATGATGGAGGCGGGCCAGTTGTTGTCCTGCATTTCGTAGGTGTTCTTCTCCGTGGCGTCAAACTTCAGCTGTCCCATCACCATGTCGATGTTCTCCTTGATCATCTGTGCCTGCTCGGGAGCCTCTTTCTCCACCTGCTTGATGATGAATTCCTTGAGTTCGTCCTTGCTCATGTCGAGGGTGGCGTTGCTGATGATTTTCTTGCCTGCAATGAAGTACATGCGCTTCATCTTCATGCCGTCGCTGTTGGTATAGGTGTCCTGGCGGCCGTTGGCAATGGTCTTGCCGTTCAGGGCCAGCACGTCAAAGTCGCTGAGGAGCATCTCTTCGGAGATGGTTTCCATGAGCTGTTCCGTCAGGTCTTCTTTTGTTGTGGCTTGCGACAGTTCGGGCATGGCTTCGAACATCCTGCTGATATTGTCGTCGATGGTCTCGCCGACCTTTTGTTTCACCTCGTCGAAGTTGAGGATTTTCTGCGGCACACCGTCGGCATTGACGGCCAGCTTCACCACCGAGCCCTTCGTCAGCTGGGCACTCATCAGCAGCAAGGCGCTGACGGGATCTATGCCTTCTGTTGATGGAACGTCCATACTGGTGTTGGTGATGGTGATGACGGCGCCGTCGGCTGTGACGCCGCTTACGGCGTACTCGTTGTCACTGTTAATGGTCAGTTCCTTGCCCATCATGTTGATGGTGCTTTTCTCGGTGTACACGGCCTTGAAGCCATTCTCCAGCTTCGGGGCAATCTTTGTCTGTGCCTGAGCCATCAAGGCCATCAGCAGCACGACGCTTGTCAAAAACAGTTTTTTCATTCTTTTCTTTTTGATTATACGACAAAATATATTATTGAAGACAACTTAAACAACAAGGACAACATCTAATAGAGAAAAGTTGTCTTTGTTGTTCAAGTTGTCTTCTTTATTCTACACCAGATGGGCGATGAGCTCCTCGCGGTCGCCGGGCAGCATGTCGATGACGGGAATTTCAATCATCGTGTAGCAGCCGGGCTGCAGGCGCATGGTGGCGCGGGCCACATTGACCAGCACCTGGCCGGTCAGCGCAGGGTTGTTGATGCTCATGTTGAACTCGAAGCGCTGGTTTTGCGTCTGTCCGCTGACGCCCTTGCGCACCAGGTGCACGCCGTGACCCATGTCGCGCACGTCGTCGACGCTCTCCACCTGGAACACGTGCGTCTCGTCCGAGGCGAAATAGGGGTCGGCCTTGATGGCTGCCGTCACCTCGTCGAGCTTGGCGCCGTCCTCCAGCTCCACATAGACCATGCGGCGGTGGATGCCCTCACCCAAGGGGATGGTCATCGAGAGGGCGTTCTTCACGCCAGCCTTCGAGCGCACGCACACCGAGTGTCCCATCGACATGCCCGGGCCGAAGTTGGTGTACGAGAGGCCCTTGGGTGCCAGACTCTGCATCAGTGTACGCACAATGCTGTCGCTGCCCGGGTCCCATCCTGCGGCAATCACGCTCACCGTGTTCGTCTGCTTGTTCAGCTCCATCAGCGTGCGGCGGTAGTCGCGAATCATCGTGTGGATGTCGAAGGAGTCGACGGTGTTGATGCCCAACGGCAGAATCTGCCGGGCGTATTCCTCGCACGAGCGGGTCGGCGTAGCCAATATCGCCACGTCCACGTCCTTCAGTTCGCGGATGTCCTTCACCACCTCGTAGGCGGCCAGCTCGGCGGGTTTGTTCTCTGCACCGTTGCGGCGCACAATGCCTGCAATCTCAAAGTCGGGAGCGCTCTCCAGGGCCTGCAGGGCGTAGCGTCCGATGTTGCCGTAACCAACGACGGCAGCTCTGATTTTTTTCATACTAACTGTTAGTTTTGTTGTTGTATTCGCTGAAAATCGCTGCAAAATTACACAGTTTTTTTGAAAAACCGTAAGTTGCGGGAAAAAAATTACTCGAGCAGTTTTATAAACGTCAAGTTTTTATTTTGTACACATGACGTGTACCTTTCGTACACACCGTGTGTATTTTTAGTACACACCGTGTGTACAAAAATAAACCATATCGTTTTTTTCAGCGCCGCAATTGTGTAAATTTATTTGTCAGCACAATATATGAGCGTATGCGTGCGTTATAATAACAGATGAGGAAGAGAGTTCTTCTGCTCCTTTTGCTGCTGTGCGCCGTGCTGAGGGCCGGAGCGCAGGAGTTTGTCAACCTGACTGCCCATGAGGTCAGGATTGATTCGCTGCTGCCCGTCTATCACTGCAACATCCCGTTGGGCGAGCATTTTGCCGACAGCATTTACACGGTGAGCATCGATTATCCCGAGTTTATCGACATGAGCGAGGCCGACATCCGGCGCTATGAGGCCATCAGCGGCGCTCCGCTGCCTGCCCTGCCCGAGGTGCATCAGTATATCGGCGTCAGCCGCCGCCAGGGCACACTCTGTGTGTCTTTCGTTCCCTTGGTGTTCCGCGACGGGAAATATCAGAAGCTGGTGAGCTTCAAGATAAAGACGCACAAAGCCCCCCTGTCGTCCCCCGAGGGGGACACAAGTGTCCTAAAGAGTAGAGAAGCCCCCTCGGGGGCTGTAGGGGGGGCTTCGTTTGCTCTTCACTCTGTTCTCTCCTCTGGCCGTTGGGCGAAGATCAGCGTTCCTGAGACAGGCGTCTATCAGCTCACCGAGCAGCTGGTGCGTCGTGCCGGTTTCAGCAGTTTAAGCAAAGTGAAGGTCTACGGCTATGGCGGAGCCCTGCAGCCCGAAGTGCTCAGCAACGACTACATCAGAGCCACCGACGACCTGCAGGAGGTGGCCACGTGCACCGTTGGCGGCCGCCGCCTGTTTCATGCTGTCGGTCCCGTCAGTTGGGAGAAAGCCACGTCAACGGAGCGCATCCGTAATCCCTACAGCGACGTAGGCTGCTATTTCATCACTGAGAACGACGAGGAACCCCTGACCGTTGACAGCGCCCAGTTCGTATCCTCCTTCTACCCCACCACTAACGACTATCACTCGCTGCACGAGGTCGACGACTTTGCCTGGTATCACAGCGGCCGCAATCTCTATGAGAGTACGCCCGTCGGTGCCGAAGGGTCTTCAGCCTACGAGCTGTCAGCACATACCAACGACGGCCGCCTTACCGTGATTCTCACTGCCGACGGTCCTGCCAAAGTCAGTGTTTCCGTGAACGACAGCATTGTAGGAACCATCAGCACTGAGAAACTGTCGTCACAGTCGAAGGCCGTGCAGAAAACACAGGTGCTGTTCCTCGACAGACTGTTGCAGCCGAAGAACACCGTGCGCCTGCGCAAGACATCAGGCGAGGCCACCGTGCGCCTCGACTATTTAGCGCTCACCATGTCCAGGCCGGCACCGGCACCGAGGCTCAGCAGCGACGCCTTCCCCGAGCCGCAGTTTGTCTATGGCATCACCAATCAGGACCATCATGCCGACACTGCTGCCGATATGGTCATCATCATTCCTACGACGCAGAAACTGTTGGCGCAGGCCGAGCGACTGAAGGCTCTGCACGAGCAGCGCGATTCTTTGCGCGTGCGCATCGTGCCAGCCGACGAGCTCTTCAACGAGTTCAGCAGCGGCACACCCGACGCCAACGCCTACCGCCGCTACCTGAAGATGCTCTACGACCGTGCTGAGAGCGAGGCCGACATGCCGCGCTATCTGCTGCTCTTCGGCGACGGGGCCTGGGACAACCGAATGCTTACCACCGACTGGCGTCAGGCTTCGCCCGACGACTATCTGCTCTGCTATGAAAGCGAGAACTCGTTCAGCGAGACCATGAGCTACGTCTGCGACGATTTCTTCTGTATGCTCGACGAGGGCGAGGGCGCCAGCCTGACCAAGCGCGACCGCACCGACGTAGGCGTGGGCCGTCTGCCTGCCAGCACTGAGGCCGAGGCCAAAATCATGGTCGACAAAATCATCGACTACGCCACCAATGCCCACGCCGGCGACTGGCAGAACACACTCTGCTTCATGGGCGACGACGGCAACGGCAACGTGCACATGCGTGAGGCCGATGCCGCCGTAAAGACCGTCGTCGGCGAGCATCCCTCGTTCAACATCCGCAAAGTCTATTGGGATGCCTACAAGCTGACCAACACCCCCACCGGCAAGCGCTATCCTGACGTGATGCTCCTCTTACAGCAGCAGATAAAGCAGGGCGCGCTCATCATGGACTATTGCGGCCACGGCTCGCCCTACACCATCTCGCATGAGCGCGTGCTCAACCTGTCCGACTTCTCTGCCCATACGTCGCTGCGCCTGCCGCTGTGGATTACGGCATCGTGCGACATTATGCCCTTCGACACGCAGGAGGAGAACATCGGCGAGACGGCCATGCTCAACGCTCACGGCGGAGCCATCGCCTTCTTCGGCACTACGCGCACCGTCTACACCGGCGACAATCAGAACATGAACTGCGCCTTCCTGAAGTTCGTGCTCGGCAGCACCGACGGCCGCCGCAACACGCTGGGCGACGCCGTGCGTCTGGCAAAGAACGACGTGCGCTCCATCGGCGACGACCCCAACGACAGGACGCGCTCAGAAACCTATCCCATCAACAAGCTGCACTATACCCTCTTGGGCGATCCCGCTTTGACGCTGGCCGCTCCGCAGAGCGGACTGGTCATCGACAGCATCAACGGCCAGCCTGTCAGCGGCGTGGTGCAGTTGCCTGTAGGGCAGAAGGCCGTTGTGGCAGGACATATTGAGAACGCTGCCGACTTCAACGGTGTTGTGTCGCTGACGGTAAAGGACGTGGAACAGACTGTCACCTGCCAACTGAACAACATGGGTGACGACGGCGCTGAGACGGCCTTCTCCTTCAAAGACCGTCCTGCCACCATCTACAACGGACAGGACAGCGTGCGCAACGGGCGCTTCAGCCTGACGTTTGTCGTACCGCGCGACATCAGCTACAGCGAGGGCACAGGCCGTATGACCGCATACGCCGTCGACAACTCCCGACAGCTGTCGGTGCAGGGCAGCACCGAATCCTTCAGTCTGAGAAGTGCCGACGTGGCCTCCAACGACGGCATCGGCCCCTCCATCTACTGCTACCTGAACAGCACATCGTTCCAGAATGGCGGCAAGGTGAACACCACGCCCTATTTCTTCGCACAGCTCACCGACAAGGACGGCATCAACGCCTCCGGCAACGGCGTGGGCCACGACCTGCAGCTCGTCATCGACGGCGACCCCTCGATGACCTACACGCTGAACGATTACTTCCAGTACGACTTCGGCGACTATACGTCGGGCACTGTGGGCTACAGTCTGCCGGCACTGAGCGAGGGCGAGCACAAGCTGACGTTCCGCGCCTGGGACGTGCACAACAACTCGTCGGTGGCCGAGCTGGCGTTCACCGTAGTGCGCGGTCTGGAACCCAACTGCTACAGCGTGGAGTGTACCAAGAATCCTGCCCGCATCAGCACCAGCTTCGTCATCAACCACGACCGCACAGGCAGCGAGATGGACATCGTGCTCGAGGTGTTCGACACCTCTGGCCGTCTGCTTTGGGCAAAACAGGAGACGGGCGTCAGCACCGACAACACCTATACATTCGACTGGGACCTGACCACCAGCAGCGGCAGCCGCCTGCAGACGGGCGTCTATCTCTATCGCGTGCTGGTCAGCAGCGACGGCAGCTCAAAGGCCTCGAAAGCGCAGAAACTCATCATACTGAACAGATAGTCCTACATGACACACATTATTATATATATAAAAAGAACGAATATCGCGCTCCTGCTGTGTGGTCTGTTGGCTCTGTTGCCCATCAGGGCCGTTGCGCAACGCTTTTTCAGCCTCACGCCTGCCGAACTCCACATCGACAGCGTGGTGCCGCAGTTCTCCTTCGTGCAGGAGCTGGGACCGGATTATAAAGACTCTGTCTACACCGTCAGCATCGAGTTTCCTGAGTTTCAGCCCATGAAGCGCAAGCAGGCGCGCCGCTATAAGAAACTGACTGGCGAAGAACTGCCTGAGTGGCCTGTCGTCGACAGCTTCGTGGGCACGTCGAGAAAGCGCGGCTGCCTCTATACTTCCGTCGTGCCCTTCGTCAGAAGAGACGGCAAGAACCTGGTGATGACCAGCTTCAAGGCAGTGGTGAAGGGAATGGCCGAGGCCTCTAAGCCCCAGAAGCTCCAAAGAATCCAGAAGACACAGTCGGCACAACCGTCTTTCATGACCAACCGATGGGTGAAGATTTCCATTCCTGAGACAGGCATCTATGAGCTGAGCGACTCACTGCTCCTTGCTGCCGGCTTCGACCGTCCTGAGCGCGTCAGCGTCTACGGCTATGGCGGCACCTTACAGCCCGAAACCCTTACGCAGGATTATCTCGCAGCCACCGACCCTCTGCCGCAGGTGCCCCTCTGCCTCATCAACGGGCGCCGCCTGTTCTATGGCGCAGGCCCCGTCTGCTGGGAGACCCCGCAGTCGGAAAGACGCATCCGCAATCCCTACAGCAATGTTGGCTGTTATTTCCTTACCGAGAATGACGAAACACCGCTCCTCGTCGACAGCGCTGCGTTTGCCGCTGCCTTCTATCCCTCGGCCAACGACTACCACACCCTCTACGAGGTTGATGACTTCTCATGGTATCATGGCGGACGCAACCTGTTTGACAAACGACTCTTCCAACCCGGCGTGGAGCGCAGCTACCGCCTTCCGACGGCAGGACGCCACAATGGCATTGTCAGCATAGTGATGTCGTATGCCGGCGATTGTGAAGCTACCGTACATCTGGGCAATTCACTGCTGGGCGACATCGTGATAGACAAGAGCACCACCTCCTCATCGAAGCAGGGCCTCGACAGCTATATGAAAGCAGCGTCAGACGTGTGGGCTTTCAGTTTCGACCATCTGCCAGCAGACAGTGCCGTCATCACTATCCGCCAGACATCAGGCGCCAATATGCGCCTCGACAATATCGAACTGCGTTTCCAAGAGCCCACGCCCATGCCGGCACTGAGCACCGCAGCGTTTGCCAAGCCTTCCATCGAAGGCGACATAGCTCCGCAAGAGCGTCACGCCGACCCTGCTGCCGACATGGTCATCATCGTGCCGGCCTCTGGCAAACTGACCGAGCAGGCTGAGCGCTTGGCACAGCTGCACCGCGACCGCGACCAGCTGCGCGTGAATGTGGTGCGTGCCGACGAGCTCTACAACGAGTTCAGCAGCGGCACACCCGATGTCAACGCCTATCGCCGCTATTTGAAGATGCTTTACGACCGCGCCGCCACGGAGACCGACATGCCCCGTTTCCTCATCCTCTTTGGCGATGCCGCCTACGACAACCGCCTCCTCACCAGCGACTTCCAACAGCTGTCGGCAGACGATCTGCTGCTCTGCTATGAAAGCGAGAACTCCGTCAGCGAAACGGCCTGCTACGTCAGCGATGACTTCTTAGGCTTGCTGGACGACGGCGAGGGTGCCGACATCATCAAGACCGACAAAACCGACGTGGCCGTGGGACGTATTCCTGTGCGCACTGCCGAAGAGGCCAAAGCCGTGGTTGACAAGATTATAAGCTACCGCAACAACGAGTATGCCGGTGCCTGGCAGAACACTCTCTGCTTCATGGGCGACGACGGCAATGCCAACATGCACATGAACGATGCCGATGCTGCAGCCGAGATGGTGCTGGAGCAGTGGCCCGACTACAACGTGAAGAAGATTCACTGGGACGCCTACGAGCGCACTACCAACGGACTGGGCAACTGCTATCCCGATGTAACGCGCCTCATCCTGCAGCAGATGCGTGAGGGCGCCCTGCTGATGAACTACAGCGGCCACGGCAGCTCTTTTGTGTTGTCGCACGAGAACGTGGTGTTCCTCAGCGACTTCAAGGCACCCACATCGCTGCGCCTGCCCTTGTGGTTCACCGCCTCCTGCGAGGTGGCGCCCTTCGACGGCTATATAGAAAACATCGGCGAGCAGGCCCTCTTCAATCCCAACGGCGGCGCCATCGCCTTCATCGGCACCACGCGCACCGTCTATGCCCTGCACAACCGTTCCCTGAACATGGCCTTCACGCGGCATCTGTTCGAGCTGGACGGCGGGCAGCCGCGACCCATTGGCGAAGCGCTGCGAATGGCCAAGAACGACCAGGTGCTGGGGCCGAAGAAGACACAGCAGCAGGCGGGCATCAACAAACTGCACTTCGCATTCTTGGGCGACCCGGCCCTGCGTCTGCCTTTGCCTACGGCTAACGTGATTATCGACAGCATCAATGGTCAGAGCATAGGCACAGGAATACAGTATCTTACGGCGGGCGACACAGCCTCGGTGGCAGGCCACATCGAGGGCGGCAACCTCTTCAAAGGCGTGGCCACGCTGACGGTGAAGGATGCCCTGCAGACCATCACCTGCCGCATGAATCCGCTGACTGCCTCGGAGATGCCGCGCAAGCCGCTGGTCTATACCGACCGCCCGAACACGCTCTTCGTGGGTTCTGACAGCATTGTCGACGGGCGTTTCCACATCTCCTTCGCTGTGCCCAAGGACATCAGCTACTCCGACAGTACGGGTCTCATGCTGGTACATGCCGTGAGCAGCGACCGGCAGCTGACGGCTCATGGCAGCAGCAACGCCTTCGTGATGGTCAGTGCACCGGAGTATGAGCCTGAAGGCGAAGGCCCGGTCATCACGGCATGGCTCGACAGCCCTGACTTCACCGACGGCGGCCACACCGACAGCGCACCCCAGCTGCATGCCGAGCTGTACGACGAGGATGGCGTCAACGTCTCGGGCAGCGGCATAGGCCACGACATAGAACTGGTGGTCGACGGTCTTATGCGCTATACCTACAACCTCAACGAATACTTCACTTTCGACTTCGGCGACTACCGCACAGGCAGTCTCGACTTCCAGCTGCCCTCGCTCGACGACGGCCATCATGAACTGACGCTGCGTGCCTGGGATGTGCTCAACCACTCGTCGGTTGTCAGCCTGACCTTTGTCACAGGGCCGCAGTACAGTCCGTCGGGCATCGTCGACGTTAACCGTTATCCAATAAACAATAACCGTGAACCAATAAACAATAACCGTGAAACAATAAACAATAACCGTTATCCAATAACCAATAACCGTTATTATGACCTGCAGGGGCGCAATGTCAGCAATCCATCGTCAAGACAGCTGCTGATTGTGCGCTCGCAAGACGGCAAGGTGAAGAAAAAAATATACAGAAAGCAATAATAACATACATTCCTACGTTTATAAAAAGCTAAGTATCAAATAACTCCGTATGAAAAAGATGTCTCAGTTGTTTCAGTTGTCATCTATATACAACCGCCGCCGTTGTCTTTGCCTGCTGGCCCTGTTGCCCGCAATGGCCATTGCCGACGACTACAAGACGACGACATTCAACCCCGTTGATCACGCCGTTGTGTCGCAGACCATCGCTCCTGATGCGCGTGCCGCCGGTATGGGCGACGTGGGCTGTGCCACCGATCCTGACGTGAACTCACAATACTGGAACCTGGCCAAGTATCCCTTCTGCATCAGCCGTGCAGGCGTGGCCTTGAACTACACACCGTGGCTGCGCCAGTTGGTCAGCGACATCGACCTGGCCTATATGGCCGGCTACTACCGCATCGGCGACTACGGCGCTCTGTCGGGCTCGCTGCGCTATTTCTCATTAGGCGAGGTGTACACCTCCGACGAGAGCGATATGACCGTCAATCCCTACGAGATGTCGGTTGACGTGGCCTACTCGCGTATGCTGAGCGAGACATTCTCCATGGGCGTCGGACTGCGCTGGATTTACAGCGACCTGCGCTACGACTACAGCGAGGACTCGAAGCCTGCCTCGGCCTTTGCTGCCGACATCGCCCTCTACTACAACAACTATGTGATGATGGGCAGCCGCGAGTGCCAGCTGGGCCTCGGTCTGACGGCTACGAACATCGGTTCGAAGATTTCGTTCTATGGCGACGAGGAGAGCCAGTTCATTCCCGCCAACCTGCGCTTGGGTGCCTCGCTGATGATTCCCGTTGACGAGTACAACCGCTTCACGCTGGCTGCCGACGCCAACAAGCTGATGGTGCCCACCGTGCCCCGTCAAGGCGTGGAAGAGTCGAACAGCGACTATCAGGACCGCGTGCGCCGTGAGTACAGCGACATCTCGAGCATCAAGGGCATGTTCGACAGCTTCAGCGATGCTCCCGGCGGCTTCAAGGAGGAGATGGAGGAGATACAGTGGAGCGTGGGCGCCGAGTATATCTACAACGACAAGTTCTCGCTGCGTGCCGGCTATCACCATGAGAGCCAGTCGAAGGGCAACCGCAAGTATTTCACCGTGGGCGGCGGCTTCCGCATGAGCGTCTTCTCGCTCGACGTGGGCTACGTCATCTCCACGGCGCAGTCGAATCCCCTCGACCAGACCCTCCGCTTCACCCTTGCCTTCGACATGGACGGCATCAAGGACCTCTTCCGCAAATAACGCCGCCTTTTAAGCTGAAAACGACAACACCAAAGTGTTTCAAGACATCGGCAGCACTTGGAACAAAGTGTTTCAAAAATTTTCCGCCAATGAAACACTTTGTTTCAGCCGTAGAAACAAAGTGTTTTTACGGCTGAAACAAAGTGTTTCAAGCACAGATACAGTTATGGCACTGTAGTTTCGTGCAGATAATCAAATTTAAGTTTCGCATTCGCTCAACTTCGGTAGTTAAAGGTAGTTAGAAGAATTTATCGGCCTTCGGCCTTAGAAGTATAGGTCATTTGTTATGGTCTATGAAGGAGTTTTTGCGTAGCCATCAGTGAAGCAACTATTTTACTACTTCTTACTACTCCACTTGAGAAAGTTGAATTATATATGCATATTTTTCATCCAAATGCTGTATATTAGTTGTTTTTGTTCAAATGTAGGCAATGTATGCAGAATTATGAAAATCTAAGGCCGCTATAAGTGCTAACGATAAAGAAAGGGAAATGGAAAAAAAAACGCATTTTCTTGCGTGTTTTGAAAAAACTTCGTAAATTTGCGGCGGATAATTGTGCGCGATGCACTCACTCCAAATTTTTGTGGTAAAAAATAGAAGCGTTATGCTCTTCTCTTGCAAGCTGAAAACCTGAGAAATTTTCATTCATTGCAACGAATCCTCGGAGTCCTGGAACAATGGCTCAAAATAGGAGAAGAAAGACATGACAGCTTCACGCGTTAGCGTGGAACTGATCATAACATCTTTCCTATTTGGGCTTTCTCAGGGCCTTCAGCTTGAAGATGGGACACACAGTTCCACGCTTCAACGTATCATTAACTGGCCTTCTTCGGGACTGGGCGGGCTTGGTGAACACAACATGGAGCAGTATGACCTACTCTTTATGTCCAAAGGTGTAAAAGATGAAGTGATTCTTTCACAACGTAATGCAGGAGAATTGTCATTAGTAGATTATTCTCCCAGTGAGTATGATGACAAGGTTATCCTGCATGGAGATGTCTTCAAAGAGTTGTTTGGCGCTCCGCGTTACAAGACAAGCAAGCGGAATAAGCTTCTTGCTGTGATTAAGATTACGAATAAGAACGGAGAATCTATTCATCGTGCATATCTTGGTAAAAAAGGCGTTCCAGGCTTTAATAGTGACCATGTTGCATTGACTCACAATTCTATACGTCTTCTTAATGGAGATGATGAGAATCCAGATTCCATCAAACAGGTTACCATTTCAAAAGGATGTCGGTTCTTATACTACTGGAATCATCCATACCATGCCACACGTATTTCTATGCGCTTAGGGATGTTGGGTATTGTACTCACTATTATTCTTTCACTATTAGGAATTATATTATAATACAGTTTGCTATATGAAACCTAAACAACTAATTCCGTGTTTGCTTGCCCTATTGGGAAGCATCACTGCACACGCCTATGACATCGAGATGAATGGCGTGTATTACAACATTACCAATTCCACTGCAAGGACCCTTGAGGTGACGTTTGTAGAACAAGGCGAAGGCAATGCCGACTTCTATTACGGCAGCGTCATTATCCCTAAGCGCATCTCCAAAAACGGTATTACCTACACTGTGACCAGCATCGGCAATTCTGCTTTCTATCTCTGCTCCGGCCTGACCTCGCTGACCATCCCCGAGGGCGTGACCAGCATCGGCAGTTCTGCTTTCTATAATTGCTCCGGTCTGACATCGCTGACCATCCCCGATGGCGTGATCAGCATCGGCAATTATGCTTTCATGGGTTGCTCTGGCCTGACATCGCTGACCATCCCCGAGGGCGTGACCAGCATCGGCGATTATGCTTTCTCTTATTGCTCCGGCCTGACCTCGCTGACCATCCCCGAGGGCGTCACCAGCATAGGCGATTTTACTTTCTTTTTGTGCTCCGGCCTGACCTCGCTGACCATCCCCGAGGGCGTGACCAGCATCGGCGCACAAGCTTTCTCTTATTGCTCCAGCCTGACCTCGCTGACCATCCCCGAGGGCGTGACCAGCATTGGTAATGGTGCTTTCTATAATTGCCGCGGCCTGACATCGCTGACCATCCCCGAGGGCGTGACCAGCATCAGCGTACAAGCTTTCTATGAATGCTCCGGCCTGACATCGCTGACCATCCCCGAGGGCGTGACCAGCATCGGCGGTCAGGCTTTCTGGGGTTGCTCCGGCCTGACATCCCTGACCATCCCCGAGGGTGTGACCAGCATAGGCGAGTCTGCTTTCTGTGGTTGCTACGTCCTGACATCGCTGACCATCCCCGATGGCGTGACCAGCATTGGAGATAGGGCTTTCCGTGATTGCTCTGGCCTGACCTCCCTGACCATCCCCGAGGGTGTGACCAGCATTGGTAATGAAACTTTCGCTGGTTGCTATGGCCTGACATCGCTGACCATCCCCGAGGGCGTGACCAGCATCGGCGATGGAGCTTTCTCTAGTTGCTCCGGCCTGACATCCCTGACCATCCCCGAGAGCGTGACCAGCATCGGCGAGAGTGCTTTCTCTCGTTGCTACGGCCTGACATCCCTGACCATCCCCGATGGCGTGACCAGCATCGGCGAGAGTGCTTTCTCTCGTTGCCGCGGCCTGACCTCGCTGACCATCCCCGATGGCGTGACCAGCATCGGCAATTATGCTTTCTCTTATTGCTTCGGCCTGACATCGCTGACCATCCCCGAGGGCGTGACCAGCATCGGCATAGAAGCTTTCAACGGCTGCTCCAGCCTGACATCAGTATATGTTAAAATGGAAACACCACCATCGATTACCGCAGACGTATTCAGCAATCGCGCAAACGCTACACTCTATGTCCCCCACAACTCCATTGCTCTATACTCGAATGCCGCATACTGGAGTGAGTTCAAGCTGATTCGCGACTTCCCCAACTGGCTGGGTGGCGAAGACGTGAACTGCATAGCAGGCAACAAGGTGACCATGCCCGTGATACTGGAGAACGAAGACCAGATTGCTGCCCTTCAGTTCAACGTTATATTGCCCGAGGGCATGGCCCTGACAAAGGTGAACACCACTAATCGCTCGACAGCCTTTGGAGCCAGCTTTGCCAAGGAGAGTGAGGGTGTATATACTGTGCTGATGTTCCAGAAGGTGATAAGCAGCGAAATAGTCACCATCAGCGGCAACGAAGGTGCTGTGCTGAGCCTGGTGCTGGAGTCGGACGAGAACATGGAACTTGGCGACTACACCGTAGGCTTCTCGGGCACCGTGCTGACCAAAGACGACGGCATCAACGTGAACACCATCGACAATACATCGACCATCCACATCGTTGATCCTGAACCCGGCGATGCCAACCGCGACGGCAAGGTGAACGTGGCCGACATCGTGGCCGTGGCCAACTACATCCTGCACAACCCGCCCGCAAACTTCTGCTTCGAGACAGCCAACGTGAGCGTGAACGGCGACAACATCATCAACGTGGCCGACATCGTGGCCATCGCCAACATGATTATCAATGCTTCCCTGCAGGAGCAGTCAAACGCCAGGCTGGCCGCCGATATCGAACAAGGTCCTACTCCACAATGATACGCCAGCACAGCTGCAGAATACATTACCTACATAATAAACCGAATCAACAAAAATGAAGAAAACAGTTTTATTTGCCATTTCCCTGCTAACAAGCCTGGGAAGCATGGCCGAAGACAATCTCGCAGTCGAGAACGTCACCATCCCGCAGGGTGGCACCGCCGTGATAGCAGTGAACCTGAACAATCCTGACGTGGCCTACGCCGCCTTCCAGTTCCGCCTGACCACGGCAACGGGTATTGCGGTGGCCAGGGACGCAAGCGACAAGTTCCTGGTAGAGAAGGGCAGCCGTATCAACACGAGCGCCTTCGACGACTTCTCCATCACCACCACCGCCGTCAACGCAACGACCTACGACCTGCTGGCCTGGCAGCTGCAGACGACCGCATTCCCGGGCACCAGCGGAACCATTGTGAACATCACGCTGCAGGCCGACGCCTCGCTGGCCCCTGGCTCAACTCGCCAGTGCACGCTGTCGGATGTGCAGCTGTCAGACACGGAATCGAACAGCTATGACCTGTCCGACGTCAGCTTCACCGTCACCATCGGCGAGCAGGAGGACGGGCGCCTTAAATTCGATGAGAACTCCACGTCACTGCCCGCCTACACAGCAGGTGAAAAGGCTGATGTGACGATGAAGCGCACCATCAATGCCGACGATTGGAGTACTATCGTCCTTCCTTTCACCTTGCCCAAGGCTAAAGCTGAAGCCGTCTTTGGCAGCGATGCTGAATACTACAAGTTTAGTAGCTATGAGACCACCGTTGACGTGGAAGGCGACTTGAAGCCAACTGCTATCAAGATAAACTTCACGAAGTATGAGCTAGCCAATGCCCTGTCGGCCATTGCCGGTGGTCAGCCATACTTGATAAAGACGAAGAAAAACATTACCGAGATCCGTGCTGACGATGTGAAGCTGGTCGGAGCCGTCACCCCGACCACGGGCAAAGACGTCATGTATGAGGATGTGCTGGAAGGAAAGTTCACTGGTACCTTCGTGAAGACCACCATTCCTGCCAATGGGTTGTTCATCAGCGATAACAAGTTTTGGTACTCGAGTGGCAGCACCAATGTGAAGGCCTTCCGTGCCTGGTTTGAATTAGATGCTGTGTTGGACCAGACTATAGAACTATCGAGGATTATCATGAACTTCGACGACGGAGAACCCACGGGCATCCAAACCAATAACCGTGATACAATAACCAACGACCGTTACTACGACCTGCAGGGCCGCAGCGTTCAGACACCTGCAAGGAAGGGCCTGTACATCAATAACGGAAAGAAGGTGGTTGTTAAGTAAAATATTTATGGCGGTGTTGATGAGGATGGCGAACTGGATCCCGCTTCGCGCCGTCGTCGCGACGTGTGGGACGACGAGGAAGAAGAAGAGCTCGTCAAATAGACGAAAGACAGATCTCCGAATCGCATGGCGGTTCGGAGATTTGTTTGTGACGCTTATCGATGTGCCGAAGATTTGTTTTTATCCAAATCGGATAATCTTTTTTTGGATATTGTTTTGCCGATTGAAAAAAATACAGTATCTTTGCGCGCAACAAGATGCGTTTTATGATGATTGAGAATCCTTTTATTACCTATGGGTATGAGTCGGCTGACTATTTCTGCGACCGCAAGCAAGAGACTCATGAGTTAATCACTATGCTGACTAACGGCAATCATGCGGCTCTGATTTCTCCACGTCGTATGGGAAAAACTGGTCTGATTCATCATTGTTTTGCACAAAAAGAGATTCAAGAGCGATACTATACCTTCCTCGTTGATATTTATGCCACGAAGAATCTGCAGGATATGGTTTATCGCATGGGGCATGGCATCGTGAATCGCCTGAAGTCACGCGGACAGTCGGCTGTAGATGGCTTCCTGCGCTTTGTGACATCACTCCGCACGGGTATATCCTTCGATGGGCAGGGCAATGCCAGTTGGAATCTGGGTATAGGTGACATTAAATCGCCCAATTTCACGCTGGAAGAGATCTTCAATTACCTGAAGGCTGCCGACAGGAGATGTATCGTCGCTATTGACGAATTTCAGGCAGTTGGTGGCTATCCAGAGCAAAATGTGGAGGAACTGATGCGAACCTACGTACAGGACTGTCGCAATGCTGTATTCATATTCTCTGGTTCACAGAAGAGTATGATGAGCGAGATGTTCTCATCGCCGGCAAGGCCCTTCTATCAAAGCGTTTCCCTAATGTTCTTAAAGCCTGTGGCTCTGCAGGAATATGAGACGTTTGCCAAGAAACATTTCGAAAAGGCAGGTAAAGAAATAGCAGATGGGGTGGTGAGCGCTATCTACGAACGGTTTGATGGTACGACGTGGTATCTACAGAAAGTACTCAACCAGCTGTTCGCCACAAAAGACAACGTAGATTTAGGCGACGAAGAAAGAGCTGTGAGGCAGATTGTTAACCAGAATGAAGATGCTTATAAAGACCTGCTCTATCAGTTGACTGCCCGTCAGCGCGATCTGCTTGTTGCCGTCAGTCGTGAAGGCAAGGCCAAGCAGATTACAGGTGCGGCATTTGTCAAACGATATAATCTCTCTTCTGCTAGCAGCGTTCAGAAATCTGCTCAGACACTCATGGAAAAGCAGCTGCTAACCCACCATCAAGGTGTATATGAGGTCTATGACAAGTTTATGGCCTTGTGGCTTCGCGAGTCATAGTCTCCAGACACGACTGAACGATCATCAGGTCATACGCGTGACCACGCGATACGGAACGCGAAACGTTTGTTTGACATTGTCAAGTTTTTAAGGTTTTATTTGGAAGTTTCATGGAAAGTCACTATCTTTGCGTCTGAATCAAAAAAGATGCCAAGATGATGAGAGTTGGATTCGGATTTGACGTTCACCGCCTCGTGGAGGGACGTGAGTTGTGGATGGGCGGAATTTTAATTCCATACGAGAAGGGGCTATTGGGACACAGCGATGCCGACGTGTTGATTCACGCCATCTGCGATGCCCTTTTAGGTGCTGCAAACATGCGCGACATCGGCTATCATTTCCCCGACACCAGCGATGAAACGCTGGGCATGGACAGTAAGATTATCCTGAAGAAAACCATTGAACTGATAGCATCTAAAGGCTATGTTCTTGGAAATATTGACGCTACTATTTGTGCCGAGAAGCCGAAGATGAATCCGCACATTCCGCAGATGCAGCAGACAATGGCCAACGTCATCGGCTGCGACCCCGACCAGATTTCCATCAAGGCCACGACAACTGAGAGGCTGGGCTTCACCGGCCGACAGGAAGGCATCAGCGCCTATGCCACCGTACTTTTGGAGCATCCCGGTAGATAAACGATACAGTATGCTAACCTAACCTGATAAAAACTAAAAACGATGAAAACTACTGTACGAAATAATGACAACGAGGTGATAATCAGCCTTGCTGGACGCTTAGACACTTCCGTCTCGGCCGAGACCAATATCGAAATTAGCCGAGAGCTTGAAAAGAGGGAGCCAATAGGCCGGCTAACCTGCGATGCCTCCCAGCTGGAGTATATCTCAAGTTCTGGTCTGCGTATTCTTCTGTCGCTCGCAAAGCGCTACAAGGACTTCCGTGTGGTCAATGTCATTCCTCAGGTCTATGGAGTACTTGAAACTACAGGCTTTACGAAAATTATGACCGTTGAGCGGGCCTTGCGCAGGCTGAGCATCGAGGGCTGTCAGCTCATCGGCATTGGCGGCGTGGGCGAGGTGTACAGGCTCGATGGCGACACCATCATCAAGGTGTTCCGACCCGGAACGACGATGGAGGAGGTGCGCCGCGAGATTACCATGTCGAAGGAGGCGTTTGTGCTGGGTATGCCCACGGCTATTTCTTTCGATGTGGTGACGGTACAGTCGAAAGAAGGCGAGGAGTGCTTCGGTCTGGTGTATGAGCTGCTGAAGGCTGAGACGCTAAGCAGCGTGGTGAAGCACCATCCTGAACAGGTGGATTACTATGCCCGACAATATGCTGGTTTGTTCCGGCAGATGCACGACATTGAGGTGCCCAAGGACGGCAATGTGCCATCGGCCATAGAGCGTGAGCGGCAGCAGGTGAAACACATCGCTCGCTATTTCCCGCAGCAGAGCATCGACATGCTGCTGAATATCGTCGACAGCATACCCGAGGGTAACCGCCTGCTTCACCTTGATCTTCAGACGAAGAACGCTATGGTACAGGGCGATGAGATGATGCTAATAGACATGGGCGAGGTGGGCTACGGACATCCGATGCTAGACCTGGGACACGCCTATTCTTCTATGGTGAGCTTCGTGGGCGACTACGAACATACTATCGGTATGTCGCGTGAGCTGGGCCTGCGCATGTGGAACCTCGCTATCGACTACTACTTCGAGGGTCTGCCTGCCGATGTAGTGGCTCTGCGTAAGAAGCAGATTGAGGTGGTGTCATGCGTGAGGAATTTCAGCTGGCTCTCGCTGTCTGACTCCTTTCCTGAAGCAGTTATCAAAGAATGTCAGGCTCTTTTCAATGAGCGCGTAGCCAGTCGCTATGACTACATCATGGATGTCTGTAAGACCTTCGGCAACTGGACTCTGTAAAAACCGGCTAAAACAGCCAACAACAAGAATCTTCACAAAGGGGCGGCAGCGTGTACCTGCCGCCCCTTCGGGTAATAAAGTCAAAACCACGTATAGCGGCTACTCCTTCTTCTTGATGTAGTCGTTATAGACCTTGATGCTGAAGACAATGAGGCTGCACGTCGTGGTGATGAGATTAGTGATGAACAGTGCCCACAGCATGTCGGGTTTGTGCAGCAGACCCTGCAGCATGAAGCAGGCGCTGCCGATGCCCATCATCAGGAAGGTGGGCAGGGCGATGCCGTCGGTCTCGCGTGTGCGGATGGTGTGGATGGCCTGCGGCAGGTAGCCCAGAATCATGGTGATGCTGGCCATCCAGCCGCAAATCTCATAAAAAGGAGTCTGTTCCATAGTTTATGACTGTTTGTTTTTGATGGCAAAGACACAGGCTGAGCCTATGACAAGGAGTGTGCAGGCCACGAACATCATCGATGTCTGGGTGCTGCCCACAAGCTTGAAGACGAAGCCGCCACAGGCTGCTGCCACAATCTGAGGCAGGCAGATGGCGCAGTTGAACAGGCCGAGGTAGGCACCCATGTGGCCGTAGCCCTGCAGGGCATTGGTGACCAGCGTGAACGGACAGGCCAGCATGGCAGCCCAGGCACAGCCGATGAGCAGGAAGGGCAGAATCTGCAGGTACTGGTTGTGGCAGAAGGGCACGAGAGCAAAGCCCAGTGCACCGAGCATCAGACTGAGAGAGTAGGCTTTCTTCATGTCGGAGAAGCGTGCAATGACTACGGCCCAGGCCACACTGCCCATGGCCTGTATGGCATAGAGCACACCCGTCCAGTTGCGTGCCGTCTGGTAGGCCTCACTCTCGGGAACATCGGTGTCCCAAACGGTGAGCGACACGGCATCAACCACGTAGGACCACATGTAGAGGAAGGCTGCCCAGCAGAAGAACTGCACCAGCGACACACGCCAGAAGGCTTGCGGTGCATTGCGCAGCAGGGTGAGCCAGTTGGCCTTGCCCTCTTTCGTCTCGGGCTGCGGGTTGTACTCGGCATATTCCTTCGGCGGCCATTCTTTCACCTTCATCGTGGTGTAGAGCACGCAGAGCAGCAGAATGGCTGCACCGACGTAGAACGACCAGATGACGCTGTCGGGCACCACGCCTTTCTCTGCCACATTCTTCACGCCAAGCCAGGTGAAGAGGAAGGGGAAGATGAAGCCTGCCACACTGCCGGCATTGCACAGGAACGACTGGATGCTGTAGGCCTTGCCTTTCTGCTTCTCGTTCACCATGTCGCCCACCATCATCTTGAAGGGCTGCATGGCCATGTTGATGCTGGTGTCGAGCAGCATCAGGGCAAAGAGGCCGAAGATGAGCGCCATGCTGACCGACATGCCGAAGGAGCCGCTGTTGGGCAGCAGGCACATCACGGCCACGGCGGCGAAGGCTCCGACAAACAGATAGGGGATGCGCCGGCCGAAGCGCGTCCACGTCTTGTCGCTCAGCGTTCCCACGATGGGCTGCACAATCATTCCCATCAGCGGGGGCAGGATCCAGAAGAAGCTCAGCGAGTGGGGGTCGGCACCAAGGGTGCGGAAGATGGATGAGATGTTAGCGCTTTGCAGTGCGTAGGCTATCTGCACTCCAAAGAATCCGAAGCTCAGGTTCCAGAGCTTCCAAAACGACAAATCAGGTTTCTGTTTCATATTTCTTAGGACTATTTTTTTTGTTTTGAAGACAACTTGAACAACTTGGACAACTTCTTTATTATTGGCTCTTGACAATACTTCCGTTTACAGTAAGCACCTCTCCAATCTCTTTGTCATAGAAATACCGCTCGATGGTTGCAAACCGAGGAGCGAAATTAACCAAGATGCCACAGGGGTATTTTGTTAATCTGAGATAATTGAACAACTGTGACCGATGGATGTTTGACAATTCAGTCACAGCTTTACATTCGATAATAATGTCACTCTTACAAAGAAAATCCAAGCGATAAACAGCAGTCATTGCTTTACCATGATACTGAGGGTGGAATGTCTTTTCTCTCTCATAAGCAATATCCTGTTCCCTTAGCTGCAACTCCAGTCCCTCCTGATAACAAAACTCATTAAGTCCGGCACCAAGCTCATTGTGAACTTCGTGAATGGCACCAATAATATCATAAATATGTTCTTTCAGGAAAGATATGTCAATCATAAAAAGGTTGTCTTAGTTGTTCATGTTGTCTTCATAAAAAATTATCTTGTTGTTCCTCTTATAATGAGTCGTGTGCGTACGATGCGCTTCTCAACATGACCGGCGGGCAGGGCGCCCTCGACGAGGCCGATGAGGATGTTGGCTGCCTCCTCGCCCACGCGGATGCCCCGCTGCTCAACGGTGGTGAGCATGGGGTCGCAGCTGACGGCGCGCTCACCGTTGGTGAAGCCGCAGATGCTGATGTCCTCAGGCACCCGCAGCCCCATGCGCTTCACGGTGTAGAGGATGCCGATGGCCGTGTCGTCGTTGACGGCGAAGAAGGCATCGGGATAGTAGTCGCCATCGAACATGTCGGGCGTGATGAGCTCAGCGTCCTGACGGTTGTCGCAATAGCGCGTGAGGTTAATGTCGAAGGGCAGGCCATGCTTCAGCAGTGCATCCTTGTAGCCGTTGAAACGGTTCTTCGATATTTCCAGATTCATCTGCGAACCGTAGTAGACGATGCGGCGGCAGCCCGTCTGTATGAGGTGGGTGACGGCATTGTAGGCACCCATATAGTCGTCGACGACGACGCGGCTGGCGTTGACGCCCGTGCAGATGCGGTCGTAGAACACCAGAGGCACGCCGGCGTCGATGAGACGCTGGAAGTGCTCGTAGTGCTGCGTGTCCTTGGCCTGCGAGACGATGATGCCGCACACCTTGTTTTCGTAGAACGACTGGCAGAGGCGCACCTCGCGCTCATACTGCTCGCCGCTCTGTGCCACCATGATGCGATAGCCGTGCTGCTCGGCCTCTTCCTCAATGCCTTTCAGGATGGTGCTGAAGTAGTAGTGCACCAGCTCGGGCACGATGACGCCAATGATCTTCACGGGCTTCACACGTGAGTGGCGCAACGACTCGGCCAGCACGTTGGGTGTGAAATTGTGCTCGCGGGCATACTGCTGAATGCGCTGGCGCTGCGCTGCGCTGATGCGCGTAGAATTGTTTAGTGCCCTCGATACTGTGGCCACCGAAATGCCCAGCGCGTGAGCAATGTCTTTCATCGTCAGGTTTTCTTTCATCTCTTTTTCGTTAAAGGCACTGTTTTGTCAGCGGGCAATGCTCTGAAAAAAACAACTCAGATCCGCGTGAAAAAAAACCATTGACTTTTGAAAAAAAACCATTGGGTTTTGAAAAAATCTATCGATCGATTTTTTCGTGCAGATCTCGCCTTTTCTTTTCCAGACACTCGCCTCTTCGAAAACACGCCTGTTTACTGGCATTTGCAGCCGTTTTTACGGCTGTTGTTGCCGTTGCCTGTTTTTTCTGACTTTCTTTGCCGGTTGAAGCAATTACTTTGCAAAGATAATGCAAACTTTTCTCACACGCGCGAATCCTTAATATTTTATAATATGAGAACTATGCAAACGTTTGCGCTTTGTGTGCAAAAGAAAACAAGTAAAAAATTGTCACTACAAGTAAAAAAGAAAGTAACTTTGCATTGAAATTACCTAATAGGCGAATAGAGAAACGTAAACAATATTAACTAACCAAAAATGTAATGATGAAGCAGGTAAACATTCAATTACCGCTGAGGATAATGACCCTACTCTTAGGGCTCTTCCTTTCGGTAGGGGCCTTTGCGCAGCAGATTACTGTGAAAGGCCATGTGAAAGACGCCACTGGTGAACCCATCATCGGAGCTACCATCAAGGTTGCCGGTGCACAGGGAGGCGTCATCAGTGACTTCGACGGAAATTTCACCATTCAGGCAGCTCAGGGAACAATGCTCGAGGTGTCCTACATCGGCTATCAGGCAGTCAGCGTGGCTGCTGGCCCTAATGTGGTGGTGACGCTGCAGGAAGACTCGCAGTCGCTGGAGCAGGTGGTGGTCATCGGTTACGGTGTGGCCAAGAAGAACGACCTCACCGGCTCAGTGACGGCCCTCAAGCCCGACGAGAAGAACCACGGACTCATCACCAGTGCTCAGGACATGATCCAAGGTAAGATTGCCGGTGTGAACGTAACCAGCGACGGCGGTACGCCGGGCGGCAGCTCTACCATCCGCATCCGTGGCGGCTCGTCGCTGAATGCGTCGAACGACCCTCTGATTGTCATCGACGGTCTGGCTATGGACCGTCAGGGCATCAAGGGCGCACCCAACGCCCTTTCTATGGTCAACCCGAACGATATCGAGTCGTTCACCGTGCTGAAGGATGCATCGGCCACCGCCATTTATGGTAGCCGCGGTTCTAACGGTGTTATCATCATCACCACCAAGAAAGGCCGTGCAGGTCAGGCACCGAAGGTAAGCTACAACGGCAACGTCTCTTACTCAGTGAAGCGCAACAAGCTCGATGTGCTCAGCGGCGACGAATACCGCAGGTTTATCACCAGCTACTATGGCGACGACTCAGCCGCTGCAGCCCTGTTGGGCATGGAGAACACCGACTGGCAGGAGGAAATATTCCGTGGAGCCGTCAGCAGCGACCACAACATCACCGTGCAGGGCGGACTGAAGAACATGCCTTACCGATTCTCAGTAGGATACACCGACCAGAACGGTATTCTGAAGACCTCCAACTTCCAGCGCACTACTGCCAGCATGACATTGAACCCCAGTCTGCTCGACGATCACCTGAAGTTCAACATCAACGGCAAGTTCATGTACACGCACAACCGCTATGCCAACACAGGCGCCATCAGCGAGGCAGTGCGCTTCGATCCCACACAGGTCGTCAGTACCGACAGACCCAAGTTCAAGGACTTCCGCGGCTACTGGCAGTGGGGTGGCGACGGCTCCGGATATAACGACTATACCGTCACCCATGCCATCATCGCCACCGGTCCCGGCAAGAACCCCGTGGCCATGCTTAACGAGCGCAACGACCGCGCCAACTCCTACGACTACATGGGCAACGTGGAAGTGGACTACCAGATTCATGGCTTTGAGGATTTGCGCCTGCACGCCAATGCCAGCGGCGATTGGGCCAACGGCAAGCAGGACACCGACTATGCTCCGTGGGGCTCGTCGAACTTCTACTACGGCAACAGCGGCTTCTCGAAGGAGAACAAATACAACCTCACCTTCTCAGCCTACGCACAGTATTATAAAGACTTCCTCAAGACGCAGCACTTCGACATCATGGGCGGCTATGAGTGGAGCCACAACAAGTTCTGGGGTAACGACGCCTACCAGAGCCTCTATCCCCAGACCTACGGCACCTACCTCGATGCCAACGGCGAGGTGCAGAACATGGACGACCTGAAGGCACTCCGTGGCACCGCTTTCACCAGCAGCGGACATGAGTGGAAGCAGGAGAGCTACCTCGTGAGCTTCTTCGGGCGTGCCAACTATATCGCCTTCGACCGCTATATGCTCACCGCCACTGTGCGCCGCGACGGCTCCAGCCGCTTCTACGACCACTGGGCCACGTTCCCCTCGTTAGCATTTGGCTGGAAAATCAACGAAGAGGCTTTCCTGAAAAACGCCAAGTGGATGGACGAACTGAAGCTGCGCCTCGGCTGGGGTAAGACAGGCCAGCAGGACGGCATCGGCAACTACAACTACTTCGCATCCTATAATGTCAACACTGGCAGCGTGGACGGACGCTACCCCATCAACGGAGTAAACCCCACTGGCCTGCTCTACCTGCCTGACGCATACAACAAGAACCTGAAGTGGGAGACCACTACCACGTCGAACATCGGTCTGGACTTCGCCTTGTTCCACAACCGCGTCAATGGTAGCGTTGACTACTACTACCGCAAGACCACCGACCTGATCAACACTGCCACGGTCTCAGCCGGATCGAACTTCCGTAATCAGGTCATCTCAAACATCGGCACACTGGAGAACAGAGGTGTCGAGGCATCGCTCACCGTGCGCCCCATCCAGACGGAGAACGTGCAGTGGGAGGTAACCGCTAACTTCACCTATAACAAGAACGAGATTACCGAGCTCACAGGCGAGGGCGATATCATCATGACGGGCGGCATCAGTGCAGGCACCGGCAACCAGGTGCAGGCACATGCCGTAGGACATCCCGCAAGCTCCTTCTATGTGTTCCAGCAGGTCTATGACCAGAACGGCAAGCCTCTGGAGGGTGTCTACGTAGACCGCAACGCCGACGGTGTCATCAATGAGGCCGACCGCTATTTCTACAAGAGCCCCGCCGCTCCCTACACTGCTGGCCTGAGCACCCGCCTGCAGGTGAAGAACTGGGATCTGGGCTTCGGTCTGCGTGCCAGTTTCGACAACTACAACTACTGGGACCGCGGCGCTGGCTTCTCCAACATCGCCATGCGCTACGACGGGTCGTTCAACTATCTGCAGAACGCCATGCCTTACGCCATCGACAACGGCTGGACGACATACGACCATGTCAAGACCGACTACTTCGTGCGTAATGCCTCGTTCCTGAAGTGCGATAACATCACACTGGGCTATTCGTTTGCAGACCTCTTCAAGGCTGGCAGCTACAACGGCCTGACAGGACGCATCTATCTGGCTGCCACTAACGTATTCACAGTCACCAAGTACGACGGACTCGATCCTGAGGTGTTCGGCGGCATCGACAACGAGGCCTATCCGCGTCCCTTTACCATCCAGTGCGGCTTGAATCTGAACTTCTAAAGATTGATAATTGAAGATTGATAATTGAAGATTAAACAATAGAATACTATGAACTTAAGATATTTCAAGAATATGGTGCCCGCCGCAGCAATCTTGCTCGGCGCAGGGCTGAGTTCGTGCACCGGCGACCTTGACGTGACGCCCATCGACCCCAGCACCACAATGACACCAAGCGAGCCGGAGCTCTTTACTAAATGCTATGCCACTATGGCTTTGGCAGGTAACTATGGCGGCGATGGAAAAGGATCTCCAAAAGATGATTATGTCTGCGACATCGACCGCTTAGACGGTGGCACCACAGGATTTGTGCGCCAGATGTGGAACGCCAACGAACTGACCACCGACGAGGCCATCTGTGCTTGGGGCGACCCCGGCATCCCTGAGTTCAACTACAACACTTGGGGTTCCGGCCATCCTATGCTGGAGGGCTTCTACAACCGCCTGTACACCAGCATCGCTTTTTGCAACCACTATCTCGACGTTTGCAATGGCATTGATGCTACACGCACGGCAGAGGTACGCTTCCTCCGTGCCCTCTACTATTATCACTTGATGGACTGTTATGGCAACGTGCCATTTGCCACAGAGCTGATGAGTACATCGCCATCGCAGATACAGCGCGCCGACCTCTTCAAGTGGATTGAGAGCGAGCTGCTTGAGGTGAAGGACCAGATGCTGGCTCCCGCAGCCCGCACCAGCAAGGACGACGGCTACGGCCGTGCCGACCAGGATGCAGCCAATATGCTGCTGGCCCGCCTCTACCTCAATGCTGAGGTCTACACAGGCACTGCCCACTGGCAGGAGGCCAAGGAGTATGCCGAGAAGGTCATCAACGGCCCGCATAAGCTGTTTACGGGCGGAAAGAACGGCTGGAGCGCCTACCAGATGCTGTTCATGGGCGACAATGGCGAGAACGGCTCCAGCATCGAGGCCGTGCTGCCCCTCCTGGGCGACGGCATCACCACCACCAGCTACGGCACGTCAATGTTCGTCATGTCGTCGACATGGAAGGATGACATGGATATCGATGGCAACTTCGGCATGGTGGGTAAGTTCTGGGCCGGCAATCGCGCACGCCATCAGCTCGTGCTGAAGTTCTTCCCCAATGACGATGCTCCTGCCGTCACCATACAGGACATGGCCATTGCCGCCGGCGACGACCGAGCCCTGTTCTACGGTATAGACCGCAGCGTGTCAGCCAGCACACCGTCAGACTTTGCATCGGGTTTCTCTGTGGGTAAGTTCCGCAATACCTACAGCGACGGCTCCACGCCTCACAGCACCATCTTCCCCGACGCCGACTACTTCTTGATGCGCTCGGCCGAGGCCTACCTTATCGCTGCCGAGGCTGATGCACGACTGAACAACGGCACCACAACACAGACAGGCACTAATTATATCAACGCCCTGCGTCAGCGTGCTCACGCCGGCATGGTGGGTAGCTGCACACTGCAGCAGATTCTCGACGAGCGCAGCCGCGAGCTCTACTTCGAGGGCTTCCGTCGCACTGACCTCATCCGCTACGGACTCTACGGAGGCCAGAACAGCGGAAACTACCTTTGGGAGTGGAAGGGCGGCTCTGAGAACGGTGCTTCCCTGCCCGCCTATCGCAACCTCTTCGCCATCCCCTCTTCTGACATGACGGCCAATCCGAATCTGAAGCAGAACGAAGGATATTGAACATTGAACAATGAACATTGAATATTGAAAGTTATGAACAACATATTTAAATCAACGATGATTATGGCGCTGGGTTTCGTTGCCTTCACAGCCTGTGAGGACGACAACGACTCGAATCCCACGATAGTCCAGCCCACGGCGTTTGAGATATACCTGCAGCCGTCCATCGACGGCAATGTCAACTTGGACTTGGAGAAGACGACGGATCCTATAGTGCTTTCCTGGTCACAGCCTACACCGTATACCGACTTCAATGCTCCCGTGGTGCCGACATACACAGTCCAAGTGTCGCCTACAGGCAGTTTCAGCACGCCTTTCGATGCCACTGCTGAAGACAATACGGGTGCCGATTTCTTCAATATCAACGAGACCTACACCAATGGCAAGCGTGTGGAAATCAACCCTCAGAGCCTGAACCGCTCGCTTGAGGAGCTGGCAGGATGGACGGAAGAGACGACTCCCGCAGTGCAGCAGGTGTTCTTCAGAGTGAAGTCTGCCGTGCGCGACGCCTCCTTCAACGAGTATGGCGTCATCTACTCCAACGTCATCGCGCTGAACACCGTACCTTACTATGTTGAGCTGACGGCTGCCGATCCGGAGATTTGGTGGCTTATCGGTGCCGACATTGCCGACGGTTCCTGGGGCGGCGACATCGGCAAGTGCGTCATACCTATGCAGACCATCGAAGATGAAGTGTATGACAGCAAGGCCGGCCAGGGTATCATTCAGTGGATTGGCTACATAGGCGGCAACGGCTTCAAGCTCCGCGGCTCTATGGACGACAACTGGGCTACACAGATTGGCCAGAACGACGGCGGCTTCGTGAAGAACGACGGTGGCTCCGGCAATATCACCGTTAGCGAGCCGGGCATCTACAAAGTGACGCTCAACACCGCAGAGCTAGCCAAGGTGGGCGACAAGGAGAACACCACCGCACTGACCATCGAGAAGTACGACGGCTCCGCTCCCGTCTTCACCGGCATGGCCATCGCCGGCAGCTTCAACGACTGGGGCGACATGCCGATGACACCGTGCTCCACAGGCTGGGAGAACCACGACTGGTACGTCACCAACACCTTCGCAGCAGGCGATGAGGTGAAGGTGAAGCAGGCCGACAGCTGGGACTTCAACAAGGGCGGCACATTCGTTGACTACAGCGCAGGCATGTATGTCTATGGCGTAAGTAACGGCGCCAACCTCAAGATAGCCGAGGCCGGCACGTACCTCATCCTCTTCAACGACATCACCGGCTACATCCGCTTTATCAAACTATAACCAATAATGTGATACAACTATGAATAAGAAGATATTATCCATGATAGCACTTGTAGCGTCGGTAGCAGCCTGCACCGACGACTACAAGGACTGGGCCGAGCCGCAGACCGTGGCTCAGCCCACGCAGGTGAGCTTTGCCGACGGCAGCATCACGACGGTGGGCACCATCGACTTCAACAGCTACGCTGAAGAGCTTGTGAAGGTGTGCACCATCAAAGCCCCGAGCACCGCGGCCGAGGGCTATGAGCCGTCCTTCGCCATCAACCTGGGCAGCAACAGCTACGACATCACGGCCGACGGCGTCATGTCGGCAGCCGACCTGCAGGCGTATGTTGCCAGCCAGTTCGGACGCCGTCCCGTAGTACGCGACGTTGAAGCCACCGTCAGCACGTGGCTCAACAACGGTACCACCACAGTGAAGGCTACCTCCGACATCTTCATCATTAAGGCCATCCCGCAGGCTCCTGTCATCGAGGCTGCCTATTATCTCACAGGCTCCATCAATGGCTGGAACAACAGCGACACTACCTACAAGCTCACCAACGACGGCAGCGACCCCTATGCAAATCCTGTCTTCAAGTTGCGCATCCCCGCTCCTGAGGACGGAAGCAACGTCGAGTTCAAGATGACGCCTGAGAGCGGACTTGGCGGCGACTGGAGCGGCTGCCTTGCTGCTGCTGAGGAGGAGGGCAAGTTCAACTACAACAACAATGGCGGCAACCTCGTCATCACGGCTGACCCTGACGCCCTCTTCTACGACCTTACCTTCAACATGCTCGACCAGACATGGAAGGCAACGCCCGTGGGCTTCAACGAGTTCATCTATGAGATAGGCAACGAGAGCAGCTGGAGCGAGCCTCATCCCCTCTATGGCAATGGTCTCGGCCAGTATGAGGCCATCATCTGGCTCGACGGCGAGTTCAAGTTCAAACCCAACCAGGACAACTGGGACGGCGACTGGGAGAAGGCCAGCGGCGATGCCAACGGCGGCACGCTGACAACCGACGGCGGACCCAACATGGACGGCGTGGCAGCAGGCCACTATCTCGTGCAGGTGGACCTGAAGGAGATGACCTACACTATCACTGCCGTCAGCTCCATCAGTATCATCGGCTCCGTGCGCGGCGCATGGGATACCGACATCGACATGACCTACAACGCCAACTTCAATTGCTGGGAGGCCCGCGAGACGCTCAGCGCCGGCGAGTACAAGTTCCGCATGAACCACGACTGGGGCATCAACTGGGGCGGCACCGAGGACAACCTCGAGCACAACGGTGCCAACCTGCAGCTCGCTGCCGACGGAGCCTACATCATACGCTTCTTCAACAACGGCGAGGGCCCGGCCTACTGCACTGTCAAGGAAGACAGCGGCTATCCCGACTTCTTCTATGAGATAGGCAACGAGAGCGGATGGGGCACCAGCCACCAGATGGGCGGCAACGGCAACGGACAGTACCAGGGCTACTACTGGCTCGACGGCGAGTTCAAGTTCAAGCCCAATGCCGACAACTGGGACAACGACCTGGAGTATATCGACGGCACCACAACGAGCGGCACGCTCACCGACGGCGGCGGCCCCAACTGCCCCGACCCGGGAGCCGGCTTCTATCAGATCAACCTCGACGCAGCAGCCATGACCTACAGCCTGCTGAAGATAGAGAGCATCAGCATGATCGGCGGCTTCAACGGCTGGAGCGACGACCTGGAGATGACCTACAACAAGGAGGAAGGCTGCTGGGAGGTGACTACTGATGCTGTCTCGGGCGAGTACAAGTTCCGTGCCAACCACGACTGGGGCATCAACTGGGGCGGCACTGAGTCCGACCTGACGCAGGACGGTGCCAACCTCAACATCGAGGCAGGTACCTACAAGTTCCAGCTCTACCTCACTTATGCCGGCAATAACCGTGTGGTCATTACAAAGCAGTAATTCAAAACCATTAAAAGATTTAGGATTATGAGAAAAATTCAAAATATCCTCGCAGCAGTGGCACTCCTCATGGGAGTGTCTACTGCCGTGCAGGCACAGAGCGTAGAGGCCAACTATCCCTACAACTTCATCAGTCTGCAAGGCGGTGCTCAGACCACCTTCACCAACCAGAAGTTTACCGACCTCATTACTCCGCAGGTGGCACTCTCTGCCGGACGTTACTTCAATTCGAAGGTAGGTGCACGCCTGCACCTGCAGGGATGGCAGATTAAGAGTGCCATAACCGACACCTACAAGTTCAATGCCATCACCGGCGACATCGATCTGCTGATGAACATGAGCAACATCATCAACCCCAATCGCAGCTGCGATAAGTTCGACTGGGTATTGCTGGCAGGTTTCGGCGTGAACTACGGCTGGGACTTCGATGAGTTCAATACGCAGAATAACGCACTGGCCATCAATCCCAATCCCTATCTCTGTGGTACCAAACACGCTACCTATAACACGCGTTTAGGCATGCAGTTCAACTACAGCCTTAGCGAGAAGCTCGCCCTCGGCCTGGAAATAGACGGCAACATGAAGAACGACGAGTTCAACCTGAAGCGCAACTACAACCCCGACTTCCAGGTGCAGGCTCTCATCGGTCTCACCTTTAAGCTGGGCACCGTTGCCAAGAAACCCATGAAGAGAGAGGTGGTAGAGACCTACTATGTGGACGAGCCTTACACGGAGATTGTGAAGAAGCAGCGCCCCGTGGAGACTGTCGAGCTGTCGAATATGGAGAAGGTGGTCTACTATGAGATTCGTGAGAGCAACGCCGATGATGCCCAGGGTATCGATGCCGCCATCAAGGAGGCTGCCGACCTCATCAAGACCGACCCCAACGCCAAAATCACCGTCACCGGCTATGCCGACATTCAGACAGGTAACCCCGAAATCAACATGGGCTACTCGAAGGAACGTGCTCAGGGCGTGACCAGCAAACTGGTGAATGAGCATGGCATCAATGCAGCCAACATTACCACCGACTGGAAGGGCGACACCGTACAGCCGTTCCCCAACGACAACGACAAAAACCGCTGTGTCATCATCAAGGGCGAGGGTAAGTTCAAGGTGACCAAGTATGAAACCTACGAGGAAAAGGTCGAAAAGACCCGCCGCGTGGAGAAAACCCGCACGGTGACGGTAGAGTAATTTACGCTTTGTGACAAAACAGTAACCACGTGGGTTACTGCCCGTAACCACGCGGGTTACTGACAGTAACCACGTGGGTTACTAAAATTTTCATTTGTTAACAACTTCGTGTCTTTATCTTCAGTTAAACAAGCGATAGTTGTATAGAGAAATAAATGAACCGGAATCCGAGAGATGCAAACGTTTGCATCTCTCGGACAACATTTTTAAAGCCGCGTGGCCCTGTGCCAAGCGGCATTTTTATTATCTTTGCAGAAACTAAAAGACATAACGCTATGAAACGGTTACTGCTCTGTTTATCATTTATCATTTCTTATTTGTCATTCAGCCCCGCAGGAGCGCAGGGCTGGCCTGCCGACTATGGCGGCGTCATGTTGCAGGGCTTCTATTGGGACGGCTTTGCTGATTCTCAATGGAGCCGTCTTGAGAAACAGGTTGACAATCTCTCTACGACATTCGACCTTGTCTGGCTACCGCAAAGTGGTAACTGTGGAGGACAGTCGATGGGTTACGACGACCTCTATTGGTTTCCTGGCCATTACGACAGCTCGTTTGGAACTGAGGATGAACTGCGTTCGCTGATCAACACCTTCAAGGCAAAGGGCATCGGCACTATAGCCGACGTTGTTGTCAACCACCGCAAGAATGTATCAACATGGACTGACTTCCCGGCTGAGACGTATAAAGGCGTGACTTATCAGCTCACTTACAATGACATTTGTGCTGACGACGAGGCTGCCAGAAACGGTCAGAAGGTCGGCCCCAACAAGGATACCGGCGAGGGCTGGGACGGCATGCGCGACCTTGACCATAAAAGCACAAATGTGCAGACCAACGTGAAGGCTTATCTGCACATGCTGCTGGAAGACCTTGGCTATGCGGGCTTCCGTTACGACATGGTGAAAGGCTATGCAGCAACTTATACCAAGATGTATAACGAGGATAGCAAGCCTCTGTTCTCCGTCGGCGAGTGCTGGGACAGCTCCAACACCATCAAGAACTGGATTGACGGTACGGGCAAGACATCTGCCGCCTTCGACTTCCAGTTCCGCTATACCGTGCGCAATGCAGCCAACAATGGCGATTGGAGTAAGCTGGCAGCACAGAATGAGGGAAACTGGCCGCTGGTTAGCAGCAATTTCAATTCAGGCAGCTATCGCCAATATGCCGTGACCTTCGTCGAAAACCACGACACAGAATACCGTTCTTCATCAGCCCAGCAGGATCCTATCCGCAAAGACACTTTGGCTGCCAATGCCTATCTGTTGGCCATGCCGGGAACGCCTTGTGTCTTTTTGAAGCATTGGCAGTCCTATAAACAGGAAATTGCCAATATGGTGGCCGTTCGTAAGGCCGTAGGCATCACCAATGTGAGCAAGCCCGTCGCCATGGCCACTAATAAAGACTATTATGTGGTTCAGGTGGCTGGCAGCGGAGAGAAAAAACTGCTTTGTGTAGTAGGTAAAAAGGCTGATAGTTATACGCCAAACAGTGACGCATGGAAGAAGGTTATCAGCGGCTATCACTATGTCTATTATGTCAGTGGAATTGAGCCCAGTGCCATCACTCTGCCTGAACTGAAAAAGGAAGAAGAACCACAAGATGGCGAATTCAACGGCGTGCCATCATTCTGCACTGTAGGCGATGGCGAAATCTGTGCCTTCTTCGAGGCACCAATAGCGTGGGGTAGTCAGATTTTCACCTGGGTATGGATGAAAGGCGGTGATGGTAAAGACTATCTGGGCACCAGCTGGCCAGGCGTTGCCGCTAAGTTACTAAGTACGGCAGACAATGGCAACAAGGTGTTCAAATGGACTTCCACCAAAGCCACAGCTCCTGACTATATCATCTTCAGTGGCGGCGGCAGCCAGACAGCCGACTTCCCCTTCCAGAACGGCGGCTACTACAACAAGGACGGCTTGAAGGCCACTGTCACCCCTGCCGGTGTTGAGTCTGTTGCGATGTCATCGCAACAGGCAGGACACTACTACGACCTGCAGGGACGCCGTGTCAATGCTACCGAGCTGAAAGCAGGCATCTATATTAAGAACGGCAAGAAGATTATCGTGAGATAATGTTTCGCACTGCAAACCAGCAGTGCATAAAGAAGGTGCTCAGCTGACCATAATGATGCGCCATCACCTTGTAGCGCTCGCGCAGCGACTCACGGTGATGGCGCGTTGTTGTGCCCTCCTCCGTGTAGTTAGCCACCACCAAACTTATATTGGTCAAGGGTAAGCCAAAGCGGTCGGCTTCTTTCATCACGCGGATGCACCAGTCAACGTCGGCGGAGTATTTATACTGTGTGTCATACTGCAGGTTCTTTGCAATGTCGGTACGGGCGTAGAAAGCCTGATGGCACACCAGCATGCCGTGGCGGAAGGAGCGCCAGTTCAGTTTTGCAGGTGGCTGCAGGCGTCGCGGGTGCAGGAAGTTCCCGTTGGCGTCCACGATGTTCGTATTGCCATATAGCACGGCAGGCAGTGAGTCGGTAGGCAGCTCGTTTAAGTGACAGCGATGGGCTACCTGCTCCAGCGTGTCAGTAGCAGGAAAACTGTCGCCGGCATTCATAAACACGATGTAGTCGCCCGAGGCCTGCGTCAGTCCCTTGTTCATTGCGTGATAGATGCCGTCATCGGGCTCTGAGCGTACAATCACCTTGTGTCCGTTTTCCGAGGCGTCGCTCTTTGCCTTGTAGCCCTCAGCCATGCTGAGCGTGCCATCGGTCGAGGCACCATCAATGATGAGGTGCTCTACATCTTCGTATGTCTGTGTCAGCACGCTGTTCAGTGTGCGCTGTAGCACACTCTCCGCGTTGTAGGTTATGGTGACGACGGTGAACTTAGTCATTTTTGTGTAGGAGTGATTGATAGAGGTTGATGTATTGGTTGGCCACAATGCTCTCGCCATAGCGGCGTACCACCGAGCGTCGCAGCTCTTTGCGCAGGGTCATGCCTTCGCTCTCCGACTTCAGCAACGCCCACTCCATGCCGTCGGCCAGGCTCTCGGCCGACAGCCTCCGTGCCAGGTAGCCGTTCTTCTCGTGGGTAATGATGTCGGTCTGTCCTGAGCCGTCAAACGATACGGGCACGCAGCCGCAGGCCATCGACTCGATGATTGTCTGGCCGAAGGTCTCGTAGAGCGACGACGACACAACGATGTTAGCCGCCGAGTAAACCTCTGACAGCCTGTACGTGTCGCTGATATATCCAAGATGAGTGTAGTGGACTGGCAGGTCGTTGAAGATGCTGGCATCGCGCACCGTACCGAAGAGCAGCAGGTGAATGTCTTTCCCCTTTCCACTCTCCTCTTTCCACTTTCCTTCCAGCAGGCGAAGCGCCTCAGTCAGATAGCCGAAGCCCTTGATGGGATCGTCAAGGCGGGCGGCACCGAAAGCAATAACGAATTGTGCGTTGATGCCAAGAGTGGTGCGGGCATCGGTGCGGTCTACAATGGTAAACTGCTGCAGTGAGAGCACATTGGGAATGACGCTGATGGGAAAATGCCCGATGAGCGCACTCTTGCGGGCCTTATCTGCCAGCCACTCGCTGACGGCCACGAAGTAGGGACTTCGCTTGTCAAAGCCCGAACCCGTCAACGGACTTTGACAAGCAAAGTCCCTACACTTCATAAAGATTTTTTGTTTCTTGCGAAACACCCGCGCCGAGAGATCGTTCTTGCCTGGATGGCGCAGGAAATGACACCGATTGCAGCCTGTACTGAAAGTCTCGCAGTCGTAGGCGTGATGACAGATAGCAGTCAGTGGCCACATGTCGTGCATCGTCCACACCACGGGTTTGCCGCTCTGGAAGATTTTCCGCAGACCGCCCAGCGAGAGGAAGCCCTGGTTTACCCAGTGCAAGTGGATAATGTCGGCCTCCTGAAACTCTGGTGTGCAAGTGATGTCAATGCCGGCATTAGCTATCGATACCTTGAAAAGGTTCTGCCGGCTCAGGCGGTTGTTCAGCCAGATGACAAAGCGCTCCCAGTAGAAGCACCATTTTTCTTTCATCTTCCATCCTCCGCCAGTCACCACGGTAATGTCGTCGGTCTGCTTGTCGCGCACCATCATCTTGGCTTTCACGCCGTTGTTGTTCAGCGCGTCACACAGACGCGAAGCAGCCACGGCAGCGCCACCGGTGCACTCGCTAGTGTTTACTATCAGTATTCTCATAGCGAGCACAAAGGTACAAAAAAACTTGTAAAAGCGAAGCATTTTTGTAAGATTAACGCAAAACTTTGGTTAATGTTTGGATAAACTATGAAAAAACGATTCTGAATATAGGTCAATTATTCTCCTCTCTTTAGAGTCTTTTCCTCTTTTTCTTTGGCCAATCCGGTAGCACTACATACCTTTGCATAAGAATTCAGGAAACATACCAAAAGCACCCCACAAAATATTGGGGAAAACATTTCAATAGTGTATTGTTTATGAAAAGCACATTTTTTATTTCTGTATTTACGTCGTTACTTTGGATTACAGCGGCCTATGGTCAGGTGAATCTTTCCGACATGGAACCGATGTCAGCCGACAGCCTGCAGAAAAGCGTCATCCGCTATTTCTCGCCGGGTAATGGCGGACGTGACAGGATATGGGACTTTTCCAAGAAGCTCGGCTCTCGGGAGTCTTCGCAGGTGATGTTCTGGAAGGACAGCACCGGCGTGGTGTCCGTCATGGAGCCGGGTAGGATCAGCTATTACCGCACCACTCCCGACACGCTCATCCTCATAGGCAGCGAGTCGCCCCTGAAGATACGGGAATATGTCGTTGGGAAAACCGCCAAGAAGTTTCCCCTTGAGTATGGTGATTCCATCAGCGAAGGCTTCAGGTGCGAGGGGATGTACTGCGGCGACCACCCGTTCCGCGAGGCCGGCACGACGACGGTCAGGGTGGACGGCGTCGGCTCCGTCGTGCTGTCCGGGAACGACACGCTTAGGAACGTGCGGCGGTTGCACACCATCGACGCCTACTCTGTCTGCATGGACCTCAGCTACGAAGCCCTTGACACCGCCAGGCTCACACAGGTCATCGACGAGCGCTACGAGTGGTACCTGCCCGATTCACAGTACCCGATTATTGAGGCAGGGACGAGTACCACGTACTACGACATGGATGCCATCGGCACTACCAAATACGCATACTGCAATCTCCCTGAGGACTTGGCAGCCTATTATATCACGTCAGAAGAAGAGGATGAGACAGATGAGCAGGAAGGCTTCCCTGATGAGGAGCAGCAGGCAGCGGACATCATCCATTACCAGATTGAGGTTCATGGGAACGTGCTCCAGATGACATACGGCCTTGACGAAGACGCCACCATCGCCACCATCGTCGCCAACCGCATGGGAATGGTATGCGTGAGCAGGCAGTGGACGCAGGAGGCAGGCCAAGGCTATTCCGCGCAGATAGACTGCAGCGGCCTGCGTCCGGGAATATACATCTTGTATATCAACGTCAATGGAAAAGTCTACAGCGAGAAGGTTACACTATGAAGAATACGGCAAACTTAATAAAGAAAACAACACTATTGGCAGTGTGCGTGTTCTTGTCGTCATTCCTGTCAGCCATGGCGGATGAAAGACAGGAGCAGCTCAATCTCGACTATTTCAGGACGCCGGAAGCAGCGGTCTTCAAGAAATACGCTGAAGAGTCAGTGAATGAATACACTGGTACGGCCGACATTTCCGTTCCTCTGTATACTGTAAAATGCAAGGATATTGAAATCCCCATTGTACTGCGCTACGATGCGTCCGGCATCAAGGTGGAGCAGGAGGCATCCTGGGTGGGCCTCGGATGGAACCTGATGGTCGGCGGCTGCATCAACTATGTTTGTGCAGGCGGGCATGACATGTATGGTGCACCCGACATCCCTAATAAGGTGTGGACTGAATATCTGACATCCCAGTTTACCCCCTGGACTGCCGGTAATGCACTTGAAGGAGGCGTACTTGTCGGAAACAGCGGACAGCCTGTGACCAGGAATCGGGACATGTATTATGTCTATGACTCCCAGGAGGCATCCAACTGGATGGCAAGGCTCCCCTACCAGCCACAGTGTTTCATACAGTCCTATGCTGACAATTTCTCAGACGGATGGGGCATGAGAGAGTACATGGACTGGGGGTATGGTGAACGTGATTTCTATTCTGTCAATGTCCTAGGCAAGTCCTTCATGTTTTTTATCGACCCGTTTACCTTGAAAGTATTTAATATCGGCAAGGCCGGAGAAGACTTTACGGTTGAACCGGAATATGATTCGTATTCCACGACCGGCATCGGCAACCAGGCGGATGTGTGCAGGTGGAAAATAACAGATTCCGACGGATATGTCTACAAGTTTGAAGTGGCTGACAGATTCCAGTACGATCCCCGTAACGGGGCGTTCTATACATCATGCTGGTATCTTAAAAAGATAGTGTCTCCTTTAGGGGAAGAAGTGGAATTCAATTACTGTCCACACACAAAAAACGGCCGGAGGATAAGGACGGAATCATACAGGGTGCCGTTTTCCCATGAGGGCGGGGCTAGGTGCTGTGGGAGCGCTTCCCGGCAGGACTACGTCGATTTCCTGCAAAACGAGAACTCAAACATGAATCTGACCAGTCATTATCTTAGTGAGATAAAGACCGGGAACCAGACAGTGTCCTTCGGCACATCGCCAAACAATGAATGTAGCGGAAGAAGACTGAATACCATAACGGTCAAATCCTATGACGGAACACTGATAAAGACCGTCAGCCTTTCATACAGTTCCTTCAGCCATTGTGACGTAGGCGGGGACTATGACCCGTCAACCGCAGAATACGGCAGGCTAAAGCTGGATAGCGTCATTGAAACGGCATCCACGGAAACCCTTACCACCAGTTTCTCCTACAACCCGTTGGAACTGCCGTCAAAAAGATCCTGTGCGCAAGACTACTGGGGATATTATAACGGCAAGGATAACTACGTGGAGGGACGCGGACATACCTTGATTCCTGCTCCAACAGACTTCATGACTTCCAATTACAGCCAGAGGCTAAGTTCAGTGACAGAAGGTGCTGACAGATTCAGCGACGGGTACTTCATGCAGGCAGCGATGCTCAACAAAGTCGTTTACCCTACCGGAGGCTATACCGAATACGAATATGAGCCGAACACAGTCTCCACGAATGATTTCACCCTGACCGAGAAATACAGGAAAAGGCAATACGACGTCTCCGTCCTGGCAAGGTTCGCCTGTTCGACTTCTCCATACGGAATGGTTGTGGACCAAAGCGAGCAGATAAAGGATTTCACGCTCTCCCAGGAGGCGACACTCGACCTTTCATTGCAATGCAGCGGAGGAAGCCAGTTGTACGGACAAGACATGCGAATCGAAATATACAAATTGAACGGTCAGGCATTCGGCTCCCTGCTAACCATTCCTGCAACGTTCCTTTCCCAGGCCGACGAGACTTTTGTCCAGAGCCTGACGCTTCAGGCGGGAAGTTACAATATGGTGGTAATACCGATAAACAACAGTCAGGGCCTGCCATTCTCCATCAGGTGGAATCTGAATGGTTGGTATAAGGAAACGACTTCAAATAATAATTATACACTGCCATGCGGCGGCTTGCGGATAAAGAAGGTCAGCCATTATGACCATGACGGCAAGAACATCAATTACACTACCTATGACTATCATGGCGGTGTGTTGTTGAACAGGATAGAAACGATAGATCATACGGAATCGTACAATCTGGCTCCTGAGCATTATGACGGGGTGGTTGCAAACCAGACACATAGTATTGACGTATATACGATAACACCCGGACATCCACGCATGCCCACGTTCTTCGCATCCTGCAACCCTGGCATTGTAGGCTATTCCAAGGTTACGAAAAGCAGATACGGTGCGGATGGAACCCTTGAGAAAAGCGTGGTCACATCGTATAGGAACAACTGCCCCCAGAACATGTACGGAGTTGACTATTATACCTGTTTTGACAATGGCCTGACAGACGTTCAGGAAATACGTGATGCATCGGACGCCATTGTCACAAAGACGGAAAACACATACGACCATTCTCTGGTTGATCATTATGCGACCAATATAGTGACGAAAAGCAAATGCATCAACCGTCCTAATTATTCAGCTCCTTCTGCCGTCCAGAAAGAGTTCGTGGAAATACATGACGCGTCGGGTACCGTTACAAGTAGGACGGACATCAATTACAATAACGACCCGTGCGGAGTCGTTGACGTGTTGCGCTACCCGTACATCCTGTCCCGGGTTGAACTGTCAAGGACAAAAACCACGGAATACTGTCCGGACGGCAGGACCATCATCAAGACAAAGGACTACAGCTACAATCAGACAAACCATCAGGTGTCCCGGATAGATGAGAAGAACAACAGCCAGCCGAGCCTCATCCGGCGGACAAAGATCACATATTCGGCAGATGGTACAGATAACATCAGTGTAAGCATGAAGAATGCCCACAGGCTGAATGACGTGGTGGAAAACAAGAACTACATGGTGGTCAACGGCCAGGAGAAGTGCATAAGTACCCAGCATACTGCCTACATGAATGTGTATCCTCATTATTATGTACCCGCTTCGTATTCCACATCAGTAGGCAGCACAGCACTCGAAACCCGTTCGAGATACACATACGACGACTCCCTGAATGTCTGCTCTATCGCCGTCGACGGCCAGGAAACAGTCTATCTCTGGTCATACAAGGGCCAGTATCCGATAGCCAGGATAGAAGGCCTTGCCTACTCCCAGGTTCAGGCTGCCGTAGGAGTGTCAACTATATCCGCATTGTTAGGCAAGGCAAAGCCGACTGCTGCGGACCTCAGCTCAATACGCAGTGCCGTCAAGAACGCCGGGGGGCACATAACGACCTACACCTACAAGCCATTGGTTGGAATCACTTCCCAGATACTGCCTAACGGCATGATGACCAGATATGAGTATGACGGATTCGGACGTCTGCTAAGGGCCGTTGACCATAACGGTTCCGTCATTTCCACTAACAGCTATAACTACAGGAAGGAATGAAAATGAATAAGATGCATACAGCACTCATGGCAGTGCTCTTGCTGCTGCCGTACTCTGTGCACGCACAGGACACGTCTCGGAACTATGTCAGGACCGTGACGATGCTCGATGCCGACGGGACGGACTCGCTGCAGGCCGTGCAGTACTACGACGGCCTGGGCTACCCGACTGTCTCCGTCGCTACGGCAGGCCCCGGCGGCGGTACGGCGTGCACCCTGACGACATACGACGCCCTGGGAAGGGAGGAACGCAAATACATGCCCGTGCCGGGCAATGGCCTTGACTGCATGAGCGAGAGCGGCATCAGGTCCAAGGCGTACTTCTATCAGGACAACGGCGCCTTCACCCAGAGCCACTACGACGCTCTCGACAGGGTGACGGCTGTCGACATCGCCGGGGACATGTGGCGGCAGGCGGGCAGGCAGGACAGGACGGAGTATCTGGCCAACGACGCATCCGACGAGGTGCTGCACTACGAGGCGCCGGAGGACGGCACCTACAGGCTGGTCAACCCTGAGAGCACGTCTTTCCAGTATTACCCCGCAGGCTCGCTCAGCAAGGTGGTGACATACGATGCCGACGACAAGAGCGTCACCACCTTCACGGACTTTCTGGGTAACAAGATTCTTGAGCGTACTGCCGCCGGCGACACATACTATGTCTGGAACGACCTCGGGCAGCTCCGCTTCGTGCTCACGCCTGCCTATAACGGAAAATCGCGCTCCAGGACGCTGTTTGCCTACGAATACCGCTATGACGGCAGGGGACGTGTGGTTATGAAGATCCTGCCCAAGGACAGTTCGGAAGGTTCCACCGTGCAGTACTGGTACGACAAGGCCGACCGAATGGCCTATATGAGGGATGCCGCGCTGGGCAGCCGCTACAGGTTTTATCTGTACGACCGCTTCGGACGGCTGTGCGTGCAGGGGACATGCAGTGGCGGCAACCTGTCTGACACCATACGCTCCACTGTGTCATACGGCAAAGGCTCCGCAGGTCTCTGCAACACCGGCTATACAGCTCCGTACAGCATCACCGACCCGCAGCTTGAGATTGTCAACTACTACGACGGCTACGACTTCATCGGCAGGAACCTGACGGGTGCCATGCCCACGGTATCCGCCATCAGTGACAGCCAGAAGACATACTCCGTCGGCTTCCAGACTGGCCAGGTGGTGTATGCCAGCAATGGCGGCACTCTCGGAAACATCAGCATATACGACCAGAAAGGTCAGCTTGTCAGGTCTGTCCGCAAGGGGCTGAACGGCCATGTCGAGGATGTGAGCACGGCATATACGTTCACAGGTGCCGTAGACAACACGGTGGCCAGTGTCAATGTCGGTTACGGAAGTGACTTCATTGCAGAGACGGACTATACATACGAGTATGGCCAGAAGACCGGGATGATGCTGTCCGTCAGTCACGGCCAGACGGTAGTGTCGCGCGAGACGGGATACACCTACGACGCCATCGGCAGGCTGGCAGCCAAGGAAAGGCAGATGAACGGCACGGCCAGGTCCTCCTGCACATACTCCTACGACGTGCACGGATGGCTTACAAGTCTTAGGAACGGAGACTTCCAGGAGGACTTGTACTATGCCGACGGCCTTGACGGCGGCTGCTACAACGGCAACATCAGCACCGTGAAATGGAGGACTGACGATAATGACTCATACAACGGATACAACCTGGCATACGATGACAGCAACCGCCTGCACAGTGCGGTCTTCGGCTCAGGCAGCAGTCTCACGAGCCACAGGGACTACTTCAGCGAGGATGTGCAGTACGACTGCAACGGCAACGTCATCCTGCTGCAGCGTCACGGACTCGTTGACAAGACGCATGGCGGCTTCGGGCTGGTCGACGACCTGAAGATGACGTATGAGGGCAACCTGCTGACCAGCGTGCGCGATGATGCCTCGCGGCAGTCATACGCCGGCGCCACCGACTTCGACGGAGTACACGGGCAGGAATATCCCCTTGCCTACAACGATGCCGGCTCGCTCGTCAGCGATGCGGGGCGCGGGATAGCAAGGATAGACTACGACCAGCTGAACAACCCCGTCCGCATCCAGTTCACCAACGGCAATGTGACGAAGTACGTCTACAGCGCGACGGGCGAGAAGCTGCGCGTCACCTACCAGACGGCGGTGCCGAATATCAGCGTCGCCATGGGCAGCAGCAGGGAGCTGGCCCCCTCGGAGATACAGTTCACGGACTCCACGGAGTACCTCCTCGGCGGCCTTCTCACGCTGAAGAACGGTCGCATCGACAAGTACCAGTTCGACGAGGGCTACTGTAAGGCGGCAAAGGTCAGCAATACCAGTCAGGACAACTTCACCTTCTACTACTACAACCGCGACCACCTCGGCAACGTCCGCCAGGTGGCGAAGGCCACGCGCAGCAAGAACGGGACGATAGTCCAGACGATGGACTACTATCCCTTCGGTGCGCAGCTCTGCGACGGCTCTGCCGACAGCAACGTCCAGTCCCGCAGGTACAACGGCAAGGAGCTGGACCAGATGCACGGCCTGAACACCTACGATTACGGCGCCCGCCAGTACAACCCCGTCCTCGCCCGATGGGACAGGGTGGATCCGTTGTGTGAGAAGTACTACAGCGTCAGCCCCTATGCGTATTGTGCGGGGAATCCTGTGATGTTGATTGATCCAGATGGAAAACAAATTATGACTATAAATCCAATGTTTGGTTTTACTGATTTACTGACATTTGGAAGGTCTGATGTGATGATGGTGGATGGTGGAAAATACGTAGAAGTTGCAGGACGTGTTGCTAAAGGTTCAGAAGGTAAACAAGTGCATCATTGGATTCCACGACAATTCAGAAAAAATACAACAGTAGAAAAGGCGAAAAGAGGAGGGTTTGAATTTGAAGGAAAAGAAAATAAATCCCCATTGGAAACCTATTCAAAAAGAACAGGTAATGGACAACATGCAAATCATCCTAAATACAATAAACAAATTGAAAATAAACTTAACGACATACCCAAAAACAAAACTCCTAAACAAACCGCTAAAGAGGTGAGGAGGATTGTAAGAGAAGCTAAAAAAGCAGTGAGGAGTAATCCAACAAAAAAACTTAATGATATAAAAATATAATAGTTGATTTATACGCACCTTTACGCAATCACATCAAAGAAAATTGTTTTTTCAAATATCTGTCGAATATGTCATTCTTTGGAAAAAACTTTTTGACTTTGATGTGATAACAATTTCTATTTTTTGTGTATAGGTGCTTAGCACACAATGTAAATAATTGAATTTCAAAATATCCAATATTTGTGCCGCTATAAACGCATACAAAATATCCCAAAAACAGTTAGTTGTACAAAGTTTTATTGACAATCTGTACCTCAGGATATATGATAAACAATTATTATTGCGCACTAAATACCTACATCTATCCATTTTTATGTTATTTATATAATAAAATAAAATTTTTTTATGTAAATGACGTTTATAAAAATGGTAGTTAATAATGAAGATTGATTATATAAAAATAAATATCAAGTTATGAGATATTATAAATTAGAATACAGTGATGATTCAAAAATTGTAGGAACGCAATACCCACAAGTCTGGGATTTCATCAAAGGATATTCACCAAAGAATGAAGATAATGGTGTCTATTCTTTGTATTATGATTATAATCCTCTGTTTCCTCCGATAGATCCAGATTTATCAGGTTTTAAGCTGGCTGGTGGTGCTAAATATACTGATTTTTTAAGTAATGGATTCTCAAATGAAATGTTTTTTTTAAGTGAGAATGCGAAAGGATTTATAGAGAGTCTAAATATTGATGTCCATCGTTTCTACAAAGGAAAGGTAACTAGTTTAAGAAAAAAGAAAGTAGAAGACTATTATGTAATGAAACTAGTATCTGAAAATTGGCAATATTTGGATTTCCAGAATTGCGAATTTTACATTGAGGATGCCGATACAGACGATATCATTCCGGTAAAACTCAATTCACCCGAAGAATTTATTAAAAAGTGGAATGAATTTCTGGCTGACGAGGAGAATTCTTACACAATACATTCTAGTACGATTAAAATGATAGATGCATTTTATAAGAAAAAACTAGACCTGTTTATGATAGATATATGCAATCGTAATTGGTATGTCAGTGAAAGATTCATTGATGGGTATTATAAAAACAAGTTTACAGGACTTGAATTTGAATCTGTTGACATCTAAAAAGACGAATTGTGGGATACTTCGACGAGCACGTGGAGTACGACGCCAAAAATCAGCGGGGACGGTTCTCAATGATCATTTTTCCGAGTAAATGTTTGGGAGTTAATGAACAATTTTGTAATTTTGCCAGTGACTATCACCAATGACTATACACTTATGACACGACAGGTGCGAAAGCAAAGTGCCATGGGCAGCAGCAGGGAGCTGGCCCCCTCAGAGATACAGTTTGCGGACTCCACGGACTACCTCCTCGGCGGACTTCTCACGCTGAAGAACGGGCGCATCGACAAGTACCAGTTCGACGAGGGCTACTGTAAGGCGGCAAAGGTCAGCAATTCCAGTCAGGACAACTTCACCTTCTACTACTATAACCGCGACCACCTGGGCAACGTCCGCCAGGTTACAGGAGTCTACGTTTCCGTTTTTCCTTATAAATGAGGATTGCGGGACTTGGAATAATGGCGTACCTTTGCAGCCACAAAACAGATAACGGCTCGCTGCTCCCCGCTTGGGCATCAACATCATTGGCGGGAAGTTAGTGATTGTCCGTCCTTGAGTCCAGATGGGTCAAGAAAAATGATAAAATTTTTGTTGTTTTCGTGCACAGTGCTTGATTTTAGTCAAGAGAAAGCACCATTTCCATACTTTTTCTTTGCAATATTTGTGCGCACACAATTTTATCTGTACCTTTGCACCGTCAAAAGGTTAATAGATTGTTTTAGGTTAGTAGTAATATTTATAGTTTTAGGTTTTTAGTTATTGGTAAAAGAAAGTTTTCAACTGTGGATAACAGGTGGTCGCTGCGAAGCTCCCATTTAAACTTTCGAATTTTTAGCCCTGTGGGCTGAAAATTTCTTTTAGAGAAAAGGATTTTTAGTTAAACATAGGCTTGTAAGTGCTGCGGCTCGTGAGGGTCGCAGTTCTTCGTTTATGTAAGTAAAGTCTCAGATTGCTAACAAGATGCCCGTAAAGATTCTTCCGGAGTTGATGCCCAGGCGGCGGGCAGAGAAATAGTCATTGGCCTGGCGAAAAGTGCAAACGTTTGACGCCTTCACGTTCTGAGGCTCTACACCAGCCGTCAGAAGTTGCAGGCGGTTGCACTCGGGCAAGTCGATGTGCCATTTTGCTTCACGGCGACTGATGGCTGACATGTCAAATCCTTCTTGTGCAAAAGCATGGTAGACCTCGTCGCCCACCTCGAAACTGTCGAGATGGATGCCTGGCCCTATCTGGGCAGTCAGCTGTTGAGGACGAGTGCCGTAGGCTGCAGTCATCGCCTCAATAGCTCTTACGACAACACGCCTGACCGTGCCCCTCCAGCCGGCGTGGATGGCACAGACGGCGTGTGTTTCTTTGTCGTAGAGCAGCACCGGAATACAGTCAGCAGTAGACACGCCGATGCACACACCCTCGAGGTTTGTCATCAGCGCATCAACACCCTCCAGTGCCTCCTGCCTTTCTGTGGTATTCAATGCCATAAACGCTTCGTCGATTCTTGCCACTTTCGCCTGATGCACCTGATGGGGCATGATCAGGCGGTCGTCGGTGATGCCCAGCGTCTGGCACAGCGCCTCGCGGTTCTTGCGTATGTCTTCCTCGCTGTCACCGCAATAGCGGTTGATGTTGAACTCGGCATAGTTGCCTTTGCTGCAGCCTCCGTGACGGCTGCTGCTGAAGGCCAGCACACGAGCCCCCATCTCGTAATAATCCAGTTGCGGTTGCTTCAACATAAAAGACTACGACAGGCCTTCAATTTCGCCATTGACGATGGTGATGCGCTCGGCCTGCGGACTTTTGGGCAGACCGGGCATGCGGAGCATGTCGCCGGCTATGGCCACAATCATCTCGCTGCCGCAATTCAGGATGATGTCGCGGATGCGAATGGTAAAGCCCTCGGGCGAGCCGTAGCACTGGGAGTCGGCTGAGAACGAGAACTGTGTCTTGGCAATGCAGACGGGATAGTGGGCAATCACTCCGTCTTCATCGGTAAAGGTGGCGCGCAGTGATTCCAGCTTCTTCTTAGCCGTCTTGCTGTACTCCACTGCCGATGCACCATAGATTCCCTTGCACACTTTCTCAATCTTGTCTTCCAGACAGTCGGCCTCCTTATAGGTAAAGCGTATGGGCAGAGGCTGCAGCTTGTCGATGGTGTCGACGACGGTCTGCGCCAGTTCGACGGCCCCCTCGCCGCCCTTGAGGAAGGCCTCGTTCACGGCAAATCCTACACCAAGATCCTCGCAGTTCTTGCGCACGATGTCGATTTCTTCCTCCAAGTCCGTGTCGTGGCGGTTCAGCGTCACCACCACAGGCTGTCCAAAGCCCTGCATGTTGCGAATGTGGCGGTTCAGGTTTTTCAGGCCCTCCGTCAGTCCCGCGGCATTGGGCTCCTTGATGTGGTCAATATCCACGCCGCCGTGCATCTTCAGCCCCTGAGTAGTGGCAACAATCACTACTAATCGCGGCTGCAGGCCGGCTTTGCGGCACTTGATGTCGAAGAATTTCTCGGCGCCCAGGTCGGCTCCGAAGCCTGCTTCCGTCACCACGTAGTCGCCGTAGGTCATCGCCATCTTCGTGGCCACAATGCTGGAGCAGCCGTGGGCGATATTGGCAAAGGGACCGCCGTGGATGAAAGCCGGCGTGTGTTCGGTTGTCTGCACGAGGTTAGGGTTGAGGGCGTCCCTTAGTAAAACCGTAATGGCTCCTGCCACACCGAGGTCTTTTACCTTGAACAGTTTGCCGTCGGCAGTGATGCCCAGAACGATGTTCTCGATGCGGCGCTGCAAATCCTCCTCGCTGGTGGCGAGGCAGAGAATGGCCATTAGCTCTGACGCCGGAGTGATGTCGAAACCCGTTTCAGACACCACGCCGTCGCCGCGCAGCCCTGTCACTACATTGCGCAGGGCACGGTCGTTTACGTCGAGCACCCGCTTCCAGAATATCTCACGTAAGGAAAAGCCGTCCTTGCGGTGCTGGTAGAGATAGTTGTCGAGCAGGGCGCTGATGGTGTTGTGAGCCGACGTCACGGCATGGAAGTCGCCCGTGAAGTGCAAGTTGATCTTCTCCATGGGCAGTACCTGGGCATAGCCGCCACCCGCCGCACCGCCCTTCATGCCGAAGCAGGGGCCGAGGGAGGGCTCACGCAGTGCAACCACGGCTTTCTTCCCGATTTTGTTCAGCCCTAATGTCAGGCCGATGCTGACGGTGGTCTTGCCGATGCCCGCCTTCGTCGGACTGATGGCAGTCACCAGAATCAGACGGCTCTTCTTCACTTTCTCGTCGTCAATGAGCGAGATGGGCACTTTGGCCATATACCGTCCGTAGGGTTCTATCTTCTCAGGGTCGATTCCGAGTTTGGAAGCAATCTCGTTGATGTGCTCCAACTGGCACTCACGTGCAATCTGTATGTCTGTCTTCATCATGCTAATAGTTTTTGTTCTGGTCTGTTGACAAAGGCCAAAAACGGGAATGACGTTATCCGTAATGGAAACAACGCCATTCCCCAAGTCAAGTCCTGGTAATCAGGACCTTAATCGTCTTATGCCCATTTGCTGAGGTCTTGCTCGGCAATGAACTTGAGGTTGTTCAGGATGATGGTCTCGCGGGCTTTTTCGCGGTTATCGGTACGGAAGACGAGGATGCCCTTGCCGTTGTAGAGGAAGGTGTACATGTAGGCGATGCTGATGCCGGCGTCGCTGAACATCTTCACGGCATCGGCGCAGCGGCCCGGCTCGTCGTCAAGCTCCAGAGCCAGCACATCGCTCAGTGCGACAGCCACGCCGGCCTTCTTCAGCTCTTCATAAGCCCGCAGCGGCTCGCTGCAGATGAGGCGGTAGATACCATACTCTGCCGTGTCGGCAATGGTGGAGGCAATGATCTGGATTTTCTGCTCCTTCAGCACTTCGAGCACCTTGATGAGCGTGCCCGAGCGGTTCTCGATGAAAATGGATAACTGATGTATTGTCATGGCTTTTTAATGAAGAATGAAGAATGAAGAATGAAGAATTTGCTACCGCACTTCATTGTTCATTATTACATCCGTTTTGTTTGATAATATTCTTTTTTGTTGTTTTAATTGATGAAACCAACAAGGCAATCAACTCACTGCAGTCTGCCGTCATGCTTTCAAAAGCATGGTCTGACAGATGGTCTATGTCGTGTAGCAAATTGAGCCAGTTCATCGTCTCGTTGGCTTCCTTGAGAGCAATGTGAAGCTTTGAAGCGAAGTCAGAAGGACTCTGTGCAAATTCTGATTCATGCACATTGGCGGAAATGGATGTCCCTGAGCGTAGCACCTGCTTGTAGATGACTTGTAGCTTCCAGTCATTTTCGGAAAAGTGTAAGAACATCTTGGTGATTCTTATGGCGAATGCGTAGCTCTTGATGTGAAGGGCAGACCCGTCCCGCTTGTAATTAGTGGTCATGGCGGCAACAGATTCTTCATTCTTCATTCTTCATTCTTCATTTTCACTGGTAAACCTTGCGTTTGTCGACCACGCGCACGGCCTTGCCCTCGCTGACGGGCAGGGTGCCGCGAGGCACGAGTTTTACACGGGGAGTGAGCAGGATTTCGTCCTTCAGGGCACGGGTAATGTCCTTGCTGAGCTGCTGCAGTCGACCGTAGTCGTCGGTAAACATCTCGGCCAGCTCCACCTCTACGGTCATGTTGTCGTTGTTGTCGTCGGTGGTCAGGGTGATGAGGTAGTTGTTGCCCAGCTCCTTGAAGTGCATCAGAATCTTCTCAATCTGAATGGGGAAGATGTTCACGCCGCGCAGCACCATCATGTCGTCGGAGCGGCCGCGCATGCGGTCGAGGCGTATATGGTTGCGTCCGCAGGGGCAGGTGCGGCCCAGGACGCGGGTGAGGTCGCGGGTGCGGTAGCGCAGCAGCGGCATGGCCTCGCGGCACAGCGTGGTCAGCACCAGCTCGCCGATTTCGCCGTCGGGCACGGGCTCCAGCGTCTCAGGGTCGACAATCTCCACGATGTAGTAGTCCTCCCAGAAGTGCAGTCCGTTCTGCTCCTTGCACTCAAAGCCGACGCCGGGGCCGCACATCTCCGACATGCCGAAGGAGTTGTAGGCTTTTACGCCCATCATGTCCTCGATGCGTTTGCGCTGCTCCTCGCTGTGAGGCTCGGCACCGATGGCCAGCACCTTCAGCTTCGTGTCGCGGCGCGGGTCGACACCCTGCTCCTGCATCACCTCATAGAGTCGGGTGACGTAAGAAGGAACGGCGTGGATGGCCGTTGTACCGAAGTCGGTTATGAACTTAATCTGTCGCAGCGAGTTGCCGGCAGCGGCAGGCACGGTGAGCATGCCCAGTTTCTCGGCGCCGTACTGGAAGCCCAGACCGCCGGTGAACATGCCGTAGCCAGAGGAGTTCTGGAATACGTCATCGGGGCGCAGACCCACCATCCACAGGTTGCGAGCCACCTGGTTGGCCCACTCGTCGAGGTCTTTCTTCGTGTGAAGGATGACGGTGGGATTGCCCGTAGTGCCACTTGAGGAGTGCAGGCGCACACAGTCCTTTAAGGGTACGCACGACATGCCGAAAGGATAGGTTTCGCGCAAGTCAGCCTTCGTGGTGAACGGCAGCTTGCGCACATCGGCTAGCGTCTGGATGTCGTCAGGCGTGATGCCTGCCTCCTTGAATTTCTTCTGATAGAACTCGTTGTTCATGCAGTGGCGCACAGTTGCCTTGAGCCGTTCCAGCTGGAGCGCCTCAATCTGCTCGCGACTCATTGTCTCGAATTCCGGATTAAAGTAGGGTGAATTTGTCTCGTTCATCTATTAGGTGATTTGTTGTCGTTTCGCGATTGCAAAGATAGTGCTTTTCCTGCAAACCCACAAAGTTTTTGTGCTTAAATTTTCCAATTGCACGGTTGAGCGCCTCATTCGTTGCCGTATAGAGTCAACCAGCAAGTGCAATTTATCTGCAAAGTTAGGCATAATGTTTGAAAAAGACCTCATTTGGTGTATAGAAATTTAGTTTTTCTCTCGG
>CACYYG010000006.1 GCA_902778535.1 uncultured Prevotellaceae bacterium
CATATTTGCCAGACAAATAAGTTCGTTGATGGAAGCATAGTCACGGATGTTCCCTTTCAGTTCAGGATGGGCTTCACGCCATTGCTTGGCCGTCTGTCCAAACATGGCTACATTGAGTACGTCTGCCTCTTCAGCATAGATGATGCTGGCCTGTGCAGCCGTCACCTCTTCAGGAATTAGGTTCTGCTTGATGGCATCCGTGTGAATGCGGTAGTTGATTTTAGACAGTTCACGCTTCGCTGTCCATCCAAGTTGCTTTTGCTCCTCGTCTTTCAGCCGTTGGAACTCACGTATCAGATAGACCTTGAACTCTGGACTTATCCACATGGCAAACTCAAACGCAATGTCTTTGTGGGCGTATGTGCCGCCATAACGTCCAGCCTTCGAGATGATTCCTATGGCATTGGTTTTCTCCGTCCATTCTTTAGCACTGAGACGGAAACGATTCAGTCCGGCCTGAGATTTAATTATGTCGAATTCGGCACAATTAAAATTCGGATTCATCAACCGCTCCCATATTCCAAGGTCTGCGTATTCTGTACTGTTATCTTTGCCATATTGTCTGCCGTATTGCATACTTTGCGCTGCAAAGTTACTGAATTTTCATCAAAGTAGAGCTGGAATGACAGACTTTAACATGGAGCTGTGCCCCATTTTCTCAAAAATGAGCGAAAATGACATACCAGACTTGACTTTGAATTATTAACCATCGTTGAATCCCAAATACTTAGGGCATCCGAGATACAACGGTGGTACAAGAACCTTATTTTTCGTTGATTATCGTGCAATCGGCAAAGCCTTAACTGGAAATACCGAAAACAGGAAATCTTGCACCATCAGGCGTTCTTTCTTTAGGAAAGCGTCCCTTTGGGCCGAGCGAAATGTCTTTAAATGGAGCAGCGTCGGCGCGAGGCCGACGACTGCCCGCTATCAACGAGAGAGAGTTTATAGTCTGTTCTTTTCTTCGTTACCTGCGCCTGTGCCCTTATATTTGCTTCGGGCCGAATTGAATTTATACGTCAGGGAAATGCCGAACTTCTGCGTATAGACGTATGCATCCTTAGTCATTAATGCCACGGGATAGGTGGCCTGCCACTTTTCACGCAGCGTCTTGAATACATCGTTGGCAAAGAAGATGGCTGTAAGCCTTTCGCTGAAGAACGACTTCTGCAGGCGGAGGTCGATGTTGAACTTGTGGCTGTCGCGTGTAAAACCGTAGTCGTTGCTGGTGACATAGCGGAGATAGAGCATGGCCTTTGCGGTCTCGTCAATGATGAACCAGTTGCGCAGGCTGAAGGTCCATTCAGGCTTGTCGAGACCGATTGTTACGCCGGAGTACTTCGTCGGGAAATGCTGCTGCCAGTAACTCAACGTCAGCGTAGGCTGATAGAATCCGAGTTTCGGGGAGGCGACAAGCGACGCATGCCATGCCTCCTGACGGTCGAAGTTCCGTCGTGTCCATATCGTCATGTCACTGCCTTGCTCGTATGGACTGCCATACGAGAAGAAGATGTCTTTGTTCAGCGTGTAACCCGCTGACAGACTCAGCCATGAATAGTTAAGTCGCAGGTCTATATCCTGCCGATTGGTGGGTCTGAGCAACGGATTTCCGCCCTCCACCTCGTAGCGGTTGTCGTATTGGACGTAGGAGCTGAGCATATAGTAGGAGGGGCGCTTGATACGCTTGTTGTAACTAAACTCTGCTCCCCACTTGCCTTTCTTCCATCCGACGGAGAGATTCGGGAACAGGTCGCCATACTTACGGCTGGGTTCTTCCTGATATACACCGAAAGAGCGATAGTCGGTAGACACCCGCTCATAACGCAAGCCTCCGTCAAAGCTCCAGTCACCCAAATGCAGGGCGTATTCGGCAAAGCCAGCAATGTTGCTCTCCCTGATGTCATCGTCTGATGACTTGACGTAATGCTCCTCGTTCTCGTTGGTGCCATAGCTGTAGGTGCGGGTCACCTCGGAGCCGATACTCAGCTCGCCCTTCCATACGGGATAGGACAGCACCAGCTTGCCTGCCAACATGTTACGGTGGTCTTCATTTCGCAGATGGATGTCACGGTCTTCGATTTGCAGGCTGCGCTCCGTCTCAACGTCACTTCTGACTTTCTTGTTCCAAAGCCATGAGCCGTTGAAGTCGATACCCAGTTTACCTATCTTGCCGACGTAATAGGCATTGGCCTCATGAATGGGACCGTCAGTCTCCGTCGTTCCCATCCACTGGTCGACGATTCCCTCCAGTTCGTCATTTCTGGTAATAGTCTGTACGCAGTTTGCCTCGCCTCCCATATAGAGTGAGCCATCGAGACTATATTTGAAACCTATCGAGTTGTTGGCATTGATGTCGTAGCTCATACCAATCTCGCCACTGAGGTCTGTAAACCAGAAAGTGTTTGGGCAAGTCTGGTCGAGAGCAATGCGGTCACCATTGATATTTGATTCCCAGCCGACTCTGTTGTCCTCTGAATGGTGGTTATTGTAGAATGTCATGGTGCCGAACAGCTCCAGGCCACCTTGACGGTATTTCATTTCCAAATCGTCGTAAGTCGTCCACTTCCTGTTGTTGGCCACTTGGCTGAATGCCTCTATGCTAAAGCCGTCACCCTGCGGAAGAATGGTCTTGATGCGGATAACGGCATTCACCTCGGCATTGTACTTGGCACCAGGCGAGGTGATGATGTCCACACTCTTGATGTTGTCAGACTTCAGCTGTTTCAGTTCCTTAGCACTCTGCACTTTTTTGTTGTTGATGTAGATTTCGGGCGTGCCTTTGGCAAAGACGGTGAAATTGCCTTCGCTACCCTGCACGCCGGGCAGCATGGAGAGAACATCGTCTGCTGTTCCGACATCTTTCAGCATCGAGTTTTGAATATCCACGGTCATGCCGCCCGTAGTCATCTTGTATTGAGGAATCTCTCCCTTTACTGTCACATTCCCCAAGGTATATGTGTCGGGCTGCATCCGAATGGTTCCGATGTCTGAGGTCTCACACCTTTTATATATGGTTTTGTAACCCACGAAGGAGATGCGGGCAAGTACTTTCTCTTGTTCGTATGGAATAGCGAAGTAGCCGCTCTCGTTCGATACACCACCGCCAAGCAGGGTGCTGTCGGCAGGATTGAGAATTGCAATGTTGGCGTAAGCCACAGGCAAGTCTTGCTCATCAATGATGGTGCCCGTCAGGTGGCGGTCGGTCTTGTGGGTACACTCCACATAGATTTCTCGGTCGTCGGGCTTCACGGTCATGCGGACGGGGTAGAAGCCTATCATCTGCTGGATGGCATCGGGCACGGTCTTACGCGAGACGGTGGTAGTGATACGGAAGTCCTCCAGTTCGTTGTAGAGGAAATTGATGACGTATTCCTTCTGCTCGTTGTTCAACTGGAGCAGGGCCTCGCTGAGCGACACATTATTATAGGTATGGCTAATGCGCTGGGCGAACGTATCAAGGGGCATGCAGAGGATGCAGGCCATGAGCACAAAAGTATATAATGCGTGTCTCATCTTACTACCAGCGTTTTGTCCTCCTCGACGATGTTCACGGCCTCGAAGGTGTTCAACTTTTCTACTACACGCGAGAGGCTGTCTTCACGCTTCCAAACGAAATGGAAACGGAGCTCACGAGCCGAGGCTGTGAGCATGGAGTCAAGCGGCACATTGTTGAAAATGTATGGCTCAACGGGAATTGTGTCGGTCTGAACCGTATCTGCTGGCAGGGGAGCGACCGGATTGATGTCGGTCGTTTGCTCTGTTGTGGGCTGTTGCGGTTTGGGCGTGCTTATCAAACTGGCGAACACATCACTCACTACGTCCTTGCTCTCCGCCTCATCGAAGAGCAACGTAAGTGCCAGATGATACATCTGCGTGTAGTGTGTCTTGAACAGACTTTCAACATCTTTTCGTGTCATACACTTATAATACAGTTCAGACGTAGAAAATGTAAAGCAGAAATGCGATTATTTTCAATTCAAACTCAATTTTTCTATTGTTGGGGCGTTTTTTCCAATCAAATCGGGCGAGGATGTGCTGTTTCCCATCCTCGCCCGTCTTGTATAATTGTGTCTATTGCCATAGCGGTTCGCTTTCCCAACCACGAGGGAAGCCCATTGCGTTGATGTCAATGGACGGGTAGGAACTGAGTAGGGCATCAATCTTTGCCTTCATGTCGTTGATGAGCGAAATGATGTTGAGGAAATACTTGATGATGCAAAGATTGAAATAGATGCGGAGGGCATCGGTAGGCAGTGTAATCCAACTGCCTGTCATGCGGTTGGGGAGCATCGGACGGATGGTGTTCTGCTTGTTCCATACACGGGCATGGTGGCAGCAGGAATTGCGCGTCAGGGTGACGATGGTGAGCCACGACTCGAAGGGGGCTACTTGCAGGCCGAACTTGCGGGCAATGCTCTTCTTGATACGTGGGGTCTTGATGTTGCTGAAGATGTTGGTGATAACACCGAAGGGAAGCACTTCTGCCAGAATCCATGCAGGCGGATAGGCGTCGGAATAGGTCTGCTTGAAGTGGACGATAAAGTCTTCGCGTGAACGGTGAAGCTCTGCGTCTATCAAGTCTATCGTGTGACGGAACTTTGCGGCATCGATGAAATTGCTGCCGTCAGTCATCCAGAAGGGATTGCCCGTCATGTCGCTGCCGATGTTGACGATGGCGCTACGAACAGCCACCTCAATCTTCTCAATCTCGTTGAAGATGAGCAGGCGCAATTTCTTGTCGAAGCGGTAGAGCATCATCACTTGGTCGAACGTGGTGTTCGGTTTGTAGCGGTGCTGCTCCTTGGGCATCTGTAGGAGGGGATACATGTAAGCCGACAAACGGTAGTAGCCTATGAATTCGAGGTATCGCTCAGCCTTGGCAGTGTCGGCTACCGTCAGGCCACGCGACTGTAGCAGTCTGACCAGGTCGTGCGCACTGGCGTATGGTTTCTGGAATGGGATTCTGTTGCTCATCGTATAAAAATAAAACGACCCGCACATTTGAGCATCGTGGAGAGGCTTGGCGGGTTCTAGTGGGTGCAAAGGTAGTGCTTTTTATTGAATCGGCCAAACTTTTTTGAAGAAAAAAGCGGTGAGGACCAGCTTTTAAGCGGTGAGGACCAGCTTTTAAGTGGTGAGGACCAACTTTTAAGCGGTGAGGACCAGCTTTTAAGCGGTGAGGACCAGCTTTTAAGTGGTGAGGACCAACTTTTAAGCGGTGAGGACCAGCTTTTAAGTGGTGAGGACCAACTTTTAAGCGGTGAGGACCAGCCTTTAGAATAAAAGCAGCCTAAGAAATCGTCATTTTACATTAAAGTGCCACCTTAACCATTCTTTTCCCTGCCTTTTTGAATCAATTTGCACCAAAGATTACCTGTCTGGCGACACAAAAACATTAGATAATCCGTTTACACTCGGCAAAGCAAAAGTAAACTATTGTTTTGCACTCGCTTAATCACGGATTTGATACGATTGACAATCATAATTCCGCATCCTTAGTTCTTGCCTTGCAAGCCAGCAGAGCTGGAGCGGACATTGAATTATTAACCATCGTTGAATCCCAAATGCTTAGAGCATCATATAGGTCGGTTACAGTCATTTTTCTTTACAAAATAGTTAAAAAAACAGGGTTTAACGTGGCTGAGAATGGCGCCAAATTCACGAAAGGATGCTTCGCCGAAAAAAACGCGAAAATGAGAGGGGTTGGCTATCTTGCTGACTGGCAGCTGCTTAGCTCATATTCCTGCTTAGCGGGAGCATCCTCGTTTTCAAAAAGGTATATCCGCATGAAAAAAAGTCAATGCCTTTTTTTCATGCGGAGCCTCTTTTTGAGCATAAGTAAGGCGTTCTGAAACGAAAATAGACCCTTGTAGAGGCTGAAAAGCTGCACAAAGGTAAGGCGTGTGTGCAATTTTCGAACCTCTCAAGTACACCTCTGTTAACCGACAGACTACAAAAACGAGTCTTTCCGCTTCTATTTTGCGTTTTTATTCTTGTCAAATAATCGGAATCATTTTTCTTTACAAACAGATAGCCCGCAATGGGCTCGATGAACAAATTTGCGGGCCATATTTTTTGCTGGAATGATAAAGAATTAGTAACTTTGCAGCAGATTTACTGAAGAAAATTACTAAACAACCAGAATCTATGCAAAAGAAATTGTTTTTGGCATCGGCCATCATGATGGCTGGCTTGCACGCTGAAGCACAAACCATTGCTCCCGACTACAAAGAAGCAGCGAATGGCAATCCCATCAGCGCCAACATCTTCTGTGCCGACCCTACCGCATTGGAGTACAATGGCCGCATGTATGTCTACGGCAGCAACGACCATCAGCAGTTCATCAAAAATGGTAAGAAAGGCGAGAACAACTACGGTGAAATAAAGTCTATCGTGGTGTTCTCGACCGACGACATGGCGAACTGGACTTTCCACGGCACCATTGACACGAAGAAACTCTGTTCGTCGTGGGTCACGAGTCCGTGGTATCAGGGCTACGGCGTTTCGTGGGCACCGTCAGTCACGTGGCGCACAGCGGCTAACGGCGTCGAAGAGTTCTTCCTTTACTTTTGCAACAGCAGCCACGGCATTGGCGTGCTGAAGGCCACTTCACCCATCGGTCCCTGGAAATCGCCCAACAACAAGCTGATGATTCATAGAGACACACCGGGCGCAACACCCTGCTCTGCCGTCTTCGACCCGGGTGTGACCATCGACGAGAACGGTGTGGGATGGATTACCTTCGGCGGTCTTGACCCTGTCGACGGAGGCAACGGTCTTGATCCTAAGAATGCCCGTATCGTGAAGCTGAAGCCTTCCATGACAGCCATTGACGGCACGCCCGTCAGAATACCGGCTCCCTATCATTTCGAGGCCAACGAGCTGAACGTCATGAATGGCAAGTACGTCTATACCTATTGCTCTAACTGGGCCAACCGCAGCGACGCCGAGTGGAATGCCTACAAGCAGGCTCATGGCATCAGCGTGTCGAAACCCAATACCTGCACCATGTGCTATATGGTGTCTGACAATCCTACTGACCCCGATTCTTGGGTGTACAAAGGCGTCTACGGGCCTCATCCTGGCATGGGCACGAACAACAACCACTCGCATCTGCAGAAATTCGGCAATGACTACTATTACATCTACCACGGAGCACCCTTGATGGAGAAATGGAGAAGCGCCGGCGTCATAGAAAGCAATTGCGGCATTTTCCGCTCCATCTGCGTGAACAAGGCCACGGTGAACGAGGCTACGCAAACGGTCAAGCAGGTTACGCCGAACCTGGAAGGAGCGCCGCAAATCAAGAACCTGAATCCCTACGAGCTGCAGCAGGCTGAGACAATGGCCAGCTGTGGAGGCGTTGACTATGAGGACTTTACCAACATAAAAAAGAATACCAGAGTAAGCACATTGGGCAACGACGCCTCAGAGAACATGCAGGTGAACATGAGAGCCGGCTCGTGGACGTCGGTTCGCAAGGTTGATTTCGGCACAGGCGCCAAGTCGTTTACGCTGAGAGCCAAAGGTACTGGCACGCTGGAGATACGTTTCAGCCGCCCAGCCCGGCCTGCTGCCACCATCGAGTTCTCGTCGACCGATATGGAAGATCACACCATCACGATTGACGAAACGAAATTCAAGGGAGTTAAAAACAACGTCTATTTCGTCGTCACCGCTGCCGAAAATGTCTACGTCGACGCCTGGCAGTTCTCGGAAGAGGATATCAGCGGCATCAACGAGGTTCGCCAGTCGGCTCCCGTCGTCAATGGCACCTACGACCTCGGCGGGCGCCGCCTGCAAGAGACAAACGCCACGCATGGCATAGTGATTGAGAATGGTAAGAAAGTAAGCCGCTGAGCCACTTTCTTCCAGGAATAAGAAAACCAGAAAAACAAACTTTTGCTTTGTTTTTCTGGTTTTTCTTGGTGGTACGGAGGTACGAGGATACCCTCGTACCCCCGTACCTCCGTACCACCGAATAGCCCCAAGTTCACTTAATGTGCCTCCAGCCAGTTGGCACCGAAGCCGCTGTCGGCCACGAGGGGTACGGCAAGGTCGATGGCGTGCTGCATCTCCTCAAGAACGATGGCCTCTACCCTACTCTGCTCTTCCGGTAACACGCTGAAATTCAATTCGTCGTGCACCTGCAGAATCATCTTGCTCTTGATATTCTCCTGCTGGAAGCGCTGGAAAATACGAATCATGGCCACCTTGATGATATCGGCGGCGGTGCCCTGGATGGGCGCGTTAATGGCGTTGCGCTCAGCAAAGCCGCGCACGGTGGCATTGCCGCTGTTGATGTCGGGCAGATAGCGGCGACGGCCGAAGAGCGTCTCTACATAGCCTTTTTGGCGTGCCTCGGCCTTGGCGTGCTCCATATAGTCCTTCACCTTGGGGAAGGTGTCGAAGAAGCCGTCGATGAGCAGTTTCGCCTCGTCGCGACTGATGTCGAGGCGCTCAGACAGACCGAAGACGGTGATGCCGTAGATGATGCCGAAATTGGCGCGCTTCGACTTCGTACGCTCGTCGCGTGTCACCTCATTGATGGGTTTCTTATAGATGTTCGAGGCGGTGGCGGCGTGCAGGTCGTGGCCCTCGGCAAAGACGCGGATCATGTTCTCGTCCTGTGAGAGATGGGCCATCACGCGCAACTCAATCTGACTATAGTCGGCCGAGAAGAACAGACAGCCAGGCTCTGGCACAAAGGCCTTGCGTATCTCCTTGCCGTCCTCGCCACGCACAGGAATGTTTTGCAAATTAGGGTCAGAGGATGACAGGCGCCCCGTTGCAGTAACGCATTGGTTGAACGACGTGTGGATGTGGCCTGTACGCTTGTTGATGAGGGTAGGGAGGTTGTCGACATAGGTAGTGAGCAACTTCTTCAGTCCCCTGAAAGCAAGGATGTCGGCCACAATCTCATGCTTGCCCTGCAGCTGTGTCAGCACGTCTTCTGAGGTGACGAACTGGCCTGTCTTTGTCTTCTTGGGCTTCTCTACAATCTTCATCTTGGCGAAGAGGATGTCGCCCACCTGCTTTGGCGAACTGATGTTGAAGTGCTCGCCAGCCAGCTCATAGATGCGTGCCTCAATCTCGTTCATGCGTTGCGTCAGCTCCTTTGAGGTCTGTGCCAGGGCTTCGGTATCGAGCACCACGCCGTTCATCTCCATCTCGGCCAATACAGGCATCAGTGGCATCTCGATGTCATAGAAGAGGCGCTCGCAGTCGAGCTGCTTCAGCTCGGGCTCCAAGCGGTTCTTCAGCTGAAGCGTGATGTCGGCATCTTCGCACGCGTATTCATAGACGAGGGTAGGGGAGAGGTCACGCATCGAGCGCTGGCCTTTTCCTTTTGGTCCGATGAGCTCATCAATGTGCACCGTCTGATAGTGCAGGTAGGTCTCGGCCATGTAGTCCATGTTGTGACGCAGCTCTGGCTGGATAAGATAATGTGCTATCATCGTGTCCCACATCGGTCCTTGAAGACGGACGTCATAGTTGCGAAGCACCTCAAGGTCGTACTTGAGGTTTTGTCCAATTTTTAAAATGTCTGGATTTTCGTATAGCGGTTTGAAGATGTCGACAATTTTTTGCGCTTCTTCGCGGTTGGCTGGCACCGGCACATAAAAAGCCTTGTGTTCTTCCACAGAGAAGCTCAAACCCACCAGTTCGGCGTCAATTGGCGAGGTGGAAGTGGTTTCCGTGTCTAGACTGAAAAATTTTTTTGTCAAGAAAAAATCACAAATTTTGAGCAATTCATCCTCATTTTCAACAAGTTGGTAATCGTGAGACACCGTTTTAAGGGTCTCAAAACTCGAAAATTTTGAAGCGCCTGTGTCCTCGGGCGCAAATTCTGCAAATAGAGAGAGTTCTGCGTTAGCAACTTTTTGTTTCTTTTCTGTTTTTTTAAGAATTCGCTCGGCGAGTGACTTAAACTCAAGTTCGGCGAATAGTTTTCCCAGTTTTTCTTCGTCGGGCTCTTGTAAGATGAGGGCGTCGAGGTTGAAGTCGACCGGAACATCGGTTTTGATGGTGGCGAGGAAGAAACTCATGCGGATGTCGTCGGCATGATCTTCCACCTTCGTCTTCAGCACTCCCTTCAACTCATTGGTTCGAGCGAGGAGTTGTTCCACAGAGCCAAAGTCGTGGATGAGCTTTGCGGCTGTCTTTTCGCCGACGCCAGGACAGCCGGGGAAGTTGTCGGCCGAGTCGCCCATCAGTGCCAAGAGATCGATAACCTGGGGTGGGGTAGTGATGCCGTATTTCGCGCACACCTCTGCCGGGCCCATCACCTCATAGCCACCGCCGTGGCGTGGACGGAAAATCTTTGCACGTTCACTTACCAACTGTCCATAGTCCTTGTCGGGCGTGAGCATGTAAGTCTCTAAACCATCGATGGATTCGGCCTTTTTTGCTAATGTGCCGATGACATCGTCGGCCTCGTAGCCGTCTACCTGCAACACGGGAATGTGCCAGGCCTGCAACAACTCTTTGATGATGGGCACGGCGCGGGTGATGTCCTCGGGTGTCTTCTCGCGCTGTGCCTTATAGGCCGGGAAGGCGTCGCTGCGGAACGTCGGGCCGTGGGGGTCGAAAGCCACACCGAGGTACTTTGGCTGCTCCTTCTCAATCACTTCCTGCAAAGTGTTGACGAAGCCGATGATGGCGCTGGTGTTCAGTCCCTTGGAGTTGATGCGAGGGTTCTTGATGAAGGCGTAATAAGAGCGGTAGATGAGTGCGTAGGCATCGAGCAAAAAGAGTTTTTCCATGTTGTGAAAGAATTTTGGTGTAAAATTACCAAAAAAAATCGTATAATTCAGAGTTTTTCCGTAATTTTGTTGCAAAATTTTAGAAAATGGATTCTCTAAGTTTGATTAAGCGTCCGATAGAGCGCGAATTCACTCAGTTTGTAGAAATGTTCAACGCTGCAATGACGCACGACGATGGTTTGTTGGGCAATGCCCTGACACACATCCGACAGCGTGGCGGCAAGCGAATGCGCCCATTGCTGACGCTACTGATAGCAAAGAACTATGGTGAGGTGAGCGACGTGACGCTGAATGCAGCCATAGGCTTGGAGCTGTTGCATACCGCCTCGCTGGTGCACGACGACGTGGTGGACGAGAGCACTGAGCGCCGCGGTCAGGCTTCGGTTAATGCCTCTTTTAATAATAAAGTAGCTGTGTTGGTTGGTGACTACATTCTTTCTACGGCTCTTTTACATGTATCGAAGACTGGCGATCAACGCATAGTGGAGAATCTCTCGCAGCTAGGACGGACGCTGGCTGCTGGTGAGATTCTCCAGCTCTCGAACATTCAAAACCCTGATTTCTCCGAACAAGTTTACTATGATGTTATCCATAAAAAGACTGCCTCGCTTTTTGAATCATGCGCTACGTTGGGATGTATTTCTGTCGGTGCCAATGATAATGAAGTGGAACAGGCTCGTCGCTTTGGCGAGATGCTGGGCATGATGTTCCAGATACGCGATGACATCTTCGATTATTACGATTCACGCGAGATAGGTAAACCCACTGGCAATGATATGACGGAGGGTAAGCTGACGCTACCCGTGCTCTATGCGCTGCGCACTGCTCCCTTCGGGGCGATGATTACTCTCGCTAAGAAGGTAAAGGCTGGCTCTATCAATACCGATGAAATCGCTGTTTTAGTGGAATATACGAAACAGCAGGGAGGCATAGAGTATGCTGAGCAGCGAATGCAGGATTTTTACGACAAGAGCATGGTGTTTATCGATGAAAGCGTGAAAAAAATCGAGATACGCGACGCCTTGGTCACGTATCTCGACTATGTCATGAAGCGACACTATTGACGCTAAATTATCCTATCGAACTATTTCGAGCGGTCAAATTTTTGTTGTTTACTATAACATTATAACTATCTTTTTTCCAAAAAGCTATACAATCAAACAGAAGATCTTTGGTTAATCCGGTGTATCCGCATTTTTTTATAATATTGCAAATATAACGTATAGTACTTGGAATATTGTACTTTAATATCATTCCGTTTTGTGTATACTCTACATCTTCAAATGTTTTATCAGTTTCTAAAATTTCTTCTTTTACTTTATAATTATCTACTTGTATTGTTATAAAATTGAAGTAATCCGATATGATTGTTACATCTGCGTGTTGAATACAGCTAGCTGGAAATGGCAAAGATGTTAACACTAAAGGGATTATAAATTCTGAATTATTGTCAAACTTCATAATTTTATAATTATTTTAGAAGAACTTCACCTCTTTACCAATGACCTCGCTAAGCAGCAGGTTGGCGAGGCGGCTGGTGCCTAAGCGCAGGTATTTATTGGTGAGCCATTTCTCGCCAAGTACCTCTTTCACAATGGTATAATAGATGAGGGCATCCATCACCGTATTCAGTCCGCCGGCGGGCTTGAAACCTATCATGATGCCCGTTTCATCGTAATATTCTTTGATGGCCTGGCACATTACGTAGGCGGCTTCCGGCGTGGCTGCCGGCTTCTCTTTTCCCGTGGATGTCTTGATGTAGTCGGCGCCGGCGTACATTGACAGGAGTGAGGCAATCTTGATATTCTTTGCTGTCTGCAACATTCCTGTTTCCAGGATGACCTTCATGTCATGCTCGCCACAGGCTTCTTTCTGCTGCTGAATCTCGTCAACAACAGTCTCGTAGTCGCCCTCTAACATTGAGCCGACAGGCATCACGATGTCGATCTCGGTAGCTCCGTCCTTGATGGCCAACGATGTTTCGACGGTTTTCACCTCGATGAGGCTTTGACTGCTTGGGAAACTGCCGCTGACACAGGCGATTTCTACGCCATCCACCTCCAACGTCTCGGCTACAACCTTTGCAAATTTCGGATATACGCAGATCGTTGCCACATGGGGTAGGGTGGGGTAGGTCTCGTCGAACTTATTCACTTTTTCTGTGAAGGCCATCACGCTTGTTTCGCTGTCGGTGGTTTTTAATGTGGTCAGTTCCACGCTACCCATCAGGAATTTCTTCACTTCCAAAGTGTCGTTCTGTGGCACTTTCTCGGCAATGATTTTCTTCACTGCCTCACTTACCTGTTCGTCGCTGATGTTGAGGTTATACTTCTTCAGAGCCTCCTCTATGTGGCTCATGGGTTGAGCATGTTTATGCTCATGGTTGTGCTGTTCTGCCATAACTGTATTTTTATTGGTTATTATGCTTGTAGTTTTGGGTTTTCAATGTGCCGTAACGCATCGCGGCGGGTCTTTTTTTCAATGCTTTTGTTAAGTTCTATGGTAAGGTCGACGCCCGTCTGGTTGGCCAAACAGATAAGTACCCAGAGAACGTCGGCCATCTCCTCGCCGAGGTTGTCTTTCTCGCCCGGTTTGAACGACTGGTCGCCGTATTTGCGTGCAATCACACGTGCCAGTTCGCCTACTTCCTCCGTTAGAACTGCCATATTGGTGAGCTCTGAGAAGTAGCGCACGCCGTACTCTTTAATCCAATGGTCTACAGCTTGTTGTGCTTCTTTTATCGTCATTTTAATCAAATTTTTGCCATCCAAGAATATTCAGAATAATTGCTGGTAATATGTAAATGATAGTCAGACAAACAATAATGTATATCAAAAGTGCTTTCAACGCTTTGTTTTTTCCTTTTTCCATTATTCTTTGTTTTTGGTATCCATGCAGATTGTCACTGGTCCGTCATTGAGTAGTTCGACCTGCATGTCTGCACCAAATTCACCGGTTCCAACGGGTTTTCCAATCGCTTCGCCAAGAAGTTTACAGAATGATTCGTAAAGAGGAATTGAATGTTCGTGACTACCTGCACGGAACCACGACGGACGGTTGCCTTTCTTATAGCTGGCGAATAGCGTGAATTGGCTGACTACCAGTGCTTCGCCTCCTGCTTCGATGATGCTGCGGTTCATAATGCCATTGTCGTCGCCAAACACGCGAAGATTGGCAATCTTTTTTACCAGCCAGTCTACGTCTTCCCCGCTGTCCTCGTCGCATACGCCTAACAGAATGAGATAGCCCGGTCCGATGGCTGAGTGCATTTCTCCGCCGATGCTCACGCTGGCGTGACTAACACGCTGTATTACTGCTCTCATCGTTTGTTCATTTTGTTGCAAAAATACGCATTATTTTTTATTTTACCAAATCTATGTCAATAAATCTTCCTTACTTTTTTTCCTCATATATTCCTTTATAATTATATCTCTGTTCCTTACCCTGAATTATTCATGGAAATAATTCAAGATTAGTAAAATCTTTTTACAAAAGTTGTTGAAAAACAGGTCTCAACGATGCTGAGATTGGCTCAGAATTCACGACAGTATAATTTGCTGAAAAATACGCGAAAATGAGAGGGGTTGGCTATCTCGTTGACATGTAGTCGCTTAGCTCATTTTTCTGCTTTTTGGGAGCATCCTCGTTTTCAAAAAGTATATCCCCATGAAAAATAGTCAATGCCTTTTTTTCACGCGGACCATCTTTTTGAGGAAAAGTAAGCCGTTCTGGAGCAAAAATTGACCCTTTAAGAGGCTGAAAAGCTGCTCAAACCCCTTACAAGTGTGCAGTTTTTGAGCCACACTCATGCTCATCCGAAGACTGTCAGACGGCAAAACAGTGCGTTTCCGCTTCTATTTCACGAATTTCATTTGTAAAGAAATCGGAATCATTTTTCTTTACATTTTGAAGACGATATTCACGATTTCATTACATTTTTTATTGAGAACTCCAATTTTGACAAATTTCAACTTAACGTTTTAGTATACAGCAAGTTAAGTAATTTCTTGATGCTCTTTCTGGTTCTCAAAGTGCTGGACGACAATTTTTGCTTTTGCTTTCCCGATAAGTGTAGCAATTTCCTGTTCTGACGTCTCTTTGATTCGCTTCACTGACTTTATTTTTTTCAAAAGAATGTCCCGTGTTTTGGGGCCTATGCCCTTAATCTCTTCCAGTTCGCTGTGCAGGGCGTGTTTGGATCGTTTGTCTCGATGGAAAGTGATGGCGAAACGATGCACCTCGTCCTGTATCCTGGTGAGCGCATGAAAGAGTTCGCTGTCTACCTTTAGTGCAATTTTTATAGGGGGGAAACCATACAGCAGTTCATTGGTGCGGTGACGATCGTCCTTTGCCAGGCCTGCAATGGGTACGTCCAAATTTAATTCGTCCTGAATGACCTGTCGTATAACCTCCATTTGTCCTTTGCCGCCGTCGGCTATTATGAGGTTGGGCAGAGGCTGTTCCTCGTCAATCAACCGTGAATAACGGCGGTGTACAACCTCTTTCATTGATGCATAGTCATTTGGCCCGACAACGGTTTTGATGTTGTAGTGTTTGTATTCCTTTTTCGCTGGTTTCATCTTCTTGAAGACCACGCAGGCTGCTACCGCATCCGTACCGGAAATGTTGGAATTATCGAAACATTCTATCTGATAAGGTAGGGTGGGGAGGTGCAGTTTTTCTTGTAGTTCTTTCATCAAGCGTACCTGTTTCTGTTCCGGATTCAGCTTCTCGGCTTGTTTCATCCTGTCCATTTTATACTGCTTGCCATTCATCACGGATAGGTCTAACAACGTCTTTTTATCGCCTAATTTCGGCACTGTGAATTTGACGTTTTCTAATGCGATATCCACTTCTCTCGGCACTACAATCTCCTTTGCTTCGCTTTTGAAGCGCTCTCGCAGCTCTATTATACCCAACTGTAGAAGTTCTTCATCACTCTCGTCGAGTTTCTTCTTATACTCGATGGTAAAACTCTGGTTGATGCTTCCGTTGTTGACGTGCAGATAGTTTATATAGGCTATTTTTTCATCGCTCGTGATACTGAAGACATCTATGTTGTTGATGGTGTGACTTACCACCTCGCTTCGGCTGACGAACCCCTCTAAAGCGATGTATTTCTGCTTGATTTCCTCGGCTTCCTCGAATCTTAATTCATCCGCAAGACGTTCCATCTCTTCTCTCATCTCACGCATGATCTGACGTGTATTCCCCTTAAGGATTTCTCGTGCCTGTTGGATATTTTTTTGGTAAGCCTCGTAGCTCTGTTTTCCCATGCACGGCCCGTTGCACCGCTTGATGTGGTAATCCAAACAAACTTTGTATTTGCCGCTTTCCACCCCTTCTTTGGTGATGGGAAAACGGCAGGTACGCGGTTTGTACAATTCTTTGATGATGCTGAGCACAGCTTGCATCGAACCGATATGAGAGTATGGTCCGAAGTATGTGCCCACTTTCTTATTGATGGTGCGTGTCTTGAAAATGCGGGGAAAATATTCGTTGGTGATACAGATTGACGGATATGTCTTACCGTCTTTCAGGAGAACGTTGTAGCGTGGATTATATTTCTTAATGAGCGAGTTTTCCAACAACAACGCATCTTCTTCTGTGTTGACTACGGTGTAGCTGATGTCATAAATTTTAGACACAAGCACCTTCGTCTTGAATCGGTCCACCTCCGTATGGAAGTACGACGATACACGGGCTTTCAGGTTCTTTGCCTTTCCCACATATATGATGATGTGTTCATTGTCGTAGAACTGATAGCTTCCTGGCTTCTCAGGCAGACGGCTCACAATTCCCTTCAAGTATGCTAACCGCTTATCGTTTTCTTCCTTTGTCATTCGTTGTTTGTTTCACGTGAAACACACGTGGGCTAAATGGTCAGTAGCGTAGTGAGTTCGATGCCCTCAAACAGGTCGCGGCCGTGCAGTCCTTCGTCCTTGATCTCTATAATGAAGTTCATGTATGTTTTCTTTGGATGGAAGTGCTGTACGAGATTATATGCGGCCTTTGCTGTACCGCCCGTGGCGAGCAAGTCGTCGTGGATGAGTACAACGTCATCCTCCGTTATCGAGTCTAAGTGCATCTCAATCGTGTCAACTCCATATTCTTTCGAGAAACTTTCTTTGATGACCGTGGCGGGCAGCTTGCCTGGTTTCCTTGCCAGAACGATGCCGCAGCCGAGTCGTCCTGCTAATGCAGAGGCCATGACAAAGCCTCGGCTCTCGATACCCACAATCTTTGTGATGCCTTTGTCTTTGTACAGGTGCTCTAATTCATTGAGCATGATTTGCACACATTCTCCGTTCTTGTAGAGTGTGGTAACGTCACGGAAGTTAATGCCTTTCTTCGGAAAATCTGGTATGCACCTCAGATTGTCCAATAATACTTTGTTGTTCATAATGAGTGGTTTATTCGTTGATTTTTGGTAAGATGTTTCACATGAAACTTATCGGCCCATCAACACGAGTAGAACGTTGATGTCGCTGGGACTGACGCCGGGGATCCTACTGGCCTGTGCCAGTGTCACAGGATCGATGGCAGTCAGTTTCTGTCGGGCTTCTGTACTGAGCGACTGTATCTCGTTATATTTGAAGTGGCCCTTGATGCGGATGTTCTCCAAGCGGTGCATCTTCTCTGCCACGACACGCTCACGTTCGATGTAACCTTTGTATTTGATGCGAATCTCTGCAGCCTCGACAATCTCTTCTTTTCTGTTAGGAAGACGGTCGATGCGGTTTTGCAATTCATCGATGAAAGGAGTGAGGCTCTTGATGCTGAGCTGCGGACGGGCTATGAGGTCGGCCAGCTTGACGCCAAATTGCAGTGGTGTAGTGCCGAGCTGCTCTAAAGCGTCATTGATAAGCTTGGGCTTGACAGGGTAGTTATAACAAAAGTCTTCGATTTCTTCGATGAATGACTTCTTCTGCATCCACCACTCGTAGCGTTCTTTGGAAGCCAGTCCAAGTTGATAGGAGCGTTCTGTCAATCGACGGTCGGCATCGTCTTGCCTGAGTAAGATTCGGAATTCAGCACGTGAAGTGAACATCCGGTAAGGTTCGTCCACTCCTTTCGTCACCAAGTCATCTATTAAAACACCGATGTAAGCCTCGTCGCGATGTAATATAAATTCTTCGGTTCCAACGCATTTTAAAGCAGCGTTGACACCTGCCACCAGTCCTTGGCCTGCTGCCTCTTCATAACCAGTCGTTCCGTTCACCTGTCCGGCCATAAATAGACCGTCAATAATCTTTGATTCCAACGTGTGTTTCAGTTGTGTTGGGTCAAAGAAATCATACTCTATGGCATAGCCCGGTCTGTAGACTTTCAAATCACGGAATGCAGGAATGTGTCGCAGGGCTTCTATCTGCGTTTCCATGGGCAGTGAAGATGAGAAACCGTTCAGATACATCTCGTTGGTTTCCTCGCCCTCAGGTTCGAGGAAGAGCGGATGTTGTTCTCTATCGGGGAAGGTGACTAGCTTTGTCTCAATGGATGGACAGTAGCGCGGACCTATAGACTGTATTTGTCCGTTGTATAGTGGTGAATCTTTTAAGCCACTGCGCAACACGTCGTGCACGGCAGCATTGGTGTTGACAGTCCAGCAAGGAAGCTGCTTTAATTGATGTTTTTGTTGCGAAAATATCGGAACATACGAAAACATGTAGGGATGCTGTTCGCCTGGCTGTTCGTCAAGGAGGCTGAAGTCAACGCTTCGCTTGTCTATGCGAACAGGTGTGCCCGTTTTCATACGGTTTGTTCGGATGCCGTGTCGTGTGATGCTTTCTGTGAGACCGCTTACCGCAGGTTCGGCAATGCGTCCGCCGGGAATCATTTTCCTTCCTATGTGCAATAAGCCATTAAGGAAGGTACCGGCGGTGATGACGATGCAGCGGGCTAGAATTTCCGTGCCCCAAATGGTGCGCACGCCAGTGACGCGCTGTATAGGTGAAGTTGGTAAAGCCGGTTGGGCTGGTTCGGTGATGAGCTCACAGGCCTGATCCTGCCAAATGTCAAGGTTGGGCGTGTTGTCGAGCTGAGTGCGCCACTGCCAGATGAACTTTCCGCGGTCACACTGGGCGCGAGGGCTCCATACCGCAGGACCCTTGCCGACATTTAACATCCTGAATTGCAGGCTTGTAGCATCAGTGACAAGACCCGTCTGACCGCCAAGCGCATCAATTTCACGCACAATCTGGCCTTTGGCGATGCCGCCGATGGCTGGGTTGCACGACATTTGAGCGATTTTGTTCATATCCATGGTCACCAGCAGCGTCTTTGCGCCCATATTCGCAGCAGCGCAAGCCGCCTCACAGCCTGCGTGTCCTCCGCCGATGACCACCACGTCGTATTTCAGCGTCATCGTTTCGCTTCTTTTCCTACCAGTTCATCAGGTGGGCATAGCGCATACCCGTGGCAACCTGTCGAGACGTTTCCTCGCCAGCCAGGATTTCCAGCAGCTTATAGGCGAAGGGGAAAGCTGCAGCGGGGCCTTCAGCCGTGATAAAGTGGCCGTCAACAGTGCACAGCTCGCCCGTATATTCGCCGCCCAGCAAATGCTCAAAGCCCGGATAGCATGTGGCACGCCGTCCGTTCAGCAATCCTAATTGTCCCAGCACCACGGCGGGAGCGGCGCAGATGGCTGCCGTGAGTTTGCCCTGTGCGCTATGACGTAGGAGCGCCTCTTTCAGTCCGTCGTGGTCGAAGAGATTGCTGGCGCCGGGCATTCCACCAGGCAGAAGCAGGAGCGCGGCATCGTTGAGATCGACGTCGTCGAACAGGGTGTCGGCCACTATCTGCACGCCATGAGCCGATTCCACCACCTGTGAGTCGTCCATGACGCTCACTGTTACCACCTCTTGTCCGCCGCGCCTGAGCACATCGACAGGGATGAGGGCCTCGACATCTTCGAAGCCGTCAGCAAGAAAAACATAAACTTTTGCCATTGTTTCAGAATATTTTCGTATTTTTGCAGCTGCAAATATACAAAAAGTTTTTAAGACAGAAAAGAAAAAAGCAGAATATGTCATCCCAGACCCTCACTTTTGCCCTTTTCGGCAATGTCTACCAGCATGCGAAGAGTGCTGCCGTGCGCGATGTGCTGCTGTGCTTGCGCGAGCGCGGGGCGCATTTGATGATAGAGGAAGAGTATTACGATTTTCTGTGCTGTTCTGAGCTGCTGTCTACCGACGAGCTGACGAGGTCGTTACGCCTTGTCGGCCCGTCGGCTTCTGTTTCTACCTTTTCCGGCGGCGACTTTGAGGCCGACTTCGCCCTGTCGATGGGCGGCGACGGCACTTTGCTGAAGACAGCCAGTCTCGTGGGATCGCGACAGACGCCCATTCTTGGCTTCAACATGGGCCGTTTGGGATTTCTGGCCGATGCCGGCACGCGTGACGTGGAGGCCACCATCGATGCCCTCTACCGCGGCGACTACAGCATTGAAGACCGCGCCCTCATCCTTGTAGAGACAGCGGCCAACAGCAATGGTGCTGTCATCAACGAAAGTCCCTGTGCACTGAACGATGTGGCCATCCTCAAGCGCGACACCGCTTCGATGATCAGCATCCGCACAACAATCAACGGCGAATATCTGACGACTTACCAGGCTGATGGTCTTGTCGTGTCGACGCCGACCGGCTCTACTGCCTATTCGCTCAGCAACGGCGGCCCTATCATCGTGCCGCGCACCGGCGTGCTGCTGCTCACCGCCGTAGCGCCTCATTCGCTCAACATCAGACCTATTGTCATCCCCGACAGCGCTGTAGTCGAACTGAATGTCAGCAGTCGCAGCCATACTTTTCTCGTAGCCGTCGATGGCCGCTCCACGAAGATGCCCGAAGGCACCGTCATCCGCTTGAGCCGTGCGCCTTACGTGGCGCGTGTGGTGAAACGTGCGTCCACCAACTTCTTCTCAACATTGCGCGAGAAGATGATGTGGGGAGCAGACGGTAGACAATAACCGTTAACCGTTAACCAATAACCGTTGGTGAAGATAAAAGAGATATTCAAGTTGCCGCAGAGCAAGTACAACTGGCGCGAGATAGCGCGCTGGCTGTGGAAAGCGTTGCGCGGCAACCGGCTTCAGGCCACGCTTAATGCTTGTGTCGGTCTTTTCGGCGTAGGCCTCTCACTGCTCACGGTGTGGGCGATGCAACGCGCCATCGATACAGCCTCCGGTGTGCGTTCCGGTTCCATCTACTGGGCCATTGGCATCATGGCTGCCATCATCCTGGCTGAGTTTGCCGTGGGTATCTCGCGTGTCTGGATCAGGAACATCCTTGGCATCAAGGCTCAGAACCGTATGCAGCAGCAGCTGGTGGCACGCATCCTGCGCCAGCAGTGGCAGGGTAGGGAAGCCATGCATTCCGGCGATATCATCAACCGTTTGGAGATGGATGTGAAGCAGGTGGTGACATTCCTTACCGAGACGCTGCCGTCGGTGCTCTCCACGCTGGCCATGTTCTTCGGTGCGTTCTTCTATCTGTTGCGCATGGATACTTGGCTGGCGTGCATCACCATTGCCATCCTGCCTTTATTCGCCCTGCTCAGCCGTTTCTATATTTCCAACATGCGCTACTACTCCCGTCAGGTGCGTCAGACCGACAGTCAGATTCAGAGCCTGCTGACTGAGACGATGCAGCACCGTATGCTGGTGAAGACGATGGAGGCCGAGCCACAGATGCTCGACCGTCTGGAAGACAAGCAGTATACGCTGCGCGACTGGGTGAAGCGGCGCACATGGTTCAGCGTCATCAGCAATTTCTTCCTTAACTTCGGCTTCTCCGCCGGCTATCTCATTGCCTTTCTCTGGGGAGCACTGCGCCTGCACGCCGGTACGCTGAGCTTTGGCGGCATGACGGCGTTCCTGCAGCTCGTCTATCGCATCCAGGGCCCCGCACGCGACATCACCCGTCTGGCACCCGCTTTCGTCAGCGTCTTTACTGCTGCCGAGCGACTGATGGAGCTTGACGAGAAACCCGCTGAAGAGCATGACGACCCGCATCCTGCACCCACGCCGTGCGGCATCCGTTTCCAGGATGTCACGTTCAATTATGGCGCCCCAGGTCAGAAACCGGCCCTGCTTCACGACAACTACGACTTCGCACCGGGCACGTGTACTGCCGTGATGGGTCCTACAGGCTCAGGCAAGACCACGCTCATCCGCCTGCTGCTCGCCCTGATACAGCCCACCGACGGACACATCTCTATTTATAGCGACGGGTGGCAGGAAGAGCTGAAGCCCTGCCACCGCTGTAACTTCGTCTATGTGCCACAGGGCAACACACTGCTCAGCGGCACGCTGCGCCAGAACCTGCTGCTGGCCAACCCCGATGCCACCGACGAGCAGATGAGCGAGGCCCTGCGAATGGCCTGCGCCGACTTTGTGTTCGACCTGCCCGAAGGCATCGACACCGAGTTCTCGGAGCAGGGTGGGGGACTGAGCGAGGGACAGGCACAGCGTCTGGCCATAGCGCGTGCCCTGCTGCGCCCAGGCAGCATCATCCTTTTAGACGAGGCCACGAGCGCCCTCGACGCCGACACCGAGCGCCGCGTACTCCACAACCTGCTGGATGCCCAGCAGCGCACCGTCATCATCGTCACCCACCGCATGGCCGCCGTCGACTACTGCACGCAAGTGGTGAATATCGGCAGCTAATAAACAGTAAAAAAGAGACATAAAACATTTTCCTCCTATGAACCGAGTGTTATTGATCAACTTTATCCGATAAACCATCAACCACGTCTATTGACATGAAACGCTACTGTCTGCTAACTCTTTTCATCACCGCCCTGACATGCCTGTACACACCGCACGTCACGGCCCAGACATTCTACATCTGTCAGGAAAAAAATACCGCCACCACCAGCCTGCTGAGCTTCTCGTCGGGCTCGTTCGAGGCGGCGGCCATCGACAGCATCACCCTCACGCCACCCGCAGGCCAGCGTTTTGTGGGCGGCGACGTGTCGATGCTGGCGAAATACGAGGCGCAGGGTGCGCAGTATAAGGACATAGACGGCAAGCCCGTCAGCGATGTGCTCGCCTTCCTCAAGGAGCAGGGGTGGAACACCATGCGCGTGCGCCTGTTCGTCGACCCCTCGAAGGACAGCGACAAAGCCGTCATTCAGGATCTGGACTACGTCATAGCCATGGGCAAGCGCATCAAGGCGGCAGGCCTCCTGTTCATGCTCGACTTCCACTACAGCGACACGTGGGCCGACCCCGCCAAGCAGTGGACGCCCGACAGCTGGAAGGACTTCGCCGACGAGCAGCTGCAGTCGAAGCTCTACGACTACACCCGCGACTGTCTGCGCCAGCTGAACGCCGCCGGGGCCTCACCCGACTTCATCCAGACGGGCAACGAAATCAGCTACGGCATGCTGTGGGGCACGCAGGCCGCCGTAGGCAACAGCCAGGTCAACCGCTGCTACACCAACAGCCCGCAGGCCAACTGGAACCGCTTCTTCGCCCTGCTGCGCCAGGCCACGAAAGCCTGCCGCGAGGAGTGCCCCCGCGCACAGATCATCATCCACAGCGAGCGTGCTGCCCGCCCGTCGGTGCTCACCGACTATTTCGACCGCCTGAAGGCCGCCAGCATCGACTACGACATCATCGGCTTGAGCTATTACTCCTACTTCCACGGCAAGATGAACATCCTCGACACTGCCCTGCAGCAGCTCACGGCCAAGAACTACGGCAAGCCGATTCAGATAGTAGAGATGGGCTATCCCTCGCAGTGGGCCGTGCCAGGCTCCACCGTCGACTACAGCGCCACCTACCCGCTCAGCGCCGACGGACAGAAGCAGTATGTCGACGACCTTATCATGCTGCTGAAGAAATACCCGCAGGTGAACGGACTCAGCTGGTGGTATGCCGAAGCTAATGCCTACGGCTGCAGCGGCGACCTGAAGAACGGCTGGTATAACGCCTCACTCTTCGACAACAACACAGGCCGCGCTCTGAAGGCACTCTACGAGATGCAGCACTTCAAATAGACTGTTCACAAACAGGGCCTCTATCCTGAATGATTCATAAAACACTTTTATTTCAACATCGAAAACCACGAAAGCAACTAATACCTGTTCGTGGTTTTCGGGTTTTTTAGATGTGATGTCTAGATGTGATGAAATCGTGACTATCTCCTTCAAAAATGTAAAGAAATTTTATTCCGATTTCTTTACAAATGAAATTCGTGAAATAGAAGCGGGAAGACTGTGTTTTGCGGTCTGACGGTCATCGGATGAGCATGAGTGTGGCTCAAAAAATGCACACCTGTATGGACTTTGTGCAGCTTTTCAGCCTCTGAAAGGGCCAATTTTTGCTCCAGAACGGCATGTTTTTGCTCAAAAAGATGGTCCGCGTGAAAAAAAGGCATTGACTTTTCGCGTTTTTTTCAGCAAATCGTCCTGTCGTGAATTCTGAGCCATTCTCAGCATCGTTGAGACCTGTTTTTCCGTCACTTTTGTAAAAATTTTTTACTCATCCTGACTGATTCTTGAATAATATAGGTTAAGGGGAAAGAATACATTTTTTTAATACTTTCCCGTACAAGATTTTTGCTGTTTCCGTTCTATTGACAGAAACGTACAGGAAAATAAAGCAAAAAACAACTGAAACATGAAATAGTATTTGTTCTTTTTGGCAGCCGCCGTGCTGAGCAGTGCCGTGCTGTCGTGCTCATCGGATGATGAGGAGGAGAACAAGGACGAGACCAAGCAAGTGGTGAACATGCCGTCGAAACCCGAGCCCGTGGTGCTGACGGCATGATGCATCATCGTTCCAATGGTGTACTTTTCTTGTCTATTGAGCGGGTTCCAAGCAGCTGGTTGAAAACCTGCCGGTAGCCGTCGGGGATATGGATGATTTCCTCTCCTATATAGACACAATCGTTGCGATCAACTTTTTGAATTTTGTCAACTGCCACAATATAGGAACGGTGAATGCGCAAGAATTTGTCAGCCGGCAACATCTCCTCAACAGCCTTCATGGTCAGATGAGATATCAGCGGCTTTTTCTCACCGTCAAGATAGAACAGTACATAATCTTTCATGCCGTTGACATAGATAATCTGATCAATAGCGATATTACGCCATTCACCATCTACACGTATGAAAAACGTGTTTGGCTGTTGAGGCTGAGTGGCAGCCGGTGGCTGATGTGATTTTTTAGCTTTCTCAACGGCAGCAAGGAATTTGTTATATCGGACAGGCTTTAAAAGGAAGTCAAGGGCTTCCACCTCATAACTCTCGAAGGCATATTCCTTGAAGGCTGTGGCAAAGACAACACGTGTTTGTTCTGGCAGACTATGTGCCAACTCCATGCCGTCGATATTGGGCATTTGTATGTCGAGAAACACCAAGTCGGGTTTCTGCTCCTTGATAGCGTTGATGGCTGTAATGGAGTCGGTATATGAAGCCATCAGCTGCAGGTCGGGCGTCTTTTCCACATACGATTCCAGCAGGCGTACTGCCAATGGTTCGTCGTCGACAATCATACAGGTGAGCGGTTTCATAGGCGGATGGAGATTTTAACGTGATAGACGTTTTCAGTAGTAATGGCCTGTTCCCACGTATAGCAGCCAGGATAGAGCAAATCCAGACGGCGACGGGTGTTTTCAAGTCCGATGCCCGAGCCGCTGCGGTCTTTGGTAGGCTTGGGATTATTGGTGTTGTCGCAGACGAAGACGAGCGTGTCGTCCTGCTGCTCCAAACGAATGTTGATAGAAGCAGGTTCATTGCTGTTCATACCGTGTTTAAAGGCATTCTCAACGAGTGAGATGAAAAGCAAGGGAGCTATCTCTGATTGTGCATTGTGAATGGTGAACTGCGCATCGACCTTGGTCATTTCATTGCAGCGCAGTTTCATCAGTTCGATGTAGTTACGCATAAATTCCACTTCCCCGTCAAGTCGCACTTTGGGCTTGTTGGTCTCGTACATAGCATAGCGCAGTAGGTCGCTCAGTTGCATGATGGCCTCTTGCGTCTCGTCAGCGTCTATTTGGGCAAGGCTCGAAATGTTGTTGAGCGTGTTAAACAGGAAGTGCGGATTGATTTGATTCTTCAGCCAAGCCAGCTCTGCCTCTACTTCTTTCTGCCTGCGCTCGCTCCGTCGCATCATGTAACGGATGCTCAATGCAATGCCGATGGCCATTACACTGAGCAGAAGGGAGATGATCAGAAACAGCGAATAGCCTGCACGGAAGTAATCAGGCAAGGTGTTGATGTCATTGTTTATAAGGTGCAGATTGCTGATGATGAGCAGCAATACATTCGCTACTCCAAACAGCCAGAAACGATGACGAACCCATAGCAGCGGGACAAACAGGTAGAAGTTGACGAGATAGACACCCATAGCCGGAGCCAGCCAGTAGAAAGCTATCCACATAGATTCTACTACCAGCCTGCTGTCGCCGCTACTGATGTAGCTGATGAGTGCCGGCGAGAGCATGATGAGCGACAGCAGCAGCACTTGAGCCACCAATAGCCAGATGTCTTTTGGCTGCATTTTCTTCATACTGCAAAATTACGCATAATTATTGAAATGACAAAATCTCTCCTGCAAAAACGCCATGCAGGAGAGATATTAGGTTGCAAGGGATGGTTATTTGGCAGCAGTGGCCTCGTCCATCATCCGGTCGGCTGTGTTCGTGACTGTCAGGTCGAATAACTGAACGTACTTGTCGTACTGCCTTGAGCTCAGAATCTTCTTCATCGTCTTTTTGTGGCGAGCCTGAATCTTCTGCCACGCTTCAGCCCTTTTTGAAGCATCCTTCAGTTGGTAAAAAGCCTCCATTGAACTGCTGAACTGCGCCATTGCTGTCTTAACGGGCTCAATCTGATTAACCCTCAGCTCGAGACAGCTGCTCATTCGATCGAAAGAAAGCTTGCCGTTGCTGTCATTACTCTGTGCATTAGCACTCATTGTCATCACGAACATTGCCACGAGGGCGAACATCATCTTTTTCATACTCTGTAAGTTTTTAAAAATTAATAATATGTTTCTGTTTTCATTCTTCTTTTGTCTTTTGACACTGCAAAGGTATGAAGAACTGTGCCTGCTGCCAAATCGCTTTCGACGTTTGCCCCCACGTGTTTCGACGTTTCGTCCAGGCGAAGTGAGGCGGCCAGAAACACTTTGTTTGCAGCACAGATAATGTGCTGAAGGGCAAGAATAGTTTTCTACCTGAACGGTTGACTCGTCGTGTCGGCGAGCCTGTTTTTTTTATGAACGACTGAAAATTTTCAACCGTACAGGTCGATCGATTTTTTAACACTTTCCCGTGCAAGATTACAGCCTTTTTCCGTTATAGTGATAAAGACTTACAGGTAATCAAAGCTAATAACAACTGAAACATGAAAAAGTATTTATTCTTTTTGGCAGCCGTCGTGCTGAGCAGTGCCGTGCTGTCGTGCTCATCGGATGATGAGGAGGTGGAGAACTCAGACGAGACCAAGCGAGTGGTGAACATGATGTCGAACGCCGAGCCCGTGATGCTGACGGCAGCGCAGAAGCAGTTTGCCGCCGACAACAACACTTTCACGCTGAAATTCCTGAAAACGGTGAACGAGGCCGACCAGAGCGGCAAGAGCTTCATCTACTCGCCGCTGAGCATCACCTACGTGCTGGGCATGGTGAACGATGCCGCCGAAGGACTCACGGAAAAGGAACTGGAAGAGACGCTGGGCTTCCACGAGGGTGGCATCCAGGCCGTAAACGAATACTGCAAAACACTGATTGAGGGTCTGCCGAAGGTGGACAACACGGTGACGCTGAACATGGCCAACGCTATCTTCGTAAACAAGGATACGGCTACGCTGAAGACACAGTATGAGCAGGACATGCAGACGTATTACGATGCCAAGGCCGAAGCCCTCAGCTTTAAGGCGGCCAATACGCTCGGCCACATCAACGGCTGGTGCAATGAGAAGACCAAAGGCATGATTCCTACCATCCTCGACACAGTTAACCCGTATGCGGTGGCATATCTGCTCAATGCCATCTACTTCAACGCCAACTGGGCCTCGAAGTTTGATGAAAAGAATACCAGGAAGGAGACGTTCACCACAGAAAACGGCAGCACACAAGTGCCTCTGATGCATCAGAATGTGCTCATCAACTACTTTAAGAACGACACCTTCGCTGCCATTGAAATGCCCTACGGAAACGGCTTCTGGAAAATGACGGTGATGCTGCCTGAGGAGGGCAGGACGACTGATGATGTCATCAGCGAGCTGGCGCAAAGAGGACTGACAAAGGCCTATAGCACCTGTGAGGTAGACCTGAAGCTGCCCCGTTTCGAGACCATGTCGGACACTGACGACAAACTGATAGGACTATTGAAGAAGATGGGCATCCGTCAGGCTTTTGATAGTCAGTATGCCCAGATTCCGAACATGTGTGAACAAGGCAACGTCTATATCTCCATGATGCGGCAGAAGGCAGCCATCAAGGTGAACGAGGAGGGGTCGGAAGCCGCCGCCGTTACCATAGCAGGCGTGGATTTTACTACAGCCGTCCCTGTAGAGATCCCGAAGGCCAGCTTCCACGCCAACCGTCCCTTTGTCTATCTGATTACAGAAGCCTCCTCGGGCGTCATTCTTTTCGTGGGTAAGTTCACAGGAGCCTAAAGGCCGGTGGCGACGAGCTGGAGGGGCTCGCCGCGATAGAACTGGAGGAGGGCCTGCTGGTAGAGGTACTCGTAGCGGGCTTGGGTAAGGTCGCTCTCGGTCTTGAGGTAGTTGTTCTTCGCCTCGTTGAACTCGGTGATGGTGGCCTTGCCGGCCTCATACTTCGCCTGGACGAGGCGGAAGGCATCGGCACTGGCCTGGCGGGCCTGGGCGCTGCTGCGCAGTTTCTCGTTGGCGGCTATGGCGTTGTACCAGGCCTGCTGAATCTCTTTGTAGAGCGTCTTCTTCGTGTTGTCGAGGGCGAGGAGCTGGTTCTCACGGTCAATCTTCGCCGAGCGGATGCTGTTGCGCGTCTGGAAGCGGTTGAAGATGGGAATATTGAGGTTGAAGCCCAGATACTGCGAGAAATTGTTCTTCAGCTGAGTGCCGAAGCCATCGGCCTTGAAACCGCTCGTGGTGTAGTAGTTGGTGCCGAGTCCTGCGCTGAAGCTGAGCGTGGGCATATAGCCGGCACGGGCGATGTCGATGCTGCGGTCGGCAGCGCTGACACGCAGGGTGGCTGCCTGAATCTCGGGCTTTGAGGCGAGGGCATCGGCATAGATTTCGTCAGGGATTCCTAAGGATTTTGAATTGTCAGGCATTTCAAGAATTTCTGGTCGGACGATACTAAACCCTTCCGGACTTTCAAACTCAAGGAGCTGGGTGAGGGCGAGGTAGGCGAGGCGGAGGTTGCCTACTGCCTGGGTAGCGGTAAGGCGGCTCTGGGCGAGGGTGGCACGCTGCTGCGAGAGCTCTGCCTCGCTGGCACGACCTGCGTCGAGGAGGGCTTGCAGGCGGGCCACCTGTGCGCTGTCGATGGCAATCTGGCGCTGGGCCACATCGGCAATCTCCATGTCATAGAGAATCTGTACGTATGCCTGTGCCACCTGCACGCAGATGTCGTTCTTCGCTTTCTCCAGTTCGGCGGTGGCAGCCTCGAGGTTCAGTTGGTTGAGCTTGATCTGGTTGGGAATCTGAAAGCCGGTGAAGAGGGGAACGCTGGTGCCGACGGAGAAGTTGGTGGAGCTGGTGTTCGTGTTCGAATAAGTATTGTCGGCAGTCAGACCTCGGCCGAAGGAGAAGTTCTCGCCGACGGAAGCACTGAGGTCAGGCAGGCGGCTAGACTTGGCAGTCTGCAGCTGCAGAGCCTGCTGGTCGCGCTGGTTCGCCTGCTGGCGGATGGCGATGTTGTGCTCTACGGCGTAGTCGCAGCACTGGCGGAGGGTCCAGGGCGACTGTGGCCCACCCCCTTCCCCTCCCGATGGGGAGGGGTGATTAGATACCTGTGCCATTGAGATTGTCGCAATGGCAAGTGCAATAGATGCTATAATGAGTTTCTTTTTCATCTTTCCTAATGATAAAACTAATTGAACTCCCCTCCTTTCGGGAGGGGTTGGGGGTAGGCTTTTATTCTTCGTCGGTGATGATTTGCGGGCCGCGCACCTTCTCGTTGAGGGTGATGCCGCTCTTGATCTCGATGTTCACGCCGTCGCTGAGTCCGGTGACGACGGAACGGCGCTCATACTGCTGCTCGCCAGGCTTCTCGGCCTTGCCTTTCAGTACGTAGACGAAGGTGCTGTCGCCCTCAAACTCGATGGCGCTCTCGGGGACGGCGAGAACCTGGCCAGTCTCGGCAAGGACGATCTCGGCATTGGCACTGTAGCCGGCACGCAGGGTAACGGCTCCGTCTGGAGCCTGTGCCCGGCTTAAAACCACGGCAGCCTTGATCTCGAACTGGTTGGCACCGTTGGCCTCGGTGGCCTTGGGTGAGATATATTCGAGGGTGGCGTCAAAGGTAAGGTCCTGTAGGGCGCCGATGGTAATCTTCATGGGCACGCCGATGGCGAGCTGGCCCACTTCGGTCTCGTCGATGTTGCCGCGGAAAATAAGGTCGTTCATGTTGGCGACAGTGGCGATGGTGGTGCCGTCGTTGAAGGTGTTGGAATTGATGACGCTGTTGCCCACCTTCACGGGGATGTCGAGGATGACGCCGCTGATGGTGCTCCTGATGAGCGTGCTGGAGGCAGAGGCGTTGGAGCGTGACACACCCTCGCGCACCACCTGCAGGGCATCGACGGCGGCAGCTTTCTCCTCCTGTGCCTGACGCAGCTGCTGACGGGCTTTCTCAAACTCCTCGTCGCTCACTAACTGTTGGTTGTGCAGGCTCTGGGTACGGGCAAAGTCGGTCTCCACCTGCTTGAGGTTGATGTCGGCCAGGCGCACACGACTCTCGGCAGAGCTGAGCGAACCCATATCAGGAATGACCTTCACCTTCGCGATGACCTCGCCCTGCTGCACGTACTGGCCAGGCTCTTTCAGCAATTCGCTGATGATGCCGGAGATTTGTGGCTTGACATTCACCTCGTTGCGAGGCTCAATCTTGCCCGTGATGATGGTGGTTTTACGGATGTCTTGCTCGGCAGGGGTCAGCTCTTCGTAGACGACGGGCTTGGGCTGGCTCTTCTGCCAGAGGAACACGAAGGTTCCGATGAAAATCAATGCGATGATCGCAGCGATAATCAGTTTGATGTAACGTTTCATATTTTATTCTTTAGTCTTTTATTTTTCTATTTTTTCTTTATTCGTCGCGCATGGCGTCGACAGGTTTTATCGACATGGCGCGAGCGGCAGGAGCCAGTCCGGCAAGGACACCCATGAGACTGATGACCACTGCGGCGAGGATGGCCGTCCAGAAGCCAACCTGGAAGTGGGCGGCGACGATGCCGTCCTCGGTATTTCCCATCTCCAGCATCTGCAGGATGAAGACGGCGAAGAGGATGCCGCTCATGCCAGCCACGAGGGTGAGGACGATGCTCTCGCTGATGATCTGCGAGAGGATGTTACGCGGCGTGGCGCCGATGGCTCTTCTGATGCCAATCTCGGTGGTACGCTCGCGAACCGTCACCATCATAATGTTCGACACGCCGATGGCGCCGGCCAGCAAGGTACCCAGGCCTACGAGCCAGATGAGGAAGTTGACGCCGTTAAAGAGGTTGTCGAGCATCTGGAAGAGCACCTCGGTGTTGAATACCATCACGCCCTGCTCGTCAGTGGGGTCGACGCTGTGGGCGCGGGCGACGGTCTCGCGGATGCGTGGGGCGAGCGACGACATGACGACGCCCTTACGGCCCGTGCAGGCAATCATGTGGATGTTCTGCCCCATGTTGTAGGTCTGCTGCATGTGCGTGATGGGCAGGAGCATCGTCGTGCCGTTATCGCCGCCGAAAGACATGCCCTGCGACGTGTTGTAGTCGACGCCGACAATTTGGTAATATACGCTGTCGACGCGGATAAAACTGCCACAGGGATCGCCTCCACCGGGGAAGAGCTCCTTGTAAGTCTTTTTCTGGATGACGCACACCTTGCGGCGCTGGCTCACGTCCATGTCGTTAAGGAATCGGCCATAGCGCATCTTCGGTTCGATAACACGCTGATAGTCAGCCTGCACACCATTGATATCGATGGTAGACTTGCGGTCGCCGAAATAAGCGGTGCCGCCATTGCTGAAGAGCACAGGACTGACCACGTCAAGCTCAGGAACGCTCTGCTTCAGTCGAGTAACGTCGTTGTAGTCCATCTGCCACGGGCGACCTTTACGGAAACCCTTGTATGCTTTGGTCGTAGGCTGAGCCCACACCATCGCAGAGTTCGTCGCAAAACCCTCGAAGTTCTTATTCAGCATCTCCTTCAGGCCGTTGCCGCCGCCAATGAGCGCGACGAGCATGAAGACGCCCCAGAAGATGCCGAAGCCCGTGAGAAAACTCCTTGACTTGTTGCGGGTCAGGGTGTCGAGGATTTCGCGGTAACTGTCTAAATCTATTCTCATGGTTCTAATCTGCTCTAAGTGCTTCAATGGGACGGATGCGACTGGCCTTGAAAGCGGGGATGAGACCGGCGATGGTGCCGGCGATGACCATCACGAGTGTGGCCTCGATGCAGACATCGATGCCAACGGTGGGATTGAGGAACATCGAAGCCTTGAACAGGCCGGCGTCTACTTTCGTATGGCCGATGGTGGCGTCCATCCATTCATTGGCGGCAACGCCTAAGACCATCCCGATGTATCCAAAGAAAGTAGTGATGATGACGCTCTCGACAATGATGAGCTTCAGGATGCTCCAGGGTTTCGCGCCGATGGCCTTACGGATGCCGAACTCATGGGTGCGCTCCTTTACGGTGATAAGCATGATGTTTGACACGCCGACGATACCGCTCAGCAGGGTGAAGAGACCGATAATCCAAAGGGCGGTGCGAATGATGCCGATGCCGGTCTCCATCTCCAGGCTCTGCGTGTAGCGGTTCCAGAGCCATACGGCGTTCTCGTCGTCGGGATGCGCCTGATGGGCAGTGTTCAGACGGGTGCGGTAGTCTTTCTCAAAGGCTTCGTTGGCAGCCTCCGTCGGCAGTCCGTGGAAGGTGAACTCGATGCGGCCGGCATCGTCGGTGTTGGCACCGTAGATGCTCTTGATGGCCGTGTAGCTTGAGAAGGCATTGGCGCGTCCGTTCTCATTCTCCTTGTAGATGCCCACCACCTGGAAGGCGAAGCTGCCCAGTTTCACGTGCTGACCGATGAGCCGTGCCAGCTGTGCTGTTTGTTGCGACTCGGTCGCAACCGAAGGAACGGCCAGTAGTTCCTGCGCCTGCTTATTGCTGACGACGAGGACTTTGCGCTTCTCGCGGATATCGATGTCGTTGATGAAGCGGCCTTGGAGCATCTCTACCTTGTCAATCTTGTTATGGTTGGGATAGACGCCGCACACCTGCGTGCTGATATACTGCTGACCCAGCGTGATGGTGCCGGCGGTGCGGTATTGTGCGCCCACCTCGTCCACGTGGTCCGTAAACTCGCTGGCTGTGATGCCGATGTCGCTCTCGTGCAGGCGGATGTCGCGTCCTTCCTTCAGACCTTGGTAGGGCATCGACGTCTCGCCGCCGAAGACGACCATCGACGAACTGAGGAATCGGTTGTTCTGCTCCATGCTGGCGTTGATGAGGCCGTTGCCGGCACCCAGCAAGACGATGAGCATGAAGATGCCCCACGCCACGGCGAAGCCCGTCAGCGTCGTGCGCAGCTTGTTGCGGCGCGCCGTCTGCCAGATTTCATTCAATAACTCCATCTTTGATGCGGATGATGCGGTTGGTCTGTTCGGCCACGGTGGGGTCGTGGGTGACGATGATCTGTGTGATGTGCTCCTGTGCGTTGAGGTCTTTCAGCAGTTGCATCACCTCGATGCTGGTCTTTGAGTCGAGAGCACCGGTAGGCTCGTCGGCAAGGATGATCTTCGGCTTGGTGATGAGGGCACGGGCGATGGCCACGCGCTGACGCTGTCCGCCGGAAAGCTCGTTGGGATAGTGCGTGGCCCAGTCTAGTAATCCCAGTTTCTCCAGATATTCTAAAGCTAAGGCATGGCGCTTGCGGCGGCTGACGCCCTGATAGAACAGCGGCAGCTCGACGTTCTCCACGGCCGTCTTGAAACCGATGAGGTTGAAACTCTGGAAGATGAAGCCAATCATCTTATTCCTGTATTCGGCGGCCTTACGCTCAGAGAGGTTCCAGATGCGCACGCCGCTGAGCTCATAGATGCCCTCATCGTAGTTGTCGAGGATGCCGAGAATATTCAGCAGTGTACTCTTGCCTGAGCCCGAGGCGCCCATGATGCTGACGAACTCTCCCTCGTCGATGTCAAGGTTGATGCCTTTCAGCACGTGCAGCGGCTGCGCGCCCTGATAGGTCTTGTTGACGTTTTCTAAATGAATCATATTGTGTTGATTTGTCCACAAAATTACTATAAAACCGTTGGACACGGAACAAAAACCTCCAAATATTGCACAAAAATATAATCTATTAGAATTTTGTTACATTTTTGAAGGTTTTTGTTCCTTGTTCTATCTGTTCAGATGCTGCCACGTGCCCACGACGTCCTCGATGCCCAGCCCGAGGAGGTTCATCTGCCGGAAGAGCTCGGGCAACTTTTGCTCTATGAAGACTTTGCGTCGCTGTTTCAGTATCTGCTCACGTGCACCGGGCGTGACATAATAGCCCAGTCCGCGCTTATTATAGATAATGTTCTCGCGCGCGAGCTGCTCGTAGGCCTTGACGGCCGTGTTTGTGTTCACCTCCAGCATCACGGCATATTCTCGCACCGACGGGATGCGGTCGTCGTCCTGGTAGGTCTCGGCCAGGATCTCGTCGCACAGGCGGTCAGCCATCTGCTGGAAGATGGGTTTGTCATTCGAGAACATCATACGTTGAACCATTTATGCTGCACCAGTTGCAGACGGCAGAAGAGTCTGTAGCTGAGCCAGATGTTAAACACGGTGAGAACGGCCATCACGATGTTGCCGACGGTTCGCGGCACGTCCAGACTGATGTGTAAGTGCGTATGGTCGGGCAGCACGAACTTGGCGATGAATCCCGCGATGAGCGTGATGGCAAAGATGGCGGTCATGGTGCTGACGCAGGTCCAGATGAAGGGGTGCTTGCGGAAGAGGACGCCGCCGAGCACGAAGAGCGAGAGGGAGAAGAGCTGAGCCAGCAGACTGTTGAAGAAATGGAAGGGGGTGTCCTCCGTCAGCATGCCAAGGCCGAAGACGACATAGTCGTGACCCAGCAGCAGTTGGATGCCCATGCGCAGCAGTGTGGCCACAAGGAGTGCGGCGATGACGAGCAGGGGGATGAAGAGGAGCACGTAGACCAGACGGGCACAGAACTTCTCGGCGTTGCCAGCGGGCAGCATCAGCATGGTGGTGCGCTGCTCCTTCGTGCGGGCGTTGCCGAGGATGCCGCTGGCGTAGTAGTAGGTAAGGACGAACACCATCGCGATGCTCATCGTCATGCCAATCATCACGCTCTTCGGCCCGGGATTCTGGAACATGTTCACGATGAGGATGTAGAGTGCTTGTATGACCAGGAATCCGACGATGAAAGCCAGGGTGTGGGTGAGCATCGTCTTCTTCTCGGTGACGATGTTCCACTTCAAGGTCTGGAGGAAACGGTGGAAATCGAAGTTTTTCATTTTGTAAGTCCTTTGGTTACGGCGTTAAACAATAGTTCCAGATTCACGAGTGTCTCGGCCTCGCCTTCCTCGCGGCGTGCCATGACGATGTTGCCCTGCAGCGACGGCTCGGCGTAGATGATCGTGTCGTCGAGATTGCCGGGCTGGCGCACCTCGAAGACGTAGCGGTCGGTGATGTCGCCCACGCTGGCGTTCATCAGCATCCCGTCCTCGGCGAGGATGAGGATATGGTCGAGTAACTGCTCCACGTCGTGCACCTGATGGGTGCTGACGATGATCAGGCGGTCGTCGGCCATATATTGTGCCACCACTTTGCGGAACTGACTCTTCGAGGGAATGTCGAGACCGTTAGTGGGCTCGTCCATCAGCAGCAGACGCGTGTTGGCGGCTAAGGCGACCGACATATAAGCCTTTTTCTTCTGACCCATCGACAGCTGTCCGAGGTCTATCTGCTTGGGCAGCTCGAAGGCTTCCAGGCAACTGTCAAGTATCTCGCGGTTGAAGCGCGGATAGAACGGCAGGAGCAGCTGCACGTATTCGTCGAGCGAGATGGCGGGCAGTTCGAAATCTTCTGACACGAGGAACAGGTCGCTCAATACCTCGGGCTGGCGCTTGTATGTTGCAATGCTGTTGCAGCACACGGAACCCTCCTGCGGGCGCAGCAGACCGGCGATGAGGTGCAACAGCGTTGATTTGCCCGTTCCGTTCTTGCCTAAGAGACCGTAGATGCGGCCCTGGCTCAACGACAGACTGAAATTGCTGAGCACTGGTCTTCTCTGACCAGGGTAGCGATAGGAAATGTTGTTGATCTGAATCATAATGCTATATATAAATAATGTATATCAGTATTCTATTGTAATAGTACACTGCAAAAGTAGACTTTTTCCGCGCGCCAGCCAAATAATTTGCCGGGAAAATGTTTTTTCTTAACGATTTTTAAGGCAACACGGAATAAAATGCGTACCTTTGCAGCCGAAAGCATAAACAGAGCGTGATGGAATATATGTCACAGGAAGGCTACGACAAACTGGTAGCCGAACTTCATCAGTTGGAAAGTGTGGAACTGCCAAGGGTAAGGGATGCCATAGCGGAAGCCCGTGCGCAGGGCGATCTCAGTGAAAACTTTGAGTACCATGCCGCCAAGCGCGAGCAGGGGCGGTTGCTTAGCAGAATCCGGTTCATGCAGAGAGTGCTGGAGTTTGCGAGGGTCATCGACACCAAAAGACTGGGTTCTGACACGGTGGGACTGCTGACCAAGGTAGAGTTGACCAACCTGAACAACAATGTACGGATGACCTACACGATTGTCAGTCCGCATGAGGCCAATATGCAGGAGAAGAAAATCTCCATCAAGTCACCGATAGCCCAGGCGCTGACGGGCAAGAGAGCCGGCGATGTGGTGGAAGTGCATGTTCCTGCCGGTGTGCAGAAATTCAGGATAGAAAGCATCTCGTTATAAGTGATTTCGAGGGTACGGAGGTACGGAGGTACGGGGGTACGGGGGTACGAGAATAGACCTCACGCTGAAAGCAGGCGTGCAAGCTATTCTCGTACCCCCGTACCTCCGCACCCCCGAAGCTATTCTCGTACCTCCGTACCTCCGTACCCCCGTACCCCCGAAGCTATTCTCGTACCTCCGTACCCCCGTACCCCCGTACCCCCGAAGCTATCCTCGTCCCCCCGCCCCCCCGTACCCTCGCTTATCATTAAACAGGTGATCGTTTTATTTCGTACACACCGTGTGTACTAAAAATACACACGGCGTGTACTTTTAGTACACACGGTGTGTACGAAACGCGTACGAGACGTTGATGAAAAGGTAGGGTTCTGAGGAATCGGCCAGCCGCTGGCTGGCGTTATTGCGAACAATCCTTTTTTATAGCTGACCGGCCTCGACCATCAGCACGACGCGTTCTGTGAGCTTGTCGACGCCCTCGGGACGATAGCCTTTCTTCAGCGATGCACCGAACATCCAGGCGATGCCTTGCCAGAAACCGGCACGCAAAGGTCCTAAAAACGCCTGGATAGCCTCGTAGGCCGTAGAGTTACACTCGCGGTCTACGAGTTTGATGAGCAGTTTGCCCTGTGAAAACGTCAGGTTCTTCATCTTCGGCTTGTATTCAGCCACGATGCTGCTCTCCACCCGCTTCAGATGCGCTTCACGTTCATTCTCGGGCAGCGTCTCCAGGAATTCCGCCGTCTCTATCAGCATCTGGCGCACCTCCTTGGCTATGGGCAGCACCTTCTTCACATTGCGCACCAGTCGGGTGTAGGCCTTCTGCTGACGCTTGCTCTTGAACGTCGGCTCAGGGTAGACGTAGACGTTCTGCATCTCCATGTACTGGATGGTGTCGCCGTCGACCAGCGTCTTGCCCACCTTCACCATCGGCACAAACTCAGGACTGCTTACATCCTGAGCCGTGACAGACACCAACGCCAACACTGCAGATATGAAAAAAGTGAAGAATCGCTTCATTGGCGACAAAGGTACATACTTTTTTGTTTTTTTCTTGTGTAGTTTGGATTAAAAATTGTAATTTTGTCCCCGATTTCAACATATTTATATTTTAAGGCAATGAAAAGACTGTTTTTCGTGGCATTATTGATAAGTTTTGTCAGTTCTGCCTTCGCCCAGCTGCCCAGTGTGTCGCTGAAAGACATTAACGGCAAAAGTGTGAACACCGCCGAACTGAACAACGACGGCAAGCCCTTCATCATCGACTTCTTCGCCACGTGGTGCAAGCCCTGCAACCGTGAGCTCGACGCCATCGCCGAGGTCTACGACGAGTGGCGCGAGGAGACGGGCGTGAAGATTTTCGCCATCAGTATCGACGTGGCCCAGAACGTGAACAAGGTGAAGCCGCTCGTCGACAGCCATGGCTGGGAGTATGACGTGCTGCTCGACCCCAACAGCGACTTCAAGCGTGCGTTGGGTATCCAGATGATTCCCTACGTGCTCATCGTCGACGGCAAGGGCAACATTGTCTACAAGCATAACGGCTACACCGACGGTGCCGAGCTGGAACTCATCGAGAAGGTACGCGAACTCGTCAAATAATGAAGAGACTCCTTTTTGCTTCAGCTTGTCTGTTGGCTTTGAGTGCCGCCGCACAGGACAACAAAATCACTGTGAGCGGCAGCGTGCAGAGCGACGTGCTGGTGCCGCAGAACGACGAGAAGACGGGCGCAGAGAAAACCGGCGACGTGCTGACCAACACTTACGCCGAGGTGCATCTGCAGCACCGCGACTTCGAGGCCGGCACACGCATGGAATACATGGAACACCCGCTGCCTGGCTTCGAGAACGACTTCAAGGGCTGGGGCGTGCCGCATTTCTACGTCAAGGGCCGCCTCGGCCATCAGGACGACGGCAGCAGCGTGGCTGAGCTCACCCTCGGCACCTTCTACGAGCAGTTTGGCTCAGGCTTCATCCTCCGCACCTACGAGGAGCGCGCCCTCGGCATCGACAACTCGCTCTTGGGCGGACACCTCGTGCTGAAGCCCGCCAAGGGGCTCACGCTCAAGGCGTTGTCTGGGCGTCAGCGCCATTATTGGGAATGGAATAAAGGTCTCGTCAGCGGTGCCGATGCCGAGCTGAGCATCGACCAGTGGCTGCCCTCCATGCAGGAAAACAATGTCCGCCTGACATTAGGCGCTTCGTGGGTGAACAAATACGAGAAAGAGGACTACATCGAGACACCGCCTGTCAGAAGGCCTACCGACACGGGCTACAGCTACACCACCTACAGCGTGGCACAGCCCAAGTTTGTCAATGCGTGGGACGTGCGGGCCAACCTGAACGTGGGCAACCTGTCGCTGCTGGCTGAGTATGCGCAGAAAGGCGACGACCCCTCGCAGGCCAACGGCTATATCTACGGCAAGGGCAGCGCCGCCATGCTGTCAGCATCCTACTCGAAGAGAGGGATCAGTATGCTGCTGCAGGCCAAGCGCTCGGAGAACATGTCGTTCAAGAGCAAGCGCAACGTCCTCGGCATCTCCAGCGCCATCAACCATCTGCCCGCCTTCACGCAGGATCATACCTACGCTTTAGCCGCCCTCTATCCCTACGCCACGCAGCTGGCCGACGGCGAGTGGGCCTATCAGGCCGAAATGGGCTACAACTTCAAGCGCAAGACCGCGCTGGGCGGCAGATACGGCATGAACGTCAAGGTGAGCTACAGCTACGTCAGGGCTATCGACCGTACAGCGCTCACCCCTCAGTCCACACCGCTCACCTCCTCCCTCACCAAGTCCAACATGGCCTTCGCCGGTACTGAGGGCTACACTTCGAAGTTCTTCAAGTGGGGCGACCAGACCTATTACCAGGACTTGAACATCCAGCTTTCGCGCAAGCTGTCGAGTGCGTTCAAACTCAATTTGATGTACATGAACCAGCGCTACAACAAAACCGTGGTTGAGGGCGAGGGCGGCATGATTCACAGCAATATCTTCGTAGCCGACGGCAAATACCAGTTCTCGAATAATGTCACCTTGCGCGTCGAGGCACAGTACCTCACTACCAAGCAGGACGAAGGCGACTGGCTCTTCGGACTGGCTGAGCTCTCACTGGCGCGCCACTGGATGATTACCGTCAGCGACCAGTGGAACAACGGCCTCACCGACATCCACTACTATCAGGGCCTCGTCACCTACAACCGGGGTGCCCACCGCCTGCAGGCAGGCTATGTGCGTACGCAGGCCGGCTACAACTGCTCGGGCGGTGTCTGCCGCTGGATTCCCGCTCAGAAGGGCTTCATGCTTTCTTATACTTACAATTTCCAACAATGAAAACCGTTAGAAAGAACCAGAAAGAATTGTTGCCAGCAATCAGGAAAAAGTATTTTTTCTCATTGCTGGGACTCGTCATTTCTCATTGCTGCTTATTTCTTTCTTGTTCCGACATCGATGAGGCCGACCGCCTTACGCCTGTCAACACCATCAGCCGCGACACCATTCCTGAGCCGGAGCCGCAGGACACCATCGATTACTTCGCACCTTATCAGCGCTGCATCCTTATCGAGGACTTCACCGGGCAGGACTGCGTGAACTGTCCCAACGCCACCGACCTCATTGCCTCGTTGCAGGAAATGTACGGACACGACCGCATCGTGGCCGTGGGCATCCACTCCGGACCGCTCGGCGTGAAGCCGGAGAAGAACGCCGAAGGCCTGGCCACCGACATGGGCGACACTTATTATAACTACTGGAAGATTGAGATGCAGCCCTACGGCGTCATCGACCGCAGCGACGGTCCGCTCGCCACCGACCTCTGGACAGCGAAGACCAACTGGGACTTGGCCGCAGAGCAATGGCCCGCCACACAGTGCAACATCTTCGTCGATACCACAAAACCCAACACCATCCACGTCACGCTGGCCGGCATGAAGGGCTCCGTCGACGGCAAGCTGCAACTGTGGCTCACCGAGGACAACATCCAGGCCTTCCAGAAGATGCCCGACGGCACCACCAACAAAACCTATGTGCACCATCACGTGCTGCGCAACGCTGTCAACGGCACGTGGGGCGACGACTGTAGCGTGGCGCAGGGCCAGCTGTGGGAACGCGACTACACCTACACCCTGAACGATGCCTGGAAGCCTGAGAACATCAGCATCGTGGCCTTCGTCTACAACGACGCCGGCGTGGTGCAGGCAACCAAGGTTAAACTGAATACAAACAAATAAACCGACATGAAGAAAATCTTTACACTGCTTGCTGCGCTCTTTGTCATCAGCGCAGCCTGGGCGCAAGAAACAGACAACACCTTCCAGTTTACTGACTTAGAGGGCAATCCCGTGGCCGACGGCACGGTCATCGTCGTTAACACGCCCAACGAGGAGGGCCAGATGGTCGTGCCCCTGAAAGTGAGAAACATCTCAGGCGAGAAGGCCGCCGTTTCGCTCTTCGAAAACATCGACGACATGCCCAACGGCAGTTGGCAGACCTGCGCCTTCGGCAACTGCATGGCGCTCAAAGCTACGGGTTACTCGCCTAGAAGTGTGCAACCTGCAGACTATTATCAGGACATACAGACGGAGTGGATGCCTGAGACGGGAAAGTACGGCACATGGACTGCCACGCTACAGATTCACGTGTTTAATATTGTGCCCAAGATGCAGTTCGGCCAGATAGTGGAGACGGTGGGCGACAACATCATCGGTTACGGGCCCAAGGTGACCGTTCAGTTCGTCTATGAAGACCCCTCGTCTGTCAACGCCGTCAAAGCACACAACACCGGCAGCGCCTGCCACTTCAACCTGCGCGGACAGCAGGTCAGCAGTGCTCGCAAGGGACTTTACATCGTGCGCAAGGCTGACGGCAGCATCATGAAATACTTCAAAAGATAAATAACACCTTTAAAAAGAAAAGAAAATGAGAAAGATTCTACTTTCACTGACAGCGCTCATGCTGTCTGCCAGTGCTTTTGCACAGGGCAACATCATCAAGGCTCAGGCTGGTATGCTACAGCGCAATCCTGAAGCTTCAGTAAGTAACCAGCACAAAGTCAACAAGGCCCCCCGGAAAATTAACTTGGCCGACAACCAGCTCATCCTTGGCGGATACACCAGCGATACGTATACCACCAATGGTGTAGGCCTGCCCAACAAGCCGGGCACGTACCCTGTAGCCCTCAGATTGCCCGTTAATGACTTCCTGCCCTTCGACGGTGGCAAGGTGGTGATGATCCGCTTCGCACTTGCCCAGGCTACACCGGTCACGCGCGTGTTTATCACCCCGATTTCTGGCGGTAATATCGGCAACGACCTGGTGTCGCAGAACGTAAGGGCCAACGCAGCCGGATGGACCGAGGTAACGCTCAAGACGCCGCTGGATCTTGATTTCTCGGCCTATGACGAATTGCTCATCGGCTTCGACTACAATCAGGCCAGTGGTGCATATCCCCTTTCCATCGTTGAGGAAGGCAATACCTATTATGATGCCATGGTCTATGGTAACCTGGGTAATGGCACAGCGTGGTATAACATCGGCCATGACTTTGGCAACCTCAGTGTGCAGGCCATCGTCGAGGGTGAATTCGTTGGCAACTCGGCCAGGCCGGTGAACATGGGTAACGTCATTGTGCCTTTAGGTAGAGAAACCACCAAGTACCTTTCCGTCGTCAATACAGGCAAGGGAAAACTGCAGAGCCTTGACTACGTGCTCAGCATCGACGGAGTGGATCAGCCCGAGCAGCACGCCACCCTCTATGGAGCAGGCTTCGGTGAGACAGACTACGCCCCCGTCACCTTTACATCAGCCGCCACTGAAATCACTCAGCAGTATACCCTCACCGTGACGAAGGTCAATGGTGAGCCGAACAATGAAACGACGAACAGCATCAGTGGTCTTGTGGCCTCGACCTCGAAAGAGTTCGTACACCGCGTTGCGGTGGAGGAATTCACAGGTACTGGATGCGGATATTGTCCCCGTGGCATCGTGGGAATGGAGATGCTGCGCAACACTTACAACGACCTCTTCGTTGGCATCGCCCTCCATCAGTACAATAGTGGCGATCCCATGTTCATCCCCTATGCATCTTATGCCTACATTGACTTCGACGGTGCTCCTGAGTGCACCGTGCAGCGTCAGGGTTTCACCGATCCGTACTACGGAAACAGCGATCAGAATTTCGGTATCTCATCACTCTTTGAAAGCGTGGCAGCACAGCCTGTTTTTGCCAATGTCGAGCTGGAAGCACAGTGGAACAGCGACTCAACAAAGGTGGATGTAAAAGCTGACGTGGAGTCCGTTTTCGACGGAGTAGACTACAACCTTGAGTTCGTGCTCGTTGGAGACAGCCTCACCGGCACAACAACAGCATGGAGACAAGCCAACTATTATTACCAGTATACAGAAGCTCAGGTTGGCTCCCCCGACTTGGCTCCATGGTGCAAGAACGGTACTAATGGCAAGGCAAACGTGTCAGGACTGAAGTTCAACGACGTGGCACTGGCCAGCTCATACGTTTCAAACGAAAACGAGGTGGCACCCATCAAGAACATCTCTTCAGCTGAGGGCGCCACGCGCGAGTACACCCTCAGCCTGCCCACCAATGCAACGTTGAAGAATGCTATCAAGCCTCACCTCGTCTTTGCCATCGCACTGCTCATCGATCCTGCCGACGGCTCGATAGTCAATGCTGCTAAGGTGCCCGTAGCAGGCTATGGATCGTCTGAGACGACAGGCATAGCCACAGTGGCAAACAGCGACTGTGGTAGCGCTACCCGTTACACCCTCGACGGACGACAGATCTCCACGCCGCAGAAGGGCCTGAACATCATCCGTCAGGCCGACGGCACAACACGCAAAGTCTTCGTGCGCTAAACGCCCGAGAATAGGCACAAAAAAAGGTACATGGTCTTGAAAAAATCCATCGATGGATTTTTTCAAGACCATGTACCTTTTTGAAAAAAACACCGATAGATTTTTTCACCTCCTACTTTTACGTGCTCAAAGGCATTTGTTTTTTGCCTTTTTCTTTCGTCTGTTTCCTTTTTTTTGTTCCCTTGACTTCAACGATGGTTTTTTCACTCGGAATAGCGAAAGAAAAACAAGTTTTTCCTTTGCTTTTCGCTCGTTTTTTAGTACCTTTGCACAGAATTTAGGAAACACAGAAAAATGACTGAAGAACAGATTCAGAACGAGAATTATTCCGCGAGTAACATACAGGTGCTCGAGGGACTGGAAGCCGTGCGCAAGCGTCCGGCCATGTATATTGGAGACATCAGTGAGAAGGGTTTGCACCACTTGGTCAACGAGACCGTCGACAACTCTATCGACGAGGCAATGGCGGGTTTCTGCACCCATATCGAGGTAACGATTAACGAAGACAACAGCATCACCGTGCAGGACAACGGCCGCGGTATTCCCGTGGATGAGCACGAGAAGATGCACAAGAGCGCCCTCGAGGTGGTGATGACCGTGCTGCACGCCGGCGGCAAGTTCGACAAGGGCAGCTATAAGGTCAGTGGCGGTCTGCATGGCGTCGGTGTCTCTTGCGTCAACGCACTGTCAACACACATGCTGTCGCAGGTGTTCCGCAACGGCCATATCTATCAGCAGGAATATGAGAAGGGCAAGCCGCTCTACGACGTGAAGATTGTAGGCGACACCGACCAGACGGGTACACGCCAGCAGTTCTGGCCCGACTCCACCATCTTCACTACTACTGAATATAAGTATGACACCATCGCCAAGCGTATGCGCGAGCTGGCCTACCTGAACGCAGGCATCACCATCACTCTGACCGACCTGCGACCCAATGAGGAAGGTAATCTGCGCCAGCCAGAGGTGTTCCATGCCAAGGAGGGTCTGAAGGAGTTCGTGCGCTACGTCGACCGTCACCGTACACACTTGTTCGACGACGTCATCTATCTGAAGACCGAGAAGCAGGGCGTGCCCATTGAGGTGGCCGTGATGTACAATACCGACTATAGCGAAAATATTCACTCCTATGTGAACAATATCAACACCATCGAGGGCGGTACACACCTCGCTGGTTTCCGCGCTGCCCTCACACGTACGCTGAAGAAATATGCCGATAACGACCCGAACATCTCCAAGCAGATTGAGAAGGCGAAGATTGAGATTGCACCCGAAGACTTCCGCGAGGGCTTGACGGCCGTCATCAGCATCAAGGTGGCCGAGCCGCAGTTTGAAGGCCAGACGAAGACGAAGCTGGGCAACAGCGAGGTGGCCGGTGCCGTGAGCCAGGCTGTAGGCGAGGCGCTGTCGAACTATCTCGAAGAGCATCCCAAGGAGGCCAAGCTCATCTGTGAAAAGGTTGTCCTTGCTGCTACGGCACGCATCGCCGCCCGTAAGGCACGTGAGAGCGTTCAGCGCAAGAACCCGATGAGCGGTGGCGGACTGCCCGGCAAACTGGCAGACTGCTCGAATAAGGACCCGAAGAACTGTGAGATTTTCCTCGTCGAGGGTGACTCTGCAGGCGGCAGCGCCAAGCAGGGTCGCGACCGTCACTTCCAGGCCATCCTGCCTTTGCGCGGAAAGATTCTGAACGTGGAGAAGGTGCAGTGGCACCGCGTCTTCGAAGCTGAGTCGGTGATGAACATCATCCAGAGCATCGGCGTGCGTTTTGGCGTAGACGGCGAGGGCGACCGCGAGGCCAACGTCGACAAGCTGCGCTACGACAAGATCATCATTATGACCGATGCCGACGTCGATGGCTCGCACATCGACACGCTGATTATGACGCTGTTCTACCGCTTCATGCCTAAGGTCATACAGGAAGGTCACCTCTACATCGCCACACCGCCGTTGTACAAGTGTACCTATAAGAAGGTCAGTGAGTATTGCTACACCGAGCAGCAGCGCCAGATGTTCATCGACAAGTACGTGGCAGGCGACGAGAACAGCACTGCCCTGCATACGCAGCGCTACAAAGGTCTCGGTGAGATGAACCCCGAGCAGTTGTGGGAGACGACCATGAATCCCGAGAACCGCCTTTTGAAGCAGGTGACCATCGAGAACGCCGCTCAGGCCGACGAGATTTTCTCCATGCTCATGGGCGACGACGTGGAGCCGCGCCGTGAGTTCATCGAGAAGAACGCTACCTACGCCAATATCGACGCGTAAGTCACAGGTAAGGACAAAGAAAACGCCCTTCGTGCAGATTTCAGAAGCACGAAGGGCGTTTGTTCTGTGTAAAAGGATCTCGTTGCCTTAGAAGTCCATGTGGTCAAGGGCGTCGCTGAAATCGCGCGGCTCGCGGTTCTGCTGCGGGTCATGGTACTCTGCGTCGTCATGATGGCGCTCAGGGCGCTCAAAACGCTCAGGACGCGGACCACGGCGGTCGCCACGGTCGGGACGGTCGGTGCGGGGCTGACGGCGCTCAGGACGCTCACCACGCTCAGGGCGTTCGCCACGCTCGGGACGCTCACGGCGTGCAGGACGCTCTACATAGCCTTCCGGCTTCGGGATGAGCACGCGGTGTGACAGCTTGTACTTGCCTGTCTTCGGGTCAATCTCGAGCAGCTTCACGGTGATCTTGTCGCCTTCCTTGATGCCAGCCTCCTCGACGGTCTCAAGGCGCTTCCAGTCAATCTCGCTGATGTGCAGCAGACCGTCCTTACCCGGCATAATCTCAACGAAGCAGCCGTAAGGCATGATGCTGCGCACGGTGCCCTCGTAGACCTCGCCGACTTCTGGAACGGCCACGATAGCGCGAATCTTGCGGATAGCGGCATCGATGCACTCCTTGTTCGGACCGGAAACCTGCACCTTGCCCACGCCGTCTTCCTCGTCGATGGTGATGACGGTCTTCGTGTCTTCCTGCATCTGCTGGATAATCTTTCCACCAGGGCCGATGACAGCACCGATGAACTCCTTCGGAATCTCGAAGGCCTCGATGCGGGGCACGTGGGGCTTCAGCTCGGGACGCGGCTCGGCGATGGTGTCGGTCAGGCATTTCAGGATGTGCTCGCGGCCAGCCTTGGCCTGCATGAGAGCCTTCTCCAGAATGTCAAACGACAGACCGTCGCACTTGATGTCCATCTGCGTAGCGGTCAGACCGTCGCGTGTTCCAGTGGTCTTGAAGTCCATGTCGCCCAGGTGATCCTCGTCGCCCAGGATGTCGCTCAGCACGGCATACTTCTCTTCGCCGGGGTTCTTGATCAGTCCCATGGCAATGCCGCTGACGGGCTTCTTCATGGGAACGCCGGCGTCCATCAGAGCCAGTGTGCCGGCGCAGACGGTAGCCATTGATGAAGAGCCGTTGGACTCCAGAATCTGTGACACGAGGCGCACGGTGTAGGGGAAGTCAGCGGGAATCTGTCCCTTCAGACCGCGCCAAGCCAGATGGCCGTGACCGATCTCACGACGGCCTACGCTGCGCTGTGCCTTGGCCTCACCCGTGCAGAACGGGGGGAAGTTATAGTGCAGCAGGAAGCGCATATAGCTCTTGTCGAGCACGTCGTCCACCAGCTTCTCGTCGAGCTTCGTGCCCAGCGTGCAGGTCGACAGCGACTGCGTCTCGCCACGTGTGAAGATAGCGCTTCCGTGAGGCATGGGCAGCGGGCTTACCTCGCACCAGATGGGACGGATGTCGGTGGTCTTGCGACCGTCGAGACGGATGCCCTCGTCGAGGATGCAGCGGCGCATGGCGTCGCGCTCTACGTCGTGGTAGTAGCGGTCCATCATGGCCTCGTATTCTTCCTTTGAGATCTCAGAATCCTCAGGAACCTCGGCCAGGAACTTCTCCTTGAAGTCAGCCAGCAGCTTGTCGAAGGCATCGGCACGCTCCTGCTTGGGCAGAGCCTGCTTCGTGATGTCGTAGGCGGGCTGGTACAGCTCCTTGTTCATACGCTCACGCAGAGCCTCGTCGTTCACCTCGTGGTTGTACTCACGCTTCACGTCCTTGCCCAGTTCCTTGCTCAGCTCAGCCTGCAGCTCGCACATCGGCTTGATGGCGTCCATAGCGGCCTTCAGAGCGCCCAGCAGGTCCTGCTCGCTCACTTCATTCATCTCGCCTTCCACCATCATGATGTTGTCGGCAGATGCGCCCACCATAATGTCCATATCGGCGTGCTTCATCTGCTCGAAAGTCGGGTCGATGACATACTTGCCGTTGACACGTGCGACGCGCACTTCAGAGATGGGGCACTCGAAGGGAATATCTGAACATGCCAAGGCGGCAGAAGCAGCGAAACCGGCCAGTGCATCGGGCTGGTCTACGCCGTCAGCCGAGAGGAGCATGACGTTGACATATACTTCAGCATGATAGTTACTGGGGAAGAGGGGACGGAGTACGCGGTCCACGAGACGCGACGTGAGGATTTCGAAGTCAGAGGATTTTCCCTCACGCTTTGTAAAGCCGCCAGGAAAGCGGCCTGCGGCTGAATACTGCTCACGATAATCCACCTGCAGCGGCATGAAATCTGTTCCGGGAACAGCATCCTTGGCGGCACATACGGTGGCCAGAAGCACGGTGTTGTTCATGCGGAGAACAACAGAGCCGTCGGCCTGCTTGGCAACCTTCCCGGTTTCAATGGTGATGGTCCTTCCATCAGCCAGTTGAAGGGTCTTTGTAATTACGTTCATCTTGTGTTAAAAAAACATCTAAAAATAAATAAAAAGCGCAATTTGCGCAAAACATCGCGCAAAGTTACATATAATTTATTTAAAAAGCGCATAAAGGCGAATCTTTCTGTTTATTTTTAGGAAAGATTTACAAACTCCGCAGTAATGCAGCTGTTTCAGGGTTGCGGTGCAAGCTGTGCCGCCACGTCACACAGTTCCTGATACCATTCTTCGCCGAAACGGCGGATGAGCGGCTCTTTCAGGAACTTATAGACTGGCAAGTGCAGGAGCCGTCCTTTGTCGCGGCCACACTGGCAGATGTCCCAGCGGTGATAGTTCAGGCCCACGCTGCCGTCGCTGAAGGTTTTCTCGCGGATGGGATAGAGTGCGCAGCTGATGGGTTTGCAGAATTTGCAGCGCCCCTGTCGGAAGAGTGACTCAAAGGCACAGCCCACAAACCCACTGCCTTCCGATGAATTGATAAGGGTCGTAAACACGCAGTCTTTGCCATTGACAATGCTGGTGACGAGGTCGCCGTCGCGGTCGGTGTAAGCCACGCCCTGACGGTCGATGACACTCTGTGCCGAGGCGCTGAGCATGGGCCACACGGTGTCGAGGCTGTCTTCTATTTCAGCGATTTCATCGAGCGTCACAGGTGCGCCGGCATCGCCCTCCACACAGCAGGCGCCATGACAAACGTCAAGGTCACAGCAGAACTCTTCCGTCAGGATGTCGGACGAGAGCAGCACGTTGCCTATTTGCAGGATGGGAGGTATATTCATTTTACCACTGGATGGGCTGCTGGCCCTGTTGTTTCAGGTATTCATTGCAGCGTGAAAACTGATGCTGGCCGAACCATCCGCCGCGGTTGGCCGACAATGGCGAGGGATGAACGCTTTCCAGTACGAGGTTACGCTGACGGTCAATCATATACGCCTTGCCTCGGGCATAGCCGCCCCATAGCATATAGACCAGATGCTCGCGTTCGCGGGCAAGTGCGGCAATGGCAGCATCGGTAAACTCGCGCCAGCCTAACAGTGCGTGGCTGTTGGCCTGATGGGCACGCACGGTGAGCGTAGCGTTGAGCAGCAGCACGCCCTGACGTGCCCAGCGCTCAAGGTTACCACTCTTTGGCACAGGCACGCCCAAATCCAGCTCTATCTCCTTGAAAATGTTCTGCAACGAGGGCGGAAAATCCACGCCGTCCTGCACCGAGAAGCTGAGCCCGTGGGCCTGTCCTGGCTCGTGGTACGGATCCTGGCCGATGATGACCACCTTCACCTCGTCGAAAGGGCAGAGGTTGAAGGCGTTAAAGATAAGGCGTCCGGGCGGATAGCATGTCGTTGTGGTATATTCCTGCCTCACACGCTCCGTCAGCTGCTGGAAATAAGGCTTGTCGAACTCACCCTGCAGCCGCTGCTTCCATGATTCTTCTATCTGTACGTTCATTCTGACGACAAAGGTACGAATAAGCGAGGGAAATACAAAAAGAAAACAACTTTTTCTTTTTATTTCCGAGCGAAAGTACCTTTACATTTGCGATTCATCCTTATTCTCTATTTCATTTTTTGTCTTTATCATATTTTTCGGGGAAAAGGTAATATTTCTCTACAATAGCCTGATTACCATAATCAAATACTCCTTCTCTCAATATATTCTCCTTGCAAGACATTACTAAGCATTCGTTGATTGCCATAATGTCATGAGGATGTTCCTCAATATAAGAAAGAATGGTACAAACACAGATATTGCGATAATCGTTGTAAAGACGATTAGGAATCTCGGAGTCTCTAGATGCCCCTTTCGAATCTTGGTATAGCACGCGCCATTTCTGCCACAGTTCGTTAAGATATAACGAGTATTTCTTTTCCTTCATAACAGATTCCATTATCGGAATTGCCGGATTAAGGAAATCTTCACCCCACGAGTCATAGTCTGCCTCGTAAGCATGTGCTAATTCTATAGCATAAATACAACGAGCATCGAAATCACTAGCAGATTGTAGTTTTTTCCTTAAATCCTCTACCAAACTGCCATCACCTCGTTTCTCTCTTAGCTGTTTCCAATCTGGGACACTCGGACAATTGTTGTATTTTTGCCAATATTGTTCTTCATCGAAATCAGCAAACGTGCTGACATTGTATTTTTCCGACAAGTAATCATACAAGTCAAAATATGCTTTCCATGGGTTATGTATATTCTGGTCTACTGAGTCTGTATCAATAGAAAGCAAATACAACATTTCCTCTTTATAGGCCTTCAGTTTAAATTGTACTTCAGTGTCCTTTACTCTTGTGACATTGATGCTCTTAATAGCCCTAACTACGTCATCGAGGTCAAAGCCACGCATTTGCAAATCGAAGTCAGTCATGATATTATTCATAACAACTGAAGCATTGTATGCATCAGCCAGTCTTCTCGTCAATTCTGAATGTAACGATGACGGATTGACTCGTAGCCATAAATCCTTGTCAGAAATCGTTTCTATTTCCATATAATGTCCAGAGTCATCATCTGGCAGATTGCTAAGGGGCGTACAATCCGTTACAGACATCTTTTCTTGCTCTTTCGACTTTTCCTGATTATTTGAATAATGACAACCAGTCATCGCCAAATGAATCAATGCAAAAAATAAGATTACTTTCTTCATACCATATTATTATGTTTCTGAGGAGACAATCCTCTCTATTATGTTCTTCCTTTTTTCGACTTCAACAAAATCACTTTGTCCATATGCCTCCGTTTCAAGTCAACAATATCCATCAGATTGTCAAAACATCCTGTGGAGAATATTCTTTTCATCCATCGTTATAAGGATCAAGATAATCATCCAGAAGATTTCACCATGAATATCAGGAACTACTAAAATTCTTCTTGCCATACAAATCTGTTATTTAGTATACGAATGATCTTCTTAACATCCGATTCTGTAATACCTACTTCTGGGTTTGTTTGTACAAAATGGGATTGCTGTTTTGGCAGGAAGTTATCCATATCATCGATGATGACGTAGTGACTTACGTTTTTGCCATGTATATCCAACCACTCCCTTATCTCAACACCTCTGATAGAGAACAGTTCCATGTGATCGAGGTCGGCATTAAGCAGCATCTCGTCACTTACGCTATTTGGAGTGATACCTATTAGCCTTCCAGGTAACCTTCTATCTTGCCACATTTCCTCCAGCTCGGAGAGCCCCAAACTTTTCCATGATGAAGAAATAACGATATCAGCACCAGTTTCATCAACTATTTTTTTGAGATTAGCAACAGATCTTGGATCAAAAGCATAGCCAAACTTATCCTTGGGGGTATTCCTATCCATCTGAGTATACCACCATTTTGTGTTCAAGACGCCGTCAATGTCTAAAAAAACAACCTTTCCCATTTCATCTTGCAATTACCATTCATAATCAATATTCCCAGCAGCTTCAGGTTCACCATCCAAGGCATCCCAAACAGAGTATTGGCTACTTGAATCATTATCGTCTATAGTCTCATAGTATTCATCATCTATCCAATAACCTGTTTCAACAAGTTTTTGAGAATACAATCTAAACTCATAAATGGTTTTTAGAGTATATGGTTCTCCGTCACCTGCAATTCCCTGAGATAATTCTACAACTTTTGTTCCTTTTCTGTTTTTATTATAAAAGTTCCATATTTCTGAGTAAATAAGTGGAAGGATCTCATTACCTTTTGTATCTATGATTCCCCATCTATCGCGAGTACTCTTTTCTGGATCAAAGATATGTGTTTTCCCATTTAACTTAACTCTTGCTAGACCGCACTTATCAAAGCCATCTATATAATCATACTTTCCAGAAGGGACAACCTCGTTATTGTTTCTATCTATAACGGACCACTTATCATCCTTCAAGATGGTGGTAAGCCCACAGCCCTCTTTATATCTAACTGCATCAATAAGTTTGCCATCAACATATGTTTCCCACAAGTCTCTATCCTGGTTGTAAAATTTACAATAGAACAATCTTTTATGTTGATCAGCAAGTTGCTGTAGAGTAAAACCACGCAATCTTGGTGTCATCTTATATACGCCAACCGTTTCATTGCTCGAATTGAAAAGATGAAGATAGAAGCCAAACTCATTATCTACATAATTAAGTTTGCACGCACCAAGACTGTTTGCCAAATCGACAAAAGGAGTTTCCATTGTATGATAAATAACCTTTCCATTACAAAAGGTTTGCTTAATGACATCCTTCATTCCTTTATACTCTGGCAAATATTCTCTTATCTTTAATTTGGTCATATATTTATACAAATATTTTATTCATGCCATCATAAGTCCTATAGCCATTAATAATATAAATCTTCATAATCGTCATCATTATTGCAGAAATGATTAAACTCCTTAAATAGAGTATTATGCATAGAATCATAGAGGTCGTCAAAGTCAATATTTGATGCGTCTATTTCTCCATTTCTATCTGCATAAGATGAGTTTAATAAAGTATAGATAGCATATTTGGCCGAACGTTCCATTTCTTGTTCTTCATACTCGTTAGAAGGACCACAAATTTGATCATCGTATATCAAATCTAATAATATTGACTGTATATCGTCAAACAAATTATAAAAAGAATAGAACTCTTCTACTTTCATAGTTTTGCACTTCTTTTGTACGACATTATTGTCTACTAATCCCATATCATTATTTGTGGAGTACTTGACACGTTTATTTCTATAGTGCTCCCTATACACCTTTCTTACATCTGGGTATGATTCATCTTCAAGAATCCTGGGGTTTGCCAGGATGATCTTCTCAGCTTTATTAATATATTCCATCGCACTTACTTTTTTCCTTTCTTTCATAATAATAGCATTTTTGATTGTTGGTGCAAAGATAAAACCATATGGCGAACACAATGTTCGTGAACAAAGATTATAAAAGCAATCTCTCTCCAAAACTCATTGAGTCCTGAGTATTTCTACATATTCCAATTGATTGGCAATATCCAATAGAGAGGTAGAAAATGAAGAGTTACTATTTGACAGCTTGATGTATAAAGTATCAATAGCACGAGTCATAGCCATATAACACCACATAGCAGCATACTTCGCTTGTAATTCATTCCTACTTACGAATAGCTCAGCATTTGAAATCGCATATTCTTCTCCATCTCTGGAAGATATCTTTTCATAATAAAAAGTGTCTAAATCTATACACATGATATTCCAAGACTCAAGCCCCCTACATGACTCATATAAGATACACCTTGTATTATCTTGCCCAATTTGTAGATTTCTCTTGTCATCGACTGTTCCATCTACTACACGTAATTGTTCTGGAAAACCAAGACCCTCTAGATGCCGATTTCTATGAGCAGCCCTAATATCTATATATCCAAACGTGTCGATTATAACGTCAACATCACTAGATGTTTCTCTCTCAGTATATATATGCGGGAAAAGAAACAAAACATTTTCGTAATTACTACATCCATAATCTTTCCCACTAAGATATAATTCATTTATTACATCTATTGGTAATTTGGAACTATCCTTGAATTGACGACAATCTATTATCACCCGACCTCTATTTCTCATTTCGTCTGGAATGGATATAGAAGAGCCAAGGTTGAATCTTTCTGAATATGTATTAATGAAATCCAGAATATTTCCTTTTTGACGATGACTTCCACTAGATAAAGATATTTCGTTTACATCTATACTTTGCCCTAAGCAAATGGACCAATTATTGGGGACGGGTGTACGTATTAGCTGAGATGAGCCTCCTGTAGCAACTATTGTGTCGTCAGAGCCATTTAGTTCCAAAAGTAAAGCTTTCTCATACAGTTGGCAATCCTGTCCTTCATCAACTAAAATGTATTTTGACCAATTCACTTTTCGCTTGATTTTCTTAAAAACCAAATTAAACTCATCTCTCTCTTCTTCTTTCTCTTTATGTCTTAGAATTAGAGATGTTTCATTATCCAGCTCATCTAGTTGGATGTGAAAATCAGCAGCGATATCCTCCACCAGAATGTCTTCATTTTGGAAACGTTGCTCCGCATATTTTATAAATCCTTCATAGAGTTCCTCATATTTTTTCTGAAATTCTTCAGAATCTCTAATTTCATCAAATATATAAGCTGTTTTAATCTTATACTCTGTTTGGAATGCTTCTAAATCATGGAACATATTATACAATTGCTTTAGAATCGCATTGTACCCCCCTAAAAATCTCTTGCGGTGGTAACTATTTAGAAATATCTTGCGCTTTTCCTTTACATACTCTATGGCAAAACGCTCTAGTAACGAGATATCAAGTTCATCCATTCTTACCAACATAAAAACTCGATAAGAATCAAATTCTTTTTTTTCACTTAATTCTATTCTTCCGTCATCAAATAACTTGCGGAACAGCATTCTTAAATCGATTATCCCTGAAAGTTTACTTTCTTGAACCATCAATGCATTAAATCTAGCAACCCGAGATAAACAAAGTCCAAATACATTGTCAACTTCTTTCTGATCCAGATTTAATTGCCTGACAGGTGAGTCCTTATAGATATCATAAAAAAATTTGTGTAATGTACTTATTGAAGCATTTGTTGGGTTGAAATCTGATATGCTTTTTAAGATTTGCTTCAAGTCCATTATCAACATATGATTATATGTCAATAATCGGCAATGGTGAGAAGGCATGTTGTCCTTCTTCTTAACTTGATCGTACATAAGCCGCAAAAGTGTATGGGTTTTACCCGTTCCAGGTCTTCCTTTTATAATACACAATTTATTACCTAAAACACTTTCTGCAGCATTTATTACTTTTGAAACTTTATTCTTCGTAATTGAGTTCACTTTACGCTTTGTAAGAACACCTTGCTTAGTATCTTTTTCTGCTGTCTCAATGAATAAGTTAACAAAACTTGTCCACGTTGCACTCCTTTGGCCATCATCAAATAACAGAGCATTAACTCTACCATACTTGTTTTTTTGTACGTTGACCGCATAGGTTATAGCTGAAACCAATGGTATACCCCTGTTGAAAGAAATATTATCTAAATAGAATTTCTTGCTACATTTAGGGGCTGAAACAACATATATAATAGTTATATCAAAATGTTTTATTTTGGGTATATTCTCATACACATAATTGCAGAAGGCTTTTCTGTCTGATTCTATTTCGTCCATATAGTTGAATGAACCTCTCTGTGTATAGAAGTTTTCTTCATCCACATCTATGACATCTGGCATATCTAAACGACGAACTGCAACTGCTAAGCTATTTATGAATTTACCGTTCCATTTACAATAATTTGTTCTCCCCTGAGTTGTTGCGCCATAAGGAATATCAATAAACAGTAAGAAATCATATTCGCCAAACGTCTCTGTTGGTGACTTAATATTATACAGAACATGTGCATTAATATCGGCAAATGTATTCCTAAAGACATAGTCCAATGCCTCTTCAAACTTTTGGCTGTATTCACCTCTTTCAGAAGTCAGGTTTATTGGAATATATGAAACCATGTAATTTTACCTTTACTTTCTTGAATAAGTTTTTCTTCTATAATCTTTTATTTGTGACAAATCTATCTTACCTATAAAACGGCCGTTTCGATGTTCGGCATCATCTCCTCCAATAGAAAAAAATACAGGTTGCGATGACACATTCTTTGGGGGATTGTAATACGAAATCAACTTGTTTACTTTTTCATATTCTCCCCAACAGTTAATGTTCGGCTGGTGCAAACGATCTACAATTTTCTTGGCCGTCTGAATAATATTTAAATATGTATTATCACACCATGCAATTTTGGTTTGAAAGAAAGGAAAAACTATATTTACAGAAGTTGGTGTGTTAGTTTCACCATCTTTTCTTAATACTCCAAAACCATGTCCGCTATTTATTAACACGTTGTTAGTAACAATACTTCTATCATGGAACTTATCTTGCTTACCAATAAAAATGTTCAAACTAAACTTCAAATCTTTACGTAATTTTTGAATCATTGTATGCAGATAGTTGTATTGGGCATCATATAAATGGCTGCTTTCGCTTCTAGCACCAACAAAAAAAGAAATATCATATGTTTCGTCTTCTGCCAATCTCAAAGGTAAAAGATTTTGAAAAATCGGTTTGAGATTATAATCTATTTTCTTTTGAAAATCAACATCTGCGTCATCACATAGCAAGTAGTTATCTATGACAAGCATCGAATTGCTTATATTTAAAGGTGGTCTTACCTTGGGCCCCGTTAGTCCTCTCATAAAATTCCAATCTTTAGCCTTTTCATCAGGAAATGCAGTTCCACTATCACAAAAAAGATGATTACAATGCTTTGCCATTTCTGGATTGAATACGAACACTCCTAATTCTTTAGCTTTTTCGTTACAGATTTCGTCTTTTTTTGTCGTCAAGAACACAGCGTTCAAAACTTTGTTATCAGCATTTTCACCATTAATTAAAGAAATGTCAGGAAAACTATCTTTTTCGAATTCCAAACCGCATTGGTTATCTATAGATTTCTTCCATATTCTCCTCAACCAGTCACTATTATTGGTCAACGATTTGAATTCACTAGCAGAGATATTGAGAACAATATCAGCTTTACAAAAAAACTGATAAAATGACATCCACGCGTCAACAAGTCTTAAACTCTCATCATTAGGTTCAAACAATGGATAAGAATTCAAAAATTCTTGAAGGAAGTCCATCTCGCAATATACAACTTTCTTTTTAATCATAGGTTCAGCTCTTTCAATGTTAGAAGCTCCATAGCTGCATTATCAGCTTCATCAAAGAAGCCTGATCCAAAACTATCTGTCAAGCGACCATCAGATTTAACCTTGATAGATATTATCTGAGGGGTATACAGGGGACGTTTTTCTGCATTTGGATGATAAACATACTGTATTGAAATATCATCTGCGTTTACTACTTTTTTTGCCGCTAATGTCTGCATCTTCCTAATCAGATACTCACTATGAGTTTCAATGATGAAATGTATGTTGTATTTGCTATAAGCTTCTGCAAACATTTCAGCTAACTTAGACTGATAGCTGGGGTGAAGATGTATCTCAGGTTCTTCTATGGCAATAGTGTTTACCTCAAAATGATATACATTTGTGTCGTATTTATCAAAGGCAGATAAATAGTTATTGTGATTTGCTTTTTCTTCTTTTGATGAGAGAATAGCTGTCTCTATCTGGAGAAGGATGGAAATAAGCTGTGTTATACCATAACCTTCATCAGATAATAAACGTCCCTTATCGCCAGCTTCTTTATGCAGCCTTATTTTAATGCCCAGTCCTTCATCGTCAAGATGTAAAGATAAAGAATCACCAAGACCAAATTGTTTAATCCAATAATTCATAAAATCATTGGCATTATAGTGAGGTTTATTAAAACTATCACGTTCTTCAAAAAGACGTTTTGCGTCAAAATATCTTCGCAGTAATTCAGTAAAATCGTTTTTCTCGTCCAATGAATAAAGTTTCTTAACTGTTGCACGAGAAGAACTTACGTATGACATGTTCTCTATTCCAGAAGACGAAAGAACCTCAAAGATGACCATATCAAAAAATCTGGTTAACATATCAAATGCATAATGGTGAAATTCCCCCGGGAATTCAGCTTCGCCTCCCATCACAGGGAAAGTAAAGTAACCTCCTTTGTAAAAATTACTATTCCCTGGTACATATTTTTCGTTCCACACCATGACAACCTGATAAAGCATTTCAAAAGAAACAGGCTTGTCCTCCCATTCCTTTATTCTTTGCTCTTTAGTTTTCACCTCTGTCGTTTCTTCAAAATCACAATCTTCGTTATCCCATGACCGAAGCACTATATGATCCCAACCCCATCCACTTCCCGGATGATTTTGTAGATAGTCTTGCTTTAAATTAATATCTGGAATACCAATCTCTTTCGTTTCAGGAGTTGATGCATTTTCAAAAAAACGATATTCTGCATCCTTAAAATATTCATCAAAAGTATCAAAATCCGAATTAAGAAAATCAGTGACAATCTTATCTGATGCTGATAGAATAATAGAAGGAGAAACAAGATAAGTATTACTATTAGAATTTGGAATCATTTCTGATTCTATAATGGACTTGACATTCTCTTTCTTTATGGAGTGCAAATAATCCAAGACAGGAATGTTGAAATAAGTATTATTCTTTTGGACGTTGTCCAATAATTCAAGTTGTTTCGTTGAATAATTAGATTCCTTTTCGTCTTTATATTTTTGGAACTTCATTCTTCTTAGACGTATATAGTTTACGACGTCCATAACTCTACTCCTGCCAATTTCACGGAGATTGGATAGTATTTTGTCTCCCTCAGTCTTATACTCATCTTCAGAGATTCCGCCTTCTTCAGGTTCGAGACAACTAGCAGCATTCAGGCTACAGAAGTCGTTAACAAGAAAATCTGTTATAGCATATACTGGTAAATGTTCCTTGATCAAATTTAGATTAACAGAAGTTCCACTTTTCTTGTTTGATGAATATAACACACCGTCATCTGTACTCATCTTAATACTTACAAGATATGCATTGTTGAGAACATCATTCTTATCAACTGAAAATACAAACTCAACATCCACATCTTTTGAAATAAGACATGAATGAATAGTATAACACAAGGTTACCTCATTAGAAGATGAACTATCAGGGATAACCTTATCAAACCTTCCCAAAAGGTTATTAGGGTATTTGGTGAAATCTAATTTGTATTTGCTTAGCTGAATTTTTTCTCCCTTTTCAATTGCATTGTTTACCTGATTCATGAAAGAATATAGGAGAAAAGCGGCCTTGACAATAGAACTTTTACCAGAGCTGTTACATCCAGTAAGTATGGTTAATGGCTTGATGTCAATTGAAACACCATTCTCATCAAACACTCTGAAGTTTTTAATTGTGAATTTTGTATTCATATTTGTGTTTTGTTTTTATTTCTGCTGCAAAATTACTACTCACTTACGAACGCTTTGTTCGCACTTTCAAATATTTTCACTCAACTCATGAATCCAGCGAATTCGTCTCAACACTGCTGAGAGTTTTAGCTTCTTGGTTCTTCAGTTGCTCGGCTTACCAACATACCAATTTGTTAGACATACTTCTGTATTTGCATAGGTGGCCACCCTGCTTCTGGAACCATCAATGATTTCACATACATCATTGTACAGCAGGCTTTCTTCCTGTTGCACATTTGGTTGCAGTTCAATATCCTTATTCATGTTTCTCTAATTGCTTTTCTATTTCTTTTAACTATTTCTCTCTGACTATAGCATATTTTTCGCTCATCTCCTGAATCCGCTTGTACACATCAACTGCTACGGAACCTGTTGAGTGCAAAACGATAAGCTCTTTTCCGTAGGAACAGAGTTCACGTATAAGCTCAAAATTGTTGATACAGTCAAGCGTAAAGAACATGCCGCCTTGCAGTTGGGGGTATTCTATGCGCAGTTGCTGGTCTCTCTCTCCTTTCAGCGGTCTGTAGCTGCCATGAATGGGCTTGGTGTCGATATAGTCTTTTGACGCATCGCTCACCCAGCATAGGATATGCTCTACGGGACGGTCTTCAAAGAACGTCACGCCAACAATGTCGTCAAAGCGTTCTGCAAGGTCTTCAGGACATTCCACATATTTCTTCTCAGGTAGTGGTTCCACATTGTCTATTCTGTCAAGGGCAAAGGTGAGAATCTTCCTGTCGTTGTCGGCAGCACCAAGCAAATACCAACGGTCGTTGTATTGCTTCAGCAGGTAAGGATGAAACTCGATGCTCTTGGTAGTGGTATCAGTAAACTTGTGATATGACAACCGGATAACCACCTCGTTTGAAATATTGTCAAAGAGTATTCCCAACAGTTTTGTGTCCTTTAGATTCTTCAGATAAGGGTTGTTGCTGAAACTGATAATTTTCCTACATTCCTCCAGGCCCAGTCCAATCTTGAATTTCTCAAGCCACTCGAAATGGTCAAGCCCGTCAAACTGTCCAATGGTACTCAGTACCTCACGTAATAGCAGACGCTCTTCCTTACCCATCTCCTCGCTAAAGAGGGAGAAAGAGCTGCTGGCGTATGTGATGCAGTTCTTGCCGTTCTTCTTGAATTCTCTGAAAGAGGCATTGAAAGGCGCACATTTTAATTCTTCCAGATCTTTCTCAATAGTGCGTTTTCCAACAGGCTTATAGCCTGCCTGACAGAGCATGTCATTCACCTTCTCCGTCAGCGTTTTCCTGTCGTAGAAATGATGGCGGTCGGACAGCAGCTTGTCAAGGAATCTATATCTTATGTGTGCTAGTTTATTTTGAGGCATATTCTGTTTTTTGTGCAAAGGTACGCAACGAGTGCGAATTCTATATTCGTTATTGGTTGATTGTCAGGATTCGTTTGCAAAGATACAAAAACTTTTCGATAATTAAAGGCTTTGCAGAATTTTCTTTACTGAATATGATTGAGCTGTTTTCTGCGGAGCCGATTCTTGAAAAACAAGAAAACAGGCGTTTTTTGTGAAACCCTTTTAACTGTTTTCTTCAAACATATACTGAAAAAGCAAAAATCATCTGACTTACTTACATTGGCTCTGGCTATCAGCGAGTTATGAGCCAACTGACTTACATTATCTTACATTTATCTTACATTTCTACTTTTTCATTCAAAAAGTGAAAATGAACCACAATCCATCACTTTTGCATCTAACCTTTTGTGCACCAAAAGTTTAAGGAGTGATGGTTTATGGTGATGGTTTGTTCAAACCATCACTTTTTTTCGCGGTTTTCAGCAAAACGAGTGATACCGCTCGGCAAATTCTGGATGCTCCGCAGCAAATTTTGGATGCTCCGCAAGAAATTTTGGATGCTCCGCAAGAAATTCTGGAGGCTCTAAAATTATTTTTCTCCATGAGTTATGAAATATGAAATAATCTAATGGAAAAAATCATACAATGAAAAACGATGACAGCGTCGGTTGTTCCGGCGCTGTCATCGTCGCATGAAACCAACAGGCTGTCGGTAATGCGAATATGCGGAAAAAGGAGTGTGCTGCTTTAGTTGTACTTCAGGATTTGTCCGGGCTTCAGCACGGTGCGCAGCGTGATGCGGTTCAGGCGGCAGAGGGCATCGACGGTGGTGCCGTGCTGACGGGCGATGGCATAGAGCGTCTCGCCGCGCTTCACCTTGTGATAGCTGCTGGTCTGCTGGCGCTGAGCGGTAGCAGGCTGCATGGTAGCAGGTCGCTGCTGGGCAAGCTGTGCATAGTTGGTGTTGTCAGTGCCGCCGGTGCCGCCAACGCCACGCAGGCGTGTGGCCACAAGCGACTCCTGATTGTATGTAGCCTTGCGGAACATGTAGTAGTCGCCCACCACGTCCTGATTGTAGAAGTCGAACATCAGGGCAGGATTCAGGGCTGTGCCACAGAGGCGTGTCTCGAAGTGCAGGTGAGAGCCTGTGCTACGGCCTGTCGAGCCACCCAGTCCGATGGGTTGTCCGGCACGCACTTCCTGGTTTTCTTCCACCAGTTGCTTCGACATGTGTCCGTAGATGGTCTCCAGACCGTTGGGATGGCGAATAACGACATATTTACCATAACCCTTGGCTTCGTAGCGCACAATACGCACCTTGCCGGAGAAGGCGGCCACGATGGTATCGCCCGTGTTGAGCTTGATGTCAAGTCCCTTGTGCTGGCGTCCCCAGCGCGGACCGAAGTTCGACGTGATGTTACGGCTGGGCGACGGCATGGCGAAGTCGCGCAAGTCGATGAGGAACGAGTCGGGCAGAGTGGTCTGACGGCCAACATACTGGTTGTTCCAGTCGTCGTAGAGTTGAGCTGCGGGCGAGGTGGTGGTCACTTCGCTCTCGAGCAGTTGATTCAGTTGGATGGAATCGACGGCACGGAGTTTGCGGTCGATGGGTGCCTGATTGGCGATAAGATCCTGCGCTGCAACGGGCATCACTGCCGTCAGTGCGAGGGTCATCAGGAAGCTCTTCTTCAGTCTTTTCAGCATGTCGTTATTCTGAGTGGTTATGTTATTATTCAATGGTGAGTAGGCGTCGTATGACGCAAAGATGGTGCAAAGGTATAAAAAAAAGTGCGACCTCCGAAGAAATCGCACGTTTTTTTGGGTTCTTTTAACACTCAATCGGTGATAAGGTTCTCGCCGGTCATGTCCTTCGGCTGTTCCAGTCCCATGATATGGAGGATGCTGGGAGCCACGTCGGCCAGGCGCCCGTTCTTCACGGTAGCGCTGTTGTTGTCCGTCACATAGATGAAGGGCACAGGGTTCAGCGAGTGGGCAGTGTTGGGCGTGCCGTCGGGGTTGATGGCATTGTCGGCGTTGCCGTGGTCGGCAATGATGATGGCCTCATAACCGTTGCGGCGAGCCGTCTCGATGACGTCGTGCACACAGTGGTCAACGGCCCATACGGCCTTGGCGATGGCGTTGTACACACCCGTGTGGCCCACCATGTCGCCGTTGGCGAAGTTCACCACGATGAAATCGTACTGCTGGGTACGGATGGCAGCCACGAGCTTGTCCTTCACCTCGTAGGCGCTCATCTCGGGCTTCAGGTCGTAGGTAGCCACCTTGGGTGATGCCACGAGGATACGGTCTTCGTTCTCATAGGGAGCCTCGCGCCCGCCGTTGAAGAAGAAGGTGACGTGTGCATATTTCTCCGTCTCGGCAGTGTGCAGCTGCTTCTTGCCCTGCTGCGACAGATATTCGCCCAGCGTGTTCTCCACGTTCTCCTTCGGGAAGAGGATGTGCACGCCGGTGAAGTTGGCATCGTAGGGAGTCATGCAGTAATACTGCAGGCCGGGAATGGTCTTCATGCCCTGTTCCGGCATGTCCTGCTGAGTGAGCGCGATGGTAAGCTCCTTGGCGCGGTCGTTGCGGAAGTTGATGAAGATGACGACGTCGCCCTCTTCGATGCATCCGTTGACCGTAGCGTTGTGGATAGGCTTGATGAACTCGTCGGTGACGCCTTCGTCGTAGCTCTCCTGCATGGCCTGCACCATGTCGGTGGCCTGCTTGCCAGTGCCGTTGACAATGAGGTCGTAGCCTTCCTTCACGCGCTCCCAGCGCTTGTCGCGGTCCATGGCATAGAAGCGGCCCACGATGCTGGCGATGGCGGCATCATTGGCAGCACACACGTCGGTGACCTGCTGTATGAAGCCCTTGCCGCTCTTCGGGTCGGTGTCGCGACCGTCCATGAAGCAGTGCACGAAGGTCTGGTTCTTCAGTCCGTAGTGTTTGCCCACCTCGATGAGCTTGAACAAGTGGTCGAGGCTGGAGTGCACGCCGCCGTCGCTGGTAAGGCCCATCAGGTGCAGCTTCTTGCCCGTTTCCTTGGCGTAGGTGTAGGCAGCTTTCACCTGCGGGTTCTCCACGATGCTGTTGTCCTTGCAGGCGCGGTTGATTTTCACCAGGTCCTGATAGACGATGCGACCTGCGCCGATGTTGAGGTGACCCACCTCTGAGTTGCCCATCTGTCCGTCGGGCAGCCCCACGTCCTCACCGCTGGCGTTCAGCTGCGAGTGGGCACTGGTGGCAGTAAGATAATCAAGATAAGGAGTAGGCGTATTGTAAATCACGTCGCCTTTGCCGTGCTGACCGATTCCCCATCCGTCGAGAATCATTAAAAGAGCTTTCTTTGCCATGTTTTTCCTATATAAATAAATAATGTGTCCGAATCGGACTGCAAAGGTACGAATAAGTGAGAAGAAAACAAAATTTTATTTGAGTTTTCTCGAACGAAAGTACTTTCGACGAAGTAAAAGGTACGAAGAAGAACGCGAACAGCAAAAAAAGAAAGAAAAAAGTTGTCAGCTAAGAAGTATCAAAGAGAGAGCCGGCGGTCACGCTTGACCGTCGGCTCTTACTCTTTGGAAAAATGTGAAGCTTCGCAGCTTTTTTAAATGTTTTAATCCTAAATGATATGTTATAGAGAAAGCATAGAAATTAAGTCTTTTGATATTAGTCGACGCTGCCGTTGAACAGCGAGTCGGAGGGTGTCTGCGTCGGGATGTTGTCCTTGGCCAGGGTCTGCGTGCCGCTCACCTGATCGTAGGCCACGTTGGCCTCCTCGCTTTCTGCCTTGATGTTGGCATATTCTTCTACGTCCATCCATGTGGTGTCGGGGCGCATCGACTGGTTGATGGCATTTCCTACGGTGAGCAGGATGGCCACCATAGCGGCGGCGCCGAACAGCGGACGCAGGCGCTCGGTGATACTGATGGTGCGTGCCTTTACCTGTTTGCGCTGCAGTGGCACGACATCGGCGGGCAACTGTGCGAGCATGCGCTCGTCGAAATCGTCGCCCAGCACGGGCTGTTCGCCGATGACGGCAAACAGCGGAGCATACTGCTGCAGCTCCTGAGGCATGTCTTCTGCGCCTTGGGCGAAGAAGCTCTTCAGGATTTGCTCTTCCTGCAGCGTCGTTTCGGCGCGGAAGTAGCGATCTAACAGTTGCTCAATGTACTTATAGTCCATGTTGTTCTATTTGTAGGAATCTCTGTTTGATGGTCTGGCGGGCACGGAAGATGTTCACCTTGACTTGTTGTTCTGTGATGCCCATCACTTGCGCTATGTCTTTGTAGGCTTTGCCCTCCATGTCGCGCAGCTGCATACAAGTGCGTTGTTTCTCAGGCAGCTGCTCAACCAGTTTTCTCACCAGTTCCACACGGTCGCGCTGTACGGCCTGCTCTTCTGGGTTGGCGGAGTAGGAACGGTCGACGTGCTCCAGTCCCCCACCTTCTTCGAGCGATGTGTTCTGGCTATCGGCGCGCTTCATCTTGTCGAGTGCCACATTGCGGCAGACGGTGAGGCAGAATGCCTCGATGCTCTCCAGCTCGCTCCACTGGTTGCGGCGGTTCCATACTTTCAGCATTGTCTCCTGCACTACGTCTTCGGCATCGTCTCTGTTGAGAGTGATGCGCAATGCCAGCCTGAAGAGTTCATTCTTCAACGGCAGGATGTCGGTGCGGAAGAAGCTGATTTCTTTCATCCTCTCTATAGTTAAGACGATTGGCGATGGGAAAAGTTACACTTTTGTCTTCTTTTTTTCTCAGCATCATATTTGTGTGGCAGGTGTCGCGACATATTTTTGGGTTTCCCGTATTTTTGTAACCACGCGGGTTACTGACAGTAACCACCGTGGTTACTGTCAGTAACCCGCGTGGTTACAAAAATGCAGTGACTTTGTTTTTTTTCACTTCTTTGCTGTTTGACATGGCTTCCAACAGTATTTCAATGAGTCGCGGTATGGCATAGTTGTCGATGTCGGCTTCACCTATCCAGATATAGTCGTCGGGCAGGGTGGGGCGCTCGTCGGTCTCCAGCAGGTAGAAGTCGGCCAGCAGGATGCGGTGGGTGAGGATGTGGCGCACGTTTTTCCTGATGAGCGTAAGGCGGGCACCAGGGGGGATGGCTGCGGCGACAAGACCATCGGGTGCGGTGGAGGCATCGCTGACGTTGAACGGCTCCCAGAGGCCCTGCCAGATGTCACCCTCGCCGCGGCGGTGGATGGCCGTCTGTCCTTTATACCTTATATATATATACGCGAGGTGCCGCGTTGTGACCTTCAGTTTGCGCTCTTTTACGGGCAGTTGGCCGACGGTGCCGTTTTCCAGTGCCAGGCACGAGGCACTGAGGGGGCAGTCGGCGCAGCGGGGCGACAGCGGCGTGCACCAAGTGGCACCGAAGTCCATGACCGCCTGGTTGTAGTCGGCCGCCCTGTCAGGCGGCAGCAGTTCGTTGGCCAGCTGGTCGAAGACGCGTCTTCCCTCAGTCGTGTTGATGGGTGTGCCGATGCTGAAATGACGGCTGAGCACGCGGAACACATTGCCGTCGACCACGGCGGCGGGAAGGCCGAAAGCCATCGAGCCGATGGCGGCGGCGGTGTAGGGGCCGACGCCCTTCAGACTGCGCAGGCCATCGATGCTTTGCGGGAAACCGCCAAGGGCCACCACCTGCCGGGCCGCCGTCAGCAGGTTGCGGGCACGTGAGTAGTAGCCCAGGCCCTGCCACATGCGCAGCACTTCCTCCTCGGTCGCCGCTGCCAGTTGCTGCACCGTGGGCCAGCGACGGACAAAGCGCAGCCAGTAGTCGCGACCCTGCTCTATGCGCGTCTGCTGCAGGATGATTTCGCTGAGCCAGATGTGGTAGGCATCGTGTGTGCCTCGCCACGGCAGCTGTCGTCCGTGGCTTTCATACCATCGCAGCAGTGTGGCAGCAAACGGGTGCATGTCTTTCTTCTCGTTGGCTTTCATGTGTGCAAAGTTACGAATAAGCGAGCGAAAAGCAAAAGAAAAAGCATATTTCTTTTGTTTTTTTCCCCGCTAATTTGTACCTTTGCAGCCTATAACGTAAGAAGAAAAGGAAACACATGTCGTGCATACTGCATATTGAGACCAGCACGCAGATGTGCTCGGTGGCCGTCAGCGAAGATTCACAGGTCATCTACCATGACGAGAGCGAAAGCACCGTGAAGGGCGCCAGCGCCGAGCGCCTTGGCTCGATGATTGACGAGGCCATGTCGTTCACCGACAGCCATGCCATTCCCTTCGATGCCGTGGCCGTCAGCGGCGGCCCGGGTTCCTACACGGGTCTGCGCATTGGCGTGTCGATGGCCAAGGGCATCTGCTTTGGCCGCGACCTCAAGCTCGTCAGCGTCCCTACCCTGGAGCTGCTCTGTGTGCCCGTGCTGCTTAGAAACATCCTTCCCGACGACGCCCTGCTATGTCCGATGCTCGACGCCCGCCGCATGGAAGTCTATGCTGCTGTCTACGACCGCGCCCTTCGCCCTGTGCGCGATGTGCAGGCCGACGTCGTCGACAGCAATACCTACCGCCAGTGGCTCGACCGCCAGCCCCTCTATTTCTTCGGCCCGGGTGCCGCGAAGTGTATGGAGCTCATCGGCCATCCCAACGCACATCTCATCGACAACATCATGCCCGAGGCACGCTGGATGCAGCCGTTGGCCGAGCGCCGACTGCTGAACGGCCAGACGGAGGACGTGGCCTACTACGAACCGTTCTACTTGAAAGACTTCGTGGCCAAGATGCCGAAAAACCTGCTTAAAAAATGAATATAGAAGGATTAGACTACAACACCCAGCGGCAGCCGCTGCTGCTGCCCGAATATGGGCGTGAGATACAGAAAATGGTGGACTATGCCATCAGTCTGCCCGACCGCGACGAGCGGTTGCGCTGTGCCAAGACCATTGTGAAAATGATGGAGACGCGCGTGCCGCAGATCCGGGAGAACGCAGGCTACCAGCAGACGCTGTGGGATCATCTCTTCCTGATGAGCCATAATGCACTTGACATCGACTGGCCCTACGATGTGAGTCAGGCTGAGCATATCCACGCCAAGCCTGAACCGATGGCACGTCCGGCAAACAGCATCCGCCTGAGGCACTACGGTCGACTGGTGGAGGAGCTGTGGGACAGGCTGAAGCAGATGCCCGAAGGGCCGGAGCGTGACCAGCTGGCCTGCTACACCGCCAACCAGATGAAGCGTGACCTCGTGCTGTGGGGACACGGCTCCATCGACGATGAGAAGGTGGTCAGCGATTTGGCAGAATATACCGACGGCGTTATCCAGCTCGACCTGAACAGCATCACCCTCGAGCGCTTCGTGCCGGCCGACGAACTGCCTGTCAACAATAAGAAGGGAAAGAAGAAAAAGTAGGCCGATGGCATCATTCATCATCGAGGGCGGACACACGCTCAGTGGAACCATCATGCCGCAGGGTGCCAAGAACGAGGCCCTGCAGGTCATCTGTGCCACGCTGCTCACCAGCGAGCCCGTTACCATCAGCAACATTCCCAACATTCGCGATGTGAATAATCTCATCCGGCTGTTGAAGGAAATAGGGGTGAAGGTAACGTCACTCAACACTCAACCCTCGACACTCAACACTCTGACCTTCCAGGCCGACTCGCTCAACCTCGACTACCTGCAGAGCGACGCTTTCGTGCAGAAATGCGCACAGCTGCGTGGTTCGGTGCTGATGATCGGACCATTATTGGCACGCATGGGTAAGGCCGTCATTGCCAAGCCCGGCGGCGACAAGATAGGGCGGCGGCGCCTCGACACGCATTTCTTTGGCTTCGAGCGCCTTGGTGCCTACTTCAACCCCATGCCTGAGCGTGGCGTCTATGAGATATCTTCCCCTCAGTCGGGAGGATTGAAGGGGACTTATATGCTTCTCGACGAAGCCTCCGTCACGGGCACGGGCAACATCATTATGGCTGCCGTCCTGGCCCGTGGCACCACCACCATCTACAACGCTGCCTGCGAGCCTTACGTGCAGCAGCTGTGCCGCATGCTCAACAGCATGGGCGCACGCATCAGCGGCATCGCCTCCAACCTGCTCACCATTGAAGGCGTTGACCGCCTGCACGGCACGTCGCACCGCATCCTGCCCGACATGATTGAGGTGGGCTCGTTCATCGGAATGGCAGCGATGGTGGGCGACGGCATCCGCATCAAGAATGTATCGCTCAGAAACCTTGGCATCATTCCCAATACCTTCCGCCGGATGGGCATCAAAGTGAAAGAAGAGGGCGACGACCTGTTCATCCCGCGTATGCGCCACTATGAGGTACAGTCGTTCATCGACGGCAGCATCATGACACTGGCCGACGCTCCCTGGCCTGGCCTCACACCCGATTTGTTGAGCGTGCTCATCACCGTTGCCACACAGGCGCGCGGCACCGTGCTCTTCCATCAGAAGATGTTCGAGAGCCGCCTGTTCTTCGTCGACAAGCTCATCGACATGGGCGCGCAGATAATCCTGTGCGACCCTCACCGCGCCGTTGTCGTGGGTCACGACCGCAAGCTGCAGCTCAAGGGCGGTCGCATGTCGAGTCCCGACATTCGCGCCGGCATCGCTTTGCTCATTGCTGCCATGAGTGCCAAGGGCGTCAGCCGTATCGATAACATCGAGCAGATAGACCGCGGCTACGAGAACATCGAGGGTCGCCTCAATGCCCTCGGAGCCAAAATCACCCGCATGACATAGTTCCCAGTTCCATCAGTACAGTGGCCTCATACTCCTATGATTAAGCAGGAAGAAGTTTTCAAGATTGGTCGTCTCGGCAAGCCTCACGGCGTTAAGGGCGAGGTGACGATGCAGGTCGACGACGATGTGTTCGACCGTGTCGACGCCGATTTCCTCGTGCTCAGGGTCGATGGCATCCTCGTGCCGTTCTTCATGGAGGAGTATCGTTTCAAGACCGATGCCACCGCCCTCGTCAAGTTCGAAGATGTGGACACCGTGGAACGTGCACGCGAGCTGACCAACTGTGAAGTTTTCTTCCCCCGTCAGCTTGCCGACAATGACGAAGACGACTATACCTGGTCTTTTTTCGTTGGCTTTGAACTGAAAGATGCCGCCACCGGACGCACCGTGGGCCGCATCGCCAGTGTCGACGACAGCACCGCCAACGTGCTCTTCTGCCTTGAAGACGGCAGTCTCATCCCCGCTATCGATGACCTCGTCGTCAATATCGATGCTGCGGCTCAATGCATCACTATGCGCCTGCCTGAAGGGCTGCTCAGCCTCTGATAGCGTCGCTAATTCTTTTTTTGTTCGTTTTTTTCCCGAAAACGTAAGGCGGAATAAAAAGTTTTTCGTAACTTTGCAGACAATGAACTAAAAACCCCACGACAATGAAAGCAATCGAGAATTTTGAGGAGTTGATCGCCTACCTCTCCGGCGGTTTCGAGCCGAAGCGGGTAGCAGTAGTATGTCCCTACGACGACGGCACACAGGAAGCCGTTGAGCGCGCCATGGAGGCTGGCTTTATCAAGCCTATCTTCGTTGGCGACCCCAAGCTCATCGGGCCTGCGATGAAGGAAGTGACACGCCTGAAAGCCACCGACGAGGTGGACGCCGCTGCCAAGGCCGTGCAATTGGTACACGAGGGCATGGCCGACGTGATTATGAAGGGCCTGCTGAACACCGACGACCTGCTGCGTGCCGTGCTGAACAAGCAGACGGGCATCCTGCAGGAGGGGCGCATCGTCACGCATCTCACCTGCGCCGAGCTGCCCGAATACGACAAGCTGTTGTTTATGTCAGACGTTGCCGTCATTCCGCAGCCCACCGAGGAGCAGCGCAAGCAGCAGCTGAAGTATCTGCTGCGCCTGTGCCGCTCGTTTGGCATCAAGGAGCCCGGCGTGGCCCTCGTGAACTGTTCGGAGAAGGTGGACGAGAAGCACTTCCCCCACACTGTGGAGTACAAGCGGCTGATCGACGAGGCCGCAAAGGGCAAGTATGGCGAATGTATCATCGACGGCCCGCTCGACCTGAAGACGTCGCTCTCGGGTAAGGCCTTGAGGAAGAAGGGTCTTCACTCGCCGCTGCGCGGACATGCCGATGCGCTGATCTTCCCCGATATCCAGTCAGGCAACGTGTTCTACAAGACCATCACCCTGTTCTGCCGTGCCACCACGGCTGCCGTCCTTGCCGGTCCTGATGTGCCTGTCGTGCTCACCAGCCGTGCCGACGACGCCGATTCGAAGTTCTACAGTCTTGCTTTAGCTTGTATCAATGCTTAAATGCTAATACTTGTCATTAACCCTGGCTCGACGTCGACGAAGATGGCCGTCTATGACGACGAGAAGCCATTGGTGTTGCGCAGCATCTCACACAGTAACGAGGATTTGGCGCAGTTCGACGACGTCATCGAGCAGTTTGCCTACCGCCGCCAGCTTGTGCTTGACGAGCTGGAGCGCGTAGGCGTGCCGTTGGAGTTCGATGCCGTCATCGGACGCGGCGGTTTGGTGAAGCCCATTGCCGGCGGTGTCTATGAAATCAATCAGAAGATGCTCGACGACACTCATTCTGGCATCGCCATGCACAATCACGCCTGCAACCTGGGTTGTCTCATTGCCTACGATATTGCCAGCTCCATTCCCGGTTGCCGCTCGTTTATTGCTGATCCGGGCGTCGTCGACGAGTTGAACGACTATGCCCGTATCAGCGGATCGCCGCTCATGGGACGCATCTGCATCTGGCATGCCCTGAACCAGCGAGCCATCGCCCGTCGTTTTGCGCAGGAGATAGGCAAGCAGTATGAAGACCTCAATCTCATCATCTGTCATCTTGGTGGTGGCATCAGCGTGGCGGCTCACGACCACGGCCGTGCTGTAGATGCCAACAACGCGCTCGACGGCGAAGGGCCTTTCTCGCCAGAGCGTGCCGGCAGTTTGCCTGCTGCCGACCTCATCCGCCTGTGCTTCAGCGGCAAGTACACCGAGAAACAGCTGCTGAAGCGTATCGCAGGCAAGGCCGGCCTGAACGCTCACCTCGGCACTGCTAACGTGAAGGAAATAGAAGAGCGCATACGTGATTATGGCGACACACACGCTGAGCTGATTCTGAACGCCATGATTTATCACATTGCGAAAAATATCACCGCACAGGGCGCTGTGCTTTGTGGCAAGGTTGATGCCATTCTGCTCACTGGCGGTCTGGCCCGCTCAGAATATGTCATCAGCCGGCTCCGCCAGCGCATCGAGTGGGTGGCGCCCGTCTACTGCTTCCCTGGTGAGGACGAGATGGAAGCACTGGCCCTCAACGCTCTTGCCGTGCTACGCGGTCAGCGTGCAGTTGCAGAGTACGACTAATTTGTCATGCTTGTTTGCTGTTCAAAAACTCACAATTCTTAACTTAAATAAGAAATTTGGAAAAAAGCGACATATTTTGTCGCTTTTTTTGTGATGTTTTTTTAAAAAAAATGATGATATTTGCAAAATAAACACAGACTCCCATGCCTTACGTCACCCAAAAAGAACAAATGCGATACATTGGAAGCTACTCTGTCGATTATAACGAGGGTGGCGTTATGATGTTTGAAAACGTTAAAGATATTTCGCCGTTTTTCCCCCTTGAACCCACCACGTTGCTATTTGTACTTTGTAATAAAGGGCGGCAATCGTTTGAAGCGGATGACATTGAATATACAGTTAGTGAGAATCATGTGATTATTTTCCCGCCTAAGTTGCGGGTCGTTTGTAAGGAGCATAGCGAGGATTTCGACTGCAAAGTAATGCGCATCTCCGAGTCCATCGTGCGCGGGCTGTTGCGTGACAAAGTAGATTTGTGGCAGCATGAATCCAACATTCGCCATTTGGATTACATCCCGCTGACGAATCAGTTCCATGATGAGCTGAGCCTCTACCTCACCATCATACGCTCCAAGCTGAAGGACAGTAACCCGTCGGCTCACCATGAGATTCTTCTGGCGTTGCTTCGCGCCTTCATGCTTGAGTTGTATTTCGTCATTCAAACTGGCGACTGCGTGCGCCATGAGCGTCACCTCTCACAGGGAAAGCTACTGTTCAACCGTTTCCTTGCGCTCCTCTCAAGCAGTGAGGTGAAGCGTCAGCCCATCTCTGTCTATGCCAGTCAGCTGGCCATCACGCCTAAATACCTCACGATGCTCTGCCTGAAGTATTCTGACAAGACGGCATCGGAATGGGTGGCACAGTACACGGTAGAGGAAATACGCCTATATTTGAAGGGCAGTGAGTTGAGCATAAAGGAAATATCTGCGCATATGGGTTTCTCAAACATGAGCCATTTCGGTTCCTACGTGCGTAAACATCTCGGTATGTCACCCTCCGAGTATCGCTACAACAAGAAACATTAAAATGACGATGATGTTTTCGTTTCGTACACGCCGTGTGTACTAAAAATACACACGGCGTGTATTTTTAGTACACACGGCGTGTACGAAAATGAAGGAAAGCCCTTTGATACTGTCTTTCATCTGTTTTTCAGAAACCGCGTAGTAGAAAAAAGTTTATTTCTTTGTTTTTTTGCATGCAAATAAGTAATTTTGCAGCTGATTACGTTTATCCGCGCTCATGAAGAAAATCTTCAAGTGGATTGGCATCGTGCTGCTAAGCCCCGTCGTGTTGTTCGTCATTCTGGTAGCACTGCTTTATGTGCCGCCCATACAGAACTGGGCGGTGCAGCAGGTGGCGTCCATTGCCTCGAAGAAGACGGGCATGGACATCAGCGTGGAGCACGTGGATTTAAGCTTCCCCCTCGACCTGCAGGTCGACGGCGTGCGCATCGTGAAGGAGCAGGACACCATAGCCGACATCCGCAGTACCATCGTCGATGTGAAGCTGTGGCCACTGTTCAGCGGCGACATTGTGCTGAACAAACTGCGGCTTGACGATGCGCATATCAACACCCTCGACTTTATCGGCGACATGCGCATGCAGGGCTTCATAGGAAGCCTGAGCCTTTCCTCGCCCGGCATCGATGCCACGGCGCTGGAGATGGAGCTGCGCAGCCCGCGTATGAAGAATGCCGACCTGACAGTCTATATGAGCGACACCGCCGCTGTAGACACGTCGACCGTGGGCTGGCACATCCGCTTCGACCGCTTTGACTTCGAACAGACGCGCCTGCGCATTGTGATGGACTCGACCGCTGTCTTTGCCACCGACGCCTCGCCTACCGACACCGCCGCCACTGTGCCCACGCGCATCGAGGCCTCGTTGCCGAGGGCTACGCTGCGCCAGGGCGACCTCCACTTAGGTCTCGCGCGTTTCGCCTTCGGTGCCGTCGACTGGCATGAAGGCCGGCTCAGTATGGGCAGCTACGGAAAAGACGACGACAATGCCTTCTCGCTGAGCGACATGGAGCTGCAAATCGACTCGCTCTTCTCTTACAAAGAGCAGTTGCGGGTGGGCATTGCGCAGGCATCGATGAAAGAAGAGAACACAGGCGTGGCGCTGCACCAGTTGCAGGGACGCATCGCCAAAAGCGCCGACGACATCAGTCTGCACGACCTGCTGGTGAACGCCTCCGCCACTTATGATGGACAGCCCGTCACGCTGCGTGCCGACATCGACGGCGACACGCATCAGATGGACATCCGAAAGCTCAGCGTCAGCGTGCCTGCGAAGGTTCATGCCGAGGCCAGCGGACAGTTGCGCAACATTCTTGACATGGAGCGTCTGACAGCCGACGTCAGTCTCAATGCCAACGTCTTTGCCACGATGAAGGCCGACGGCTTGCAGCTGCCGGCGGGATTGAGCCTGCAAGCCGACGTGAAGAGCATGGCGCAGCAAACCACGGCCGATGTCATCATGCGGCATGGCAGTGCCTTGGCCTCGTTGCAGGCAAAGCTGAACGGCACCCTGTCGGCACTGACAGACAAGCCCGAGACGCTGCCCTACGATGCCCGCCTCAGCACGCGCGGCCTCGACCTGCGCCGCTTCATGCCCGACGCTGGTGTGGGACCGCTCACTGCCGATGTCACGCTGCGTGGTACGGGCATACCGTCATTATCGGCCGGCGGCGCTAATGATGGCCGTCTCGTGGCCGATGTCAACCTGCACAGCCTCCGCTACGGCCAATGGCAGATAGACAGCGTACAGGCCACAGCCACTATTGAAGGCAACAACTTGCAAATCTGCGCTGACAGCCGCAACCGTTTGGTGAGCGGCTCCCTTGACGCCGATGTACTGATGGGCAAGAACAATGTTTTTGCCAAGGTGAGCACCAGTCTGCAGCATGTCGACCTCTTTGCCCTCGGCATTGTCGACCATCCCACGGTCATTGGCCTTGATGGCGACTTTGACATCGACACTGACACGAAGCTCAGCCACAAGCTCTCGGCACTGATGAGCGACATCTACATACGCGACTCTGTACAGACACATCATCCCGAGCGCATAGGCATATTGGTAAAGACCGGCACCGACACCACTGTCGTGCGACTGCAAAGCGGCGACTTCATTGTGAAAGCCGATGCCCAAGGCAACTACGAGCAATTGATGCCACGGCTCAGTGCACTGAGCGACAGCATTGCCACACAGCTCAGCAAACGCACCATCGACCAGCAGGCCCTGAAGTATCTTCTGCCCACCGGACACCTCTATATCACCGCAAAAAAGGGAAATCCCATTGCCGCCATCCTCAACGCACAAGCCGACATTGCCTTCGACCAGTTGGACATCGATCTGCACGCATCGCCCGCGACCGGATTGAACGGGCAGTTGGACGTCTTGAAACTGAACACCGGCTCCATGCTCTTAGACAGCATCCGCCTGTCGCTGGTGGAGAAAGCGAAAGGCTTGACGTTTAACGGTTTTGTGGCCAACGCCAAGCGTAACCCCACAGGCACTTTCCGCATCCTCTTCGACGGCTTCCTGCAGCAGCACGGAGCCAGCCTCGGCGTCAGGTATTTCGATGAGCTGGGCAAGCTCAACATCCGTATTGGCTCGAAGGTGGAGATGGTTTCACTGCCAGGCTCCGACGGTGATGTGACAGGGCTCCGCTTCCAGCTCATCCCCAGCCGTCCCACGCTGGGCTATAAAGAGTTCGCTTTGAATGATGACAACTATCTGCTGTTGCACGACAACCTGAAGATAGAGGCCCACGTCAACCTGCTGGCCGACGACGGTACGCGAATCTTGCTCTATTCCGGCAACTCAGAAAACTCAGAGAACCCAGAAGGGGCAGAAGACTCGGCGGCACTCCTCCAGGATATCACCGTCAGCGTGAGCAGCCTCGACCTGGGCGAGCTCACCAGTGGTCTGGTGATGCTTCCCGCCATCAGCGGCACGCTCAACGGCGACTATCACCTGATGATGGACCAGGAACACAACATTTCTGTGGCCAGCGACATGGCTGTCACGAATATGGTTTACGAGGGCAGTCCCATCGGCAATCTCGGCTCTGAGTTCGTCTACCTGTTGCGTGAAGACGGCACACACGTCGTCGATGCCACGCTGATGCTCGACGATGCCCCGATAGGCTCCTTGCAAGGCAGTTATTTAGACGGCAAGCGCCTCGACGCCAATCTGGAGCTGACGCACATGCCGCTGTCAATCGTCAACGGCTTCATGCCCGACCAGCTGCTGGGCTTCGAAGGCACTGCCGACGGCACGCTCAGCGTCAGCGGCAAGCTGTCGAATCTCGACATGGACGGCAGACTCACGTTCACCAATGGCTATCTCGTGAGCACGCCATACGGCATGAGGATGCGCTTTGGCGACACGCCCTTGCAGATGACCGACTCGAAGCTGGTGCTCGACGGCTTTACCCTTTATGCCGACAATGGCAGCACGCAGGGTGCTCCGCTCAGCATCAATGGCAGCGTCGACTTCTATGGCAAGGGCGACGACGCAGTAAGCCTCAGGCTCGTGGCTCGCAACTTCCAGCTTGTCAACGCCAAGCAGAAAAAAGAATCGGTGGCATACGGAAAGATGTTCGTCAACTTCTTTGCCCGCCTCAGCGGAAATCTTGAGAAGCTCAGCCTCCGCGGACGCCTTGATGTGCTCGGCACTACCGACCTGAACTACGTATTGCTCGACTCGCCGCTCTCTACCGACAACCAGATGGACGAGTTGGTGAAATTCACTGACTTCAGCGATACGATACAAACCGTTGTCGTCAGGCCCGAGACTGACGCCTTGGACCTCGACGTGCAGCTGAGAATCGACGAAGGCGCTCATGTGCGCTGTGCCTTGAATGCTGAACAGACCAACTATGTGGATCTTCTGGGCGGCGGCAATTTACGTATGCGGATGGACGCCAACGGCCTGAACCTCACGGGCCGCTACACTATCAACAACGGCACGATGAAATACTCTCTGCCCGTCATTCCGCTCAAAACCTTCACGCTGGCGCAGGGCAGTTATGTAGAGTTCACCGGCCGTCCCGACAATCCCACGCTGAACATCACGGCTACCGAGCGTCACCGTGCTGCCGTGTCGAATGAGAGTGACGGACAGAGCCGTAACGTCATGTTCGATTGCGGCGTTGTCATCACGCAGACGCTTGAGAACATGGGCTTGGCATTTACCATCAGCGCACCGGAGGACATGCAGGTGCAGAACGACCTCAACTCCATGAGCCGTGAGCAGCGTGGCAAACTCGCCGTGACCATGCTCACCACCGGCATGTACTTGGCCGACGGCAACACGAGTGCGTTCTCGATGAACTCAGCCCTGAGCTCTTTCCTGCAGAGCGAGATCAACAACATCACGTCGGGCGCGCTGAAAACTGTCGACCTGCATGTGGGCCTCGGCAGCACCACCGATGCTGCCGGACAGTCGCACACTGACTACAGCTTCAGTTTTGCCAAGCGTTTCTGGAACAACCGCCTCAGCGTACAGCTTGGCGGCAAGGTCTCGACTGGCTCCGAGGTAGAGGGAATGCAGCAGTCGTTCTTCGACAATGTCACCATGGAGTACCGCCTGTCGCCGACCAGTAATAAATATGTGAAACTGTTCTACAACCAGAACGTCTACGACTGGTTAGAAGGCTACACAGGTGAATACGGCGGCGGCTTTGTATGGAAGCGAAAGCTGGATAAATTAATCGACATATTCAAGCCTACCCCCATCCCTTCCCGAAGGACGGGAGAATTAAATAGACCAGCAAGCGTTGTTTTACCTAAAGATTCCATTATCACCAATGATAGCATCCATCATCAATAGACTGTTGCGTCCCATCGTCAAACTAATCAAACTCCCTTCCCTTCGGGAGGGGGTGGGGGTGGGCTCTTTGGTGGTCTTTGTCCTCTTTCTTTCAGCCTGTTCCACCACGAAGCACATTCCCGACGACGACCAGCTGTTCATCGGGCTTGAAAAAATCGCCTATACCGACTATGAGCGAAACACTCATGCCGAAGACACACAGGCTGAGGTGGAGGCAGCACTGGCCACGGCTCCCAACGGCGCTTTGTTTGGCAGCAGCTACCACCGCACGCCTTTCCCCTACGCTTTGTGGATTTGGAACGCTACACAGGACGCAAAGACAAAGTTCGGACGCTGGATAGGCTCCCTCTTCGCCAAGCCGCCCGTGCTGATGAGTCAGGTCAACCCCGCCTTGCGTGCCCAGGTGGCAAAGCAGGTGCTGCGCACACACGGCTATCTGCATGGCGATGTGAGCTACCGTGAAGTACCGCAGAAGAATCCCAAGAAAGCAAAGATTGCCTATACCGTGAAAATGGACTCGCTCTTCCGGGTTGACACGCTTTCCTACGTAGGATTTCCCCCCGCCATGCAGCAGCTTATCGACTCCACGCTCATGGAGAGCACGCTGCTGTCGGGCAATGCCTTCAGCGTGCAGAACCTTGATGACGAGCGCACACGTCTGAGCCAGCTTTTCCGCAACAAGGGCTATTTCTATTATCAGCCCAACTACGCCTCGTTCCTGGCCGACACCATCGGCACGGCACGCGCCAGCGAGGGCCGTCCCGTCGGTCCCTACAGCGTTACGCTGCGCCTGCAGTTGGCCGACTCGCTGCCTGAGCAGGCCCTGCATCCTTGGTATGTCGGAACCACCAGTGTGCGTCTGCGCCGCACGGCCAGGGAACAGACCGACAGCATCATGGGGCGCCGCTCGCTGAAGGTGATGTTCAGCGGCAAGCATGTGCCCATCCGTCCGGGCGTCATCCTGCAGGGACTGAAGCTGCGCCCGCGCCAGCTGTTCAGCTACGATGCCTATCAGGAGTCCATGCAGAAGGTGAACGCCACGGGCGTGTTCTCCTCCATCGACTTCCAGTTCACACCGCGTGCCGACTCTCTCGACCTGTTGCTCGACTGCGTTTTCGACAAGCCTTACGATTTCTATGTGGAGACCAACTTCATCAACCGCACGATAGGCCGCATGGGACCGGAGGCGAAGATTGGTCTGACGCGCCGCAATGTCTTCCGCGGTGGCGAGAAGCTCGACCTCAATCTGCATGGTGCTTACGAGTGGGAGACCTCATCAAAGGGTAGCGACATGAACAGCTATCAGTACGGTATTGACGCCAGCATCGAGTTTCCGAGGATTCTGTTTCCGCGTTTCGGCCGCAGAAGAAGCAGAAACACGAGCGTAGCCAGTCAGACCAGTACGGCGAATACTGCCAGGCGCCGCCGTTTCCGCCGCTACTACGTTCCGCCTTCAACCACCTTGAAGGTGTCGAGCGACGTGGTGCGCCGTCCCAGTTACTATAAGATGCACATTGTGAGCGGCGACTGGACCTATCGCTGGCAGCCGTCGGAGACCAGCCGCCACGAATTCTCGCCACTGACGGTGAAGTATCAGTTCATGAACAGCCACACCGAGCTCTTCGACAGTTTGCTGGATAGCAGCCCTTACTTGACTACAACCATGGATGACTACTTCATCCCGAAGATGCGCTACACCTATACCTACACGTCGCCCTCCAACTACAGAAACCCCATACGCTGGGAGACATCGGTGGAGGAGGCCGGCAACATGACCGCCCTCTACGACGTGCTGATACAAGGCAATGGCTGGAATGAGAAGGACAAGACACTGTTTAAGAACCCCTATTCACAGTTCCTGAAGATTGAGACCGACCTGACCAAGACGTGGACGCTGAGCCATGATTCCAAGCTGGTGGCCCACCTCAACTACGGCCTGATGTGGAGCTATGGCAACAGCAGCACAGGACCCTTCAGCGAGATGTTCTACGTGGGCGGTGCCAACAGCATCCGCGCCTTCCCCGTGCGCAGCATCGGCCCCGGCTCGTTTGCAGGATTTGGCAACAGTCGCCAGTTCTCCTACATGTTGCAGAACGGCGACGTGAAGGTGCTGATGAACCTGGAGTGGCGCAAGCGGCTTTTCGGCAATCTCTACGGCGCCGTGTTCCTCGATGCAGGCAATGTGTGGAATTCTGAGGACTGGACCATCAGTGCAGATGACGTGGAGGAAGACTTCGACGGCATGAAAGAGTTCGTCGATTTCTGGAACAGCTTGTTCTCAGGCAGGGAGTTTCGCTTGCGTAAGTTCTTCAACGAACTGGCCACCGGCACCGGTGTCGGCCTGCGCTACGACTTGGATTTCCTCGTCTTGCGCGTAGACTGGGGCTTCGGTCTGCATCTGCCCTACGACACGGGCCACGGCGGCTACTTCAACATTCCCCGCTTCAAGGACATGCACACCCTGCACATCGCCATCGGCTATCCTTTCTAAGCAGTAGGGAAAAAGTAAGAATCTTTTACATTTTTTGCGATTAACTACCCTCATAACTCGCGCCAAATTCACCGGACGTTTCTTTGCTCAAAATTTTTGCAGAATGAGTACGGTTGGCTATCTTGTTGAGTGACAGATGGTTATGGCATTTTGGCACTCACGGCGAGCATCTTCGCAAAAAAAACCATCATCCCCATGAAAAAAAGTCAATGCCTTTTTTTCACGAGGACCATGTTTTTGAAAATGAAAAAGGCGTTCAGAAGCAAAAATGAGGCGCTGATGACTCAAAAAAGCTGCACAATTCGCAAGAACTGTGCAGCTTTTTTCATCATCGTGACCTTCCTGATGGTGTTCAGAAGGCATTTTTCAGTGTCAAGTCTACTCTCATTTTCTCTGGATTGAGATTTTTCAGAGACCAGTTTTTGAGGTAAAAAATATTTACAGTTTTTCTGTATTACCGCTCTATTCTTCGAAGCCGGCCTTGGGGCAGGCAGAGAGGTCGAGGTTCGGCTTGAGCTCTTCGTTGCACTCGATGAGCTCCAGCTCAGGACATCCCGAAAGGTCGAGGGTGCTGATGGGCGTGCCCTTGATGCGCAGTGTCTTCAGCTTAGAGCACTGTGTCAGGTCGATGCTCGAGATGTTCGTATTGTTGATGTTCAGGGTACTGATGTTAGGATTGCCGGCCAGTTTTAATGTTGTCAGATTCGGTGAGTCGCAGCAGTACACCTCATAGATGGTGGGGTTGTTGCTCAAGTCAATCGATGTGCCCTGGAATCCGTTTGCATTGATGTATGTCAGCCCCGTCAGCTTCTCCACGCCCTTCAAGTCGGTAGCTCCCTGATAGCTCACGTCGACTTTCCAGTGGTTTTTGATTTCTTCGTCAGTCATGATACTGTCCATGCCATCTTGTCCGCTGAGCAGATCCTCACGCACAGCGGGGTCGGGGAAGTTGGTCTCATCAATGGCTAAGCCCACGGCTTTCGGTTGCTCCTCGGTGGCTTCAGTGTTCTCCGTCTTGCCACCCTTGCAGGCCGTCATGCTCACTGTGAGCATCAGAGCCCAGAAAAATGCTTTCTTCATATTTGTTGAGTGTTTAATGTTGAGCGTTAACTGACATTTGTCATGTTTGAGGGCGCAAAGGTAGTGAAAAAGTGGGGCTTACGGTGTGTTTTTTCCCAAAAAAATGCAGAAATATGTCCCGTTGTCAGAAAAAATGTGTACTTTTGCAACAAATATTCAACAATAACCACTTAACGAACTATGAAACCTACATTATTCCTGCTCGCTGCTGGCATGGGCAGCCGCTACGGCGGACTGAAGCAGCTCGACGGTCTGGGCCCCAACGGCGAGACCATTATGGACTATAGTATTTACGATGCCATCCAGGCCGGCTTCGGCAAGATCGTCTGGGTCATCCGCAAGGACTTTGAGGAGCAGTTCCGCACGCAGATCCTCTCGAAATATGAGGGCCAGGTGCCCTGCGAGCTCTGCTTCCAGGCGCTCGACGCGCTGCCCGAAGGCTTCAGCGTGCCCGAAGGTCGTGTCAAGCCATGGGGCACCAATCACGCCGTGCTGATGGGTAAGGACGTCATCAAGGAGCCGTTCTGCGTCATCAACTGCGACGACTTCTATGGCCGCGACGCCTTCATGCAGATTGGCAAGTTCCTCAGCAACCTGCCCGAGGGCTCGAAGAACGAGTATGCCATGGTGGGCTTCCGCTGCTGCAACACGCTGAGCGAGAACGGCTCGGTGGCACGCGGCGTCTGCGCCTACAACGACAAGCGTCATCTGACCGATGTGGTTGAGCGCACCGAGATTATGAGAACGGCCCCCACCAACCTCCCCGAGGGGAGGCTTTCCGCTACGGCATCCCCCCTCGGGGGGAATGAGGGGGGGCTGCTCCCTATCTGCTACAAGGACGAGCAGGGCGAGTGGCAGCCGCTGGAGGAGAACGTGCCCGTCAGTATGAACATGTGGGGCTTCACCCCCGACTACTTCGACTACAGCGAGGCTTACTTCAAGGAGTTCCTCAGCGACCCGAAGAACATGCAGAACCTGAAGGCTGAGTTCTTCATCCCCCTGATGGTGAACAAGCTCATCACCGAAGGCACCGCCACCTGCGAGGTGCTCGACACCACCAGCAAGTGGTTCGGCGTGACCTACGCCGCCGACCGCCAGGCCACCGTCGACCGCATACAGAAACTGGTCGACGAGGGTGTCTATCCCAACAAGCTGTTCTAAAAAAGCACCCAACAGACCCACCCCCATCCCCTCCCTTAGGGAGGGAAAGATATAGATAATGTGGGCGTGCTAGGTAATTACTCCCCTCCCTTGTAGGGAGGGGTTGGGGGAGAGTCTTTTTTGTTTTTATGCTGAATAATATCATTACCGCTGAGCAGCAGGAACAGCTGTTGAAGCTGATAGAGGAGAGCGAGAGCATCGTGCTGTGCTGCCATCAGAATCCCGACGGCGATGCCCTCGGCTCGTGTCTGGCGTGGGCCGAGGTGCTGAAGTCGGTCTATGGCAAGGAACCGCAAATCTTTGTGCCCGACCAGTATCCCGACTATCTGCACTGGCTGCCTAACAGCGAAAAGCTCATCCGCTACGACAAGCATAGCGAGGGCTGCAACTTCGTATTGGCTCACGCCGACCTGGTGTTCTGCCTCGACTTCAACTCGGCCCACCGCACCGCCGACATGGAAAGTGCGCTTTGCAGTTCGCCCGCAAAGAAAGTGCTCATCGACCACCACCTCGACCCGACGGTAGAAACGGCTCTGACCATCTCTCACCCCGAGGCATCGTCAACCTGCGAGCTCGTCTTCCGCATCGTATGGCAGCTCGGCTGCTTCGACCAGCTGACGAAGCACTTTGCCGTGCCTATTTATTGCGGCATGATGACCGACACAGGCGCTTTCACCTACAACAGCGACTCGTGCGACATCTATTTCATCATCTCGCAGCTGCTTACCAAGCATATCAACAAGGACAAGATTTACCGCAACGTCTATCACAACTTCTCTGAGGACCGCCTGCGCCTGACGGGCTTCGTCATGTATCAGCGCCTCGTCGTCGACAGCGCACGTCACGCCAGCTATTTCACCATCACAAGGGCTGACATGAAGCGCTTCCACTTCATCAAGGGCGATGCCGAAGGGCTGGTGAACATGCCCTTGCAGATCAAAGGCCACAAGCTGAGCATTTCGCTGCGCGAGGACACCGAGAAGGACAACCTCGTCTGGGTCAGTCTGCGCTCCGTCGACCAGTTTCCCTGCAACCAGATGGCGGCACAGTTCTTCAACGGCGGAGGCCATTTGAACGCTTCCGGCGGGCGCCTCTTTTGTTCCTTGGACGAGGCCGTCGACATCACAAAACAGGCCATTCTTGCCTTCGAGAAACAATTAGCGTGAGAGCGTAGCACGCTGCACGATAAAAAGTGACTTGGTTTTTGGAAAAAATAACTTACTTTTTTCCAAAACCAAGTTATTTTTCGTACCTTTGCACCCGCAAAATATAATGGACATATTGACTATGAGAAAAGCAATGATGCTGCTCCTGCCACTGAGCCTGCTGCTGGGCATGCTCACGTCGTGCAACGACTACGAAACTTACGGCGACAAGAAGGAGAAGGAGCGCAAGGCCATCCGCCAGCTGCTCAGCGACTCTGCCTTCGTGGTCATCAACGAGGAGCAGTTTCACGCGCAGGGCAACATAACCAATGTTGACAAGCGCGAGTTTGTTTACATGGAGAATAGTGGCGTCTACATGCAGATTGTGGACAAGGGCTGCGGCACATCCTTTCAGGATGGCGAGACCAGCGACCTCCTGGTACGTTTCTTAGAGCGCTGCCTGCTCGACACCTCCTATGTCTATAACATCACCAACCCCTACGATGTGGACATTATGAATGTGAGCAGAACGGGCAACACCTTTACCGCTTCGTTCATCAGCGGAGCATGGGTGAGCACCTACGGTTCAGGCAACGTACCCTCCGGACTTCTGGTGCCGCTGAGCTACATCAACGTGGGGCGTCCGCGTTCTGAAAACGACCGCATTGCCAAAGTACGCCTCATCGTGCCCCACTCACAGGGACACAGCATGGCTTCCAGCTACGTTTATCCTTATTATTATGAGATTACTTTCATGCGAAAGACTGATTTATAACGTTCACAGTTAACATTATGACACTCATCAAAAGCATTTCTGGCATCCGCGGAACCATCGGCGGACGCACGGGCGACACGCTTAATCCCCTTGACATCGTAAAATTCACTACGGCTTACGCCACCTTTATTAAAGGCAGAAAAATAGTTGTTGGCCGTGACGGTCGCATTAGCGGACCGATGGTACGCGACGTGGTATGCGGCACGCTCGTAGGCATGGGCTATGAGGTAGTAGACATCGGCTTGGCCACCACGCCCACCACCGAGCTGGCCGTGCGCTGGCATAAGGCTGACGGAGGCATCATCATCACCGCCAGCCACAACCCCACACAGTGGAACGCCTTGAAGCTGCTCAACAGCGACGGCGAGTTTCTCACTGCTGCCGATGGCGCCGAGGTATTACGCATTGCCGAGGCCGAGGATTTTGAGTATGCTCCTGTGGAAAAGCTGGGACATGTCATCATGGACGACACGATGAACGACCGCCACGTGCAGAGTGTTCTCGATCTGCAGCTGGCTGACGTCGAGGCCATTCGCAACCGCCATTTCCGCGTCTGCGCCGACACCATCAACAGTGTGGGCGGCATCATTCTGCCGAAGCTCTTCAAGGCACTCGGCGTGGAATACGAAATCCTGAACGGAGGGTGCAGCGGTCACTTCGCCCACAACCCTGAGCCGCTGGAGAAGAACCTCGGCGGCATCATGGACCGTATGAAGAAGGGCGGATGCGACCTTGGCATCGTCGTCGACCCCGACGTCGACCGTCTCGCCTTTATCTGCGAAGACGGAAAGATGTTCGGCGAGGAATATACGCTGGTCTCAGTGGCCGACTACGTGCTGTCGCACGACAAGGGGAACACTGTGTCTAATCTTTCTTCAACCCGTGCCCTGCGCGACATCACTGAGAAGCACGGCGGGGCGTACCACGCTGCCGCTGTTGGCGAGGTGAACGTCACCACGAAGATGAAGGAAGTGGGTGCCGTTATCGGCGGCGAAGGCAATGGCGGCGTCATCTATCCTGCGAGCCACTACGGCCGTGATGCACTCGTGGGCATCGTACTCTTCCTTTCGTCATTGGCACAGAAAGGCTTGAAGGCCAGTGAGCTGCGCAAGACCTTCCCCGACTATCAGATAGCCAAGAACCGCATCGACCTGACGCCCGACACCAATGTCGACGCCATCCTCGTCAAGGTCAAGGAGATGTTCTCTAACGACCCCGAGGCTCAGGTCAACGACATCGACGGCGTGAAGATTGACTTCCCCGACAAGTGGGTGCATCTGCGCAAGTCGAACACAGAGCCCATTATCCGCGTCTACAGTGAGGCACAGACCATGGAAGAGGCCGACGCCATCGGCAAGCGCCTCATGCAGGTGGTCTACGACATGCAGTCATAACAACAACACAGACAACAAAGTGCGGCAAATGATTGTCCCATGTTGTCTGTGTTGTCTTTTTATTATACAAGATGAACAGGATTATCTTATCCCTTACTGCCATACTGGCACTGGCCATGACGTCATGCAGCCATGAGCCCCGATTCACCGTGGAAGGTACCATTGCCGGAGCACAGGATTCCGTGCTCTATCTCATTCATCGCTCGATGGCCGGCACTGAGCTGCTCGACTCTGCAATAGCCGGCGAAGGAGGCACTTTCAGCCTTAGCGGCAAGGCTCCCGACAGCCCCGATCTTTACGTCCTGGCAGTGGGCCGTCAGGTAAAAGAATATATCAATTTCTCTGTCGACTCTACCGAGACCGTCTCCATCAGCGGCAAGCTGCCTGCACTGGTGCTGAACTACAGCGTCAGCGGCTCGCCCGGTAGCGAGAAGATTCGCCAGCTCACCATCATGCACAGCCAGCTGCAGCAAGGCGTCTATGATCTGGAAGACAACACGCTGTTGCCTCCAGCCATGATGCTCGACTCTCTGGAGCACATGCTGCGACAGTACAAGGACACGCTCTTCCGAAATTACATTGTCGAGGAGCCACAGAGCGCCTACGCCTATTTCGCCTTGATGCAGAAGCTGAACCATCGTTATGCGCAGCTCACCAACGATATTTTCTTGATGGACGACAGCATTGACGGCATTGCCTACCGGGCGGTGGCCACATGCTGGAAGCAGTTCTATCCTGAGTCAGAGCGTGCACAACAGCTCTGGAACATGGTAGAGCGTCACATCAACACCGCGCGCAAGGTGGCTTACCAGCAGCAGAAGCTGATTGACGAAGGCCGCATCAGTATGGCAAATATCATCGACTTGAGCCTGCCTGACCGTCGTGACAATCAGCGCACCCTGTCGGAGCTGGCGGGGCAGGTGGTGCTGCTCGACTTCCACCTCTTCGACTCTCCGGAGTCTGCTGCCCGCATCCTGAAGCTGCGCGAACTCTACGACCGCTATCACGACCGCGGCTTGGAAATCTACCAGGTGTCTGTCGACAAAAACGAGTTCCAGTGGAAGCAAGCCACTGCTTCGCTGCCGTGGATTTGTGTCTTCGACCCGATGGAATATTCGTGTATGCAGTACAACGTGTCTGCTGTGCCCGATTTCTTCCTCATCGATCGCAACAATGCGTTGCAGCTGCGCTCGGATCAGATAGAAGACATCGACAAGGCCATTGAAAGTCTGTTGTAGTTGCCCGATTCCCCCTCCGACACGTAACCTTCACTAAACTTCTATTTATTATGCGTAAAAACATCTTGTTACTGCTCATGCTCGTCGCTGCCACGGCTGTGGCACAGCGCACGCCCACTATGGGTTGGAGTTCGTGGAACACCTTTGCCCTCAACATCAACGAGGCGCTGATCAAACAGCAGGCTGACGCCATGCACAACAGCGGTTTGCAGCAGGCTGGCTATCAGTTTGTTAACATCGACGACGGCTATTGGGACGGTCGCGACGACAACGGCCGTCTGCGCCTGAACACAAAGCTCTTCCCCAACGGCATGCGCTCATTGGTGGATTATGTTCACAGTCTTGGCCTGAAGGCCGGTATCTACAGCGATGCAGGCGACAACACCTGCGGCAGCGGCAATCGTCACGCCTGGGGTATCGGCGTCGGCTTTGCCGGACATGAGGAGGAAGACTGCCGCCTCTACTTCGACGAATGGGACTTCGACTTTATCAAGGTAGACTACTGCGGCGGTTCGCACATGCATCTCGATGAGCAGCAGCAATACACCAAGATCAGCAACGCCATCAAGAGTTGCAAGAAGAAGGGCATCGTTTATAATATGTGCCGCTGGGCTTATCCTGGCACGTGGAGTGCCGACGTGGCCGACTCATGGCGCACGACGGGTGACATCTATGATGCATGGCGCAGCGTGAAGGGCATTCTGGCCGAGAACCTCTACCTGAGCGCCTATTGCCACGACGGCCACTACAACGACATGGATATGCTGGAGACAGGACGCTCGATGACACAGACAGAAGACGAGACACACTTCGGCATGTGGTGCATCATGAGCTCGCCGCTGCTCATTGGCTGCGATATGGCTAAGATTCGTCAGGAGTCGCTCAAGCTGATGTGCAACAAAGACCTCATTGCCCTGAACCAAGACCCGCTGCACCTGCAGGCTTACGTGGCCGAGAAGCAGGGCGAGTGCTTCATCCTCGTGAAGGACATCAAGAAACTGCAGGGCAAGGAGCGTGCCGTAGCCATCTATAATCCCAGCGACGAGAAGCAGACCGTCACCTTCAGTCCTGCAACCGTCGACCTCGGAGGCGCCGTGCAGTATTACGACTGCTTTGCCCAGGGAGACTATCTTTACGACCAGAATCCCATTCCCTTGACAATCCCCGCCCACGGCATCAAGATATTCCGCCTGAAGGGTCAGAAGCGCCTGGAGCGCAAGGTGTATGAGGCCGAGACGGCCTATATTCCCACCTATCAGGAAATTCGCAATCACGAGGCCGAGAAGAGCGGTATCTATGTGGCCAACAATGCGGCCAGTGGCGGCTATATCGCTGGATGGCTTGGCGGACGCCCTGAGAACCAGCTGCAGTGGAACGATGTCAATATGAAGAAGGGCGGTCAGCGCACCATCACCATCACCTACCTCTGCGGCGAGGACCGCAATATGGATCTCATCGTCAACGGCCAGAAGGTCACCACCTTTAATATACACGGTAGCGATTGGAACACTCCTACCACCATCTCCTACAGAGTCAGCCTGAAGAAGGGGCGCAACAGCATCTGTCTCGCCAACGACAGCGCTTGGATGCCCGACATCGACAAGATGGTAATCGAGTAATCATATTTTGCAGAGGCTCCACAGCGAAAAGGTGCAGTTTAATTATCCTAAACGTGGCGTTTGTGTTTCATAAACGCCGCGTTTTTTCCATAAACAGCCTCCTTTTTTGCTGAGTTGACGCCCGTTTGATACCTTAATCCTTATCTCTGGCAGAGTTGAATCACAGTCTGTACTGCGTGTAGTTCACAATACCGTGAGCGAGATGCGCTTTCCTAATCCTGAGAAAATACGGAAGAGCGTAGAGAGCTGTATATCGGCATGGCCATTCTCTATCTTTGAAATATAACTCTTCTTAGTACCAATCTTGGCGGCTAACTGCTCCTGAGTCAAGCCTGCCAGGCGACGCTGTTCCTTTAAACATTCCGCTAAACAGAACGCTTCGGCCTTGGCTTCAAAATCCTCACGCGCCTCTGTTCCACGCTCACCATACTCGGCATCGAGCAGTTCGTCAAAACTCGTACACTCCATAATTGCTTCTTTCTTCTTTGCGTCCATTATTGTGCCTCCTTGCTTTTAAAATATTCTTTCTTTATTGTTTCCGCCCGTTTGATTTCTTTCAAAGGCGTTTTCAGTAAACGTCCGATGATGCTCATTATAGCGTGTACACTCAACAAGGACCTGACGCTGAATCTCGTATAATGAGGTAGCTGGTGTCGGTATAGAGCACGACGCGGCCTTGCTTCAGCGACGGCTGCACATCGACGAGCCGCTGATTACGGGAGCCTCTGAACAGGAGGCTCTCGTCGCGTTCAGCCTTGATGAAAGGCCCGTCGACCAGGACGTCGATGAGCTCAAGGAGCGCTTTTTGGCGCGGATTGTTGATGAGCTGCTCGAAAGTGAAGCCCGTATAGCACCAGATGTTCTTCTCGGGCGTGCGCTGACGGATGGCCCGTGCCAGCTCGGCAAAGCCCTCCGGCTGGTACATCGGGTCGCCGCCTGAGAAGGTGACGTTGGCGTAGGGGTCGGCCTCAATGACGCGCATGATGTCGTCGGTAGTCATGGCCTGGCCGCCTTCAAAGTCCCACGACTGCGGGTTGTGGCAGCCCTCGCACCGGTGGCGGCAGCCGGCGCAGTAGATGGCGGTGCGGAAGCCAGGGCCGTCCACCATCGTGTCCTCTATGATTCTGATGACGCTGATCATGCGCTGCAAAGGTACGTTTTTTTTCCCGTTTCTTTGCATAATTCAGAGAAAAATAGTATCTTTGCCTCACGAATGGATATTCTGCAGCAGGACATTATGTACTTGCCGGGCGTCGGCCCACACCGCAAGAAGCTGCTAAGCGATGAGCTTGGCATCACCACTTTTGGCGACCTGCTGGAATACTATCCCTATAAATACGTTGATTGCAGTAAGTTCTACACCGTGCACGAGCTGACGGGCGAGATGCCCTTCGTTCAGGTGAAAGGCCGCATCCTCAGTTTCGAAACATTTGAGATGGGTATGCGCAAGATGCGTGTCGTGGCTCACTTCTCCGACGGCACCGGCATCATGGACCTCGTTTGGTTTAACAACGGCAAGAGCATTGTGAAGAGGTACACCATCGGCAAGGAGTACGTCGTTTTCGGCAGACCGTCGGTCTTCAACAACCGCATACAGATAGGACATCCTGAGATAGAGGAGGTGGAGGGTAGCGTGCTTCAGCCCTCCACCCCCATGCGCCCCTACTACTCCACTACGGAGAAGATGAAGAAGATGGGGCTGACGTCGCGCGGTGTGGAGCGCCTGATGCAGACGCTGGTCGGGAAGCTGAAGGAACCCTTGCCCGAGACGCTGCCGCCTTTTATCCTGCAGTCTCACTACTTCATAGGGCGCGACGAGGCCCTTCACGCCATCCATTTTCCGCAGAACGCCAAGCAGCTGGAGCGTGCCCGTGTGCGCCTGAAGTTTGAGGAGCTGTTCTTCGTGCAGCTCAACATCCTGCGCTATGCCAGCTATCAGCGCCACAAGAATCACAGCTATGTGTTTCAGCGCATTGGCAGCATCTTCAACGGTTTCTACAAGAACAACCTGCCCTTCGAGCTGACGGGCGCACAGAAGCGGGTGATGCATGAGATACGCGCCGACCTCTGCTCAGGCCGCCAGATGAACCGTTTGTTGCAGGGCGATGTGGGCAGCGGCAAGACGCTGGTGGCGCTGATGTCGATGCTCATTGCCATCGACAACGGCTGTCAGGCCTGCATCATGGCGCCGACGGAAATCCTGGCCGAGCAGCACCTGCAGACCATCAAGGCGTTTCTGCACAATATGCCTGTTCGCGTGGAATTGCTGACAGGCATGGTGAAGGGCAAGCGACGCAGCGAGATACTCGACGGTCTGCTCGACGGCACTGTGCACATCCTCGTGGGCACCCACGCCGTCATCGAAGACACCGTGCAGTTCCACCGCCTCGGCCTCGTCGTCATCGACGAGCAGCACCGCTTTGGCGTGGCGCAGAGGGCGAAGCTGTGGGAAAAGGGTGGAACCATTCCCCATGTTCTCGTCATGACCGCCACGCCCATTCCGCGCACATTGGCCATGACGCTCTACGGCGACCTCGACGTCAGCGTCATCGACGAGCTGCCACCAGGCCGCAAGCCCATCCGCACCACCCACGTCTTCGACAGCCGCATTACCTGGCTCTACGAGGGGATGCGCAAGCAGATACAGGAAGGCCGCCAGATCTACGTTGTTTTTCCCCTCATCGAGGAGAGCGAGAAGATCGACCTCAAGAACCTGGAGCAGGGCTTTGAGACACTGCGTGAGGCCTTCCCCGAGTTTAAGTTGAGCAAGGTGCATGGCAAGATGAAGCCAGCCGATAAGGAGGAGGAAATGGCGCGCTTCGTCAGGGGCGAGACGCAGATGCTCATCGCCACGACGGTTATCGAGGTGGGCGTCAACGTGCCCAATGCCTCTGTCATGGTCATCCTCGACGCCCAGCGCTTCGGCCTCTCGCAGCTGCACCAGCTGAGGGGCAGGGTGGGGCGCGGTGCCGACCAGTCGTACTGCATCCTTGTCACGCCTTTCAAGCTGAGCGAGGAGACGCGCAAGCGCATCGACATCATGTGCGAGACCAACGACGGCTTCCGCATTGCCGAGGCCGACCTGAAGCTGCGCGGTCCCGGCGACTTGGAGGGTACGCAGCAGAGCGGCATGGCTTTCGACCTGAAGATTGCCGACATCGCCCGCGACGGCCAGCTGGTGCAGATGGCCCGCGACGAGGCGCAGCGCATCATCGACGCTGACCCGATGCTCGAGCAGCAGCAACATCAAACGCTCCTCCTTCGTCTGAAGCAGCTCCGCAAAACCGCCGTCGACTGGAGCAAAATATCCTGAATCCAATACTTGATAAACATGAAAGAGCTTATGGAAACGAAGAAAGAACTTAACGATTATGATGCTCAGGCTTTTTTGGATCCCTGTATGAAACTGGGGTTCGGGATGATGCGACTGCCCAGAATGGAAGGTACAAACATCATCGACCTTGAACACTCGAAACAAATGGTGGATGCCTTTATCAAGGCTGGCGGCAGGTATTTCGACACCGCATTCATCTATGAGGGTTCGGAAGCCGCTACCAAGGCTGTGCTCTGCGACCGTTATCCCCGCGAGAGCTATTATCTGGCCGACAAGCTCAATGCCTCCGACTTTGCCGCCAAGAGTGAGAAGGAAGCCAAGAACGAGATCCATGTGAGCCTTGAACGCACGGGAGCGGGCTATCTCGACTGCTATCTCCTGCACGGCATCGACGAGGGCAACAAGGATAAGTTCGACAGCTACGGCATCTGGGATTATATGAAAAAGCTGAAGGCTGAAGGGCTGATACGCCATTATGGTTTCTCGTTCCACTCCACGCCTGAGCATCTCGAACAGCTGCTCACCGACCATCCCGACGTTGAGTTTGTGCAGCTGCAAGTCAACTATGCCGACTGGGACGACCCGCTCATCTGTTCGCGCCGCTGCTATGATATTGCCACACGTCATGGCAAGCCTGTCATCGTGATGGAGCCCGTGAAGGGAGGCAAGCTGGCCAATCCGCCCCAGGCGGTGAAGGACATCCTGCAGCGTGCCCGCCCCGATGCGTCGTGCGCCTCATGGGCCATCCGATATGCGGCCTCATTGCCGAATGTGATGATGGTGCTCAGCGGCATGTCGAGTATAGAACAGATGCAGGACAACGTGTCGTATATGCGCCATTTCCAGCCTTTAAACGAAGAAGAATATCGTGTGATAGACGAAGCCTGTCAGGCCTTGAAGCAGTTTGCCGACATACCCTGCACCGCCTGCCATTACTGTACTCCGGGCTGTCCCATGAACATTCACATCCCAGAAATCTTCGCCGTGATGAACGTCTACAAGATGTATGGCAATGTCACCGAGGCGCGCAACGAATACGGATGGCGTCCCGGCGGCAGCCTGGCCTCCACTTGTATTCAGTGCGGGCAGTGCGAGGGAGCCTGTCCACAGCACCTTCCCATCATCCGTTTGTTGGAAGAAGTGGTGGAAACGCTGGAAAAATAATTACTAAAACTGAATGTGACAGTCTTCATGGTTAGCCGGGCGGCGCGCTGATCGACGTTGCAGGCAGAAAGAAACTCTATAGGGTGTTGAGGCCAAAATAACGCTTTGTGATAAAATAGTAACCACGTGGGTTACTGCCTGTAACCCGCGTGGTTACTGTCAGTAACCCGCGTGGTTACAAAAATTTTATTTTGTTAACAAATCACCGCGGAAAGCTGTTTCCGTGCCGACGGAGCACGTGGTCAGTACATCATCGTTGTGCCCGACAAGAACGCAGTCATCGCCATCACCTCGAATGTAGAGGACTTGCAAGGCGAGCTGAACCTTATCTGGAGTCACATTTTCCCCATATTGTAGCATGATGATTTGACTAAACATTCTAATAATTTATTAAATAATGTGAATCGGGTGGGGTAGATTGCTCTTCCCACATTAAAATTTGCTCAAAAATAGATATTTATCTTATTATATAAGATGTATGTGAAAAAAAATGCTTACCTTTGCACCCGCATTACGCCGTACATGTCTCCTTGGAGGCTGTGAAGGTGTGTGCATACATATTGGTTAGCGTCTTGCAACGCATGTCTTTAGTTGTTTGAACCCCGGTAATTCAAATGTGCTAACGAAGACATTGCAGAGGGGATGCTTTCGGACGTGGTATCATAAGCGCCCCGTCGGTGTGCAGGGAGGCACAGGTTGTCTCATACGCACTTTACGGGTGTACTATATACCAACGGCGTGAGCGTCAAATTCTGTTTGTTTTTAGCACTGGCTTTCCAAGGAACGAAACAACGGGCAAGCAGGGTGAGGGTTCACGCTTCTTTTGCATCCTTAGGTCTCTTCCGACCGCAGTTTCCAATTGAAAGTGAATAGAGCTAATCCAGTATTCTCTGTAGATACAGAGGACAGGCAGACTGACCGTCAGACGGAAATCTCCACCCTTGGAGATTGCTCGGGATTCAGAATGTGTGGGTAGGCCGATGGGTGAACTGCAAGCTTGAAAACAAGAGCTCTGTCCTGTAATTCTGTTACTTGGGACAAGAGGGAATAGTATATATGCCAATGAGCGACGACAGCAACAACGGACACGACTGGTACATCCTGTGCCATCTGAATCCGAAAACAATAAACGTTCTATTGAAGAAGGAGAATGAAGGTGAGTTCTGGGATAGGAAGAGCCTCCCACCTTCACCTTTCAAGTTCTTCATTCCTTATTTCTATGCGCCTACAGCCGTGTTACGAGGTGTTTTCCATCGCTTTGTATTCGTCCAGGCATCTTCGCAACGTGTCGACGAGTTAGTCCATTCTAAATGGAACCAAGAAGCCAGGCTACGGTTGTTCTATTATCGCCGCCACGACGGCACAAAAGTCATTGCCAGTGATGCAGAAGTGCAGAAACTCATTCGGACGTTCCAGGATGAGAATCTGAATTTCTATATTGACAAGCCCATCGAGGAATTTGCCCCTGATGATACGGTTATCATCAATACCGGGCCATGGACAGGTTATGAAGGCCAGATTTTGGAGATGAAGGTTAAGAACGGACGGGCCAAGATGAAAGTTGGCTTGAACGTATTCAATCTCGCCGAGAGTATCGTCTTTACTGATTTCAAGACAGGCGATGTCATCTTCAAAGATAGTGGCAAAGCCCGGCTGATGAGTAATGATCCAATTACCCAGTTCGAGGAAGAAATCATCAACATCCTCAGCCATAAATATGGCAAAGTGAAATCAGCAGACATGCAGGAGTCCGATGCCCTCCAACTCCGAAAACTCGCTGCCTTCGACCGGGTTCTCGTCGAAGAAACCGATGACGATTATTACCGCTTTCTGTCCCTGAGACTTATGTGCGCTTCGCTCCGCGGCAGTGTCAGAAAAGCACAGCTTCTGAACGAAGTCAGGCAATGTGTGAGCGGAACGACCACACCCTCTACCGACACTGAAGCCTATATGATGGTTGCCCTTTTCATCGCTACCAAGGAAGCCAGCTATCGCACAGCCCTGAAAGACTACCGCAGCAGTCACCCTGACGCTCCCGACATCCTCCGCCGCTATCAGTCAATCATCAAGAAAATGCGTGCCAAGTCCCAATAGAGAGGAAATTGTCGGCATTCATCACCGCCACTTTGACAATCTCTATGATTTCTTCAACAGCATCCCTGAGCACGACTCCATCGATAGTGTCCTGGCTGTGCAGGACTTGTATCAGAATGCCCATGTCGTGGAGAGCAAGAATGTTGTGGTCACCCTTTATGCCACAGCCGTCTATGCCAACCAGCGTACTGAGAAGATCCTCTCCCATTCAACGGAACCCATGGAAGTGCACATCGACACCGATGCCATGAACAGCATCACGATTGTCGGCCTGTATGCCACCTGTATCAGCAAGCTCTCCACCGATACGGAAGATTGGATTGAGAATCAATCTTCAACATGATAACTTAAGTTTTGGAAGTTCCGAAAACCACTATCGTAGGGGCTATTTCAAGCATACGCATAGATGATAAGCAATAGCCCGATATAACAAAAGGTAATTGACTGTTACGATGAAAAGAATATCTTTGCTATTATTACTCGTTGGTATATTTGCAAGTTGTGCATCCGTTAAGGACGTCCCCTACTTCCAGAACTCCACTGAGTTCGATGGCAGCAAGGGCGCCACCCTCTACGACATGACCATCAAGCCTAAGGACCGCCTCACCATCATTGTCTACTCAGCCAATGACAACAGGGCCGTCCTTCCCTTCAACATGCGTGAACCACGTCCCATCGAAGACCCCAACCCACGAACGGGCCAGCAGCGTTTAGGGCAGAGCAGTGGCCAGCTGCATCACTACCTTGTGGAGAGCGACGGCACCATCGACTTCCCCATCGTCGGCAGGCTTCACCTCGCCGGCCTCACCATCCAGCAGGCCAACGACACCATCAAGAGCAGGGTCATGCCCTATCTCAGGCAAGGAACCGACTGCATCGTCAACACCCTCCTCGAGAACTACGAGGTCACCGTCATGGGCGAGGTGAAATACCCCAACACCTTCACCATCGACCGCAACAAGTGCACTGTCCTTGAGGCCCTGGCCCTGGCCGGCGACATGACCATCTACGGCAAGCGCGACAACGTCAAGCTCCTGCGTGAGCGTCCCGATGGCGAGTACGAGATTCACGAGCTGGACCTCCGCGATGCCAACCTCCTCAACTCACCCTATTACTACATGCAGCAGCGTGACATCCTCTATGTCGAGCCCAACCTCGCCATGGCCCAGAATGCCAGCATCGGCACCACCCGCCGCCTCTGGGTCCGCGGCATCCAGATCACCCTCCATCTCGGGTCGCTGCTCTACCGCGTGCTACGCTGATTTACCGTATAACGGCCCCGAGTGGCTCTCATAATTGTGTATAAATAAATCAAAATCCACGATGACGGGCCGTTTTTCTTGAATACCAACAAATTACAATATGAACAATAATACCATCACAGTAACCTCCCCATTACTGCCCAATCTTGATGACTTCCACCAGATGCTCCAGGAGATTTGGGACTCCAAGTGGATAACGAACAATGGACAGTTCCACAAACAGCTGGAACAGGCCCTTGCCGAATACCTGAAGGTTCCCTACATCAGTCTGTTTACGAATGGCACCTTGCCCTTGCTGACTGCTCTACAAGCCCTACGCATCACAGGCGAGGTCATCACCACACCTTATAGCTTCGTGGCTACCACCCACAGCATCTGGTGGAATGGCTGCAAGCCTGTGTTCGTAGACATCGAAGAGAGTACGTGCGGCATTGACCCCAACAAGATAGAGGCTGCCATCACGCCCAAGACCACGGCCATCATGCCCGTCCACTGCTATGGCAAGCCGGTGAACATGGATGCCATCCAGGCCATTGCCGACAAATATGGTCTGAAAGTCATCTACGATGCAGCCCATGCCTTTGGTGTTGAGGTCGATGGTAAGAGTGTGCTGGCAAGGGGTGACATGTCCACACTGAGCTTCCATGCCACCAAGGTCTATAACACCCTTGAAGGCGGCGCTCTCATTGTGAAGGACGAAGCTACCAAGAAGCGTATCGACTACCTGAAGAACTTCGGCTTCGCCGGAGAGACAGAGGTCGTAGCCCCTGGCATCAACAGCAAGGTCGACGAAGTCCGTGCAGCCTATGGCCTGCTGAACCTCAAACAGGTCGATGCTGCCATTGAAAAGCGCCATCAGGTGGCTATCAGATACCGTGAGGCCCTGCGCGATGTCCCCGGCATCCGCTTCTTCGACGACATGCCCGGCGTGCGCCATAACTACAGCTATTTCCCCATCTTCATCAATGCAGAGGAATACGGCAAGACCCGCGACCAGCTCTACTTCGAGATGAAGGAAAAGAACGTGCTCGGCCGCCGCTATTTCTTCCCGCTCATCAGCACCTTCAGCACCTACCGTGGTCTTCCCAGTGCAGCACCGGAAAACCTCCCTGTAGCAACCAAGATAGCCAACGAGGTGATATGCCTGCCGATGCACCATGAGTTGAGCGAAGAAGATATAAACAGGGTTTTGGAACTAATAGTGAAATAGTCCATAAAGTGGAAAGTCCATAAAGAAGTCGAGTGAGTTATGAAGTTCGAAAGGTTTGAAGACATATTAGCTTGGCAAAAAGCACGAGTGTTAGTCAATAAAGTCTATCGGGCCTTCTCTGATTCCAAAGATTATGGATTCAATGACCAGATACAGCGTGCCGCAGTATCAGTTATGAACAACATAGCCGAGGGCTTTGAGAAGAAATCCGATGCGGAGTTTTCAAAGTACCTCTATATCTCCAAAGGCTCTTGTGGCGAGGTTCGTTCAATGCTCTATATAGCTTCCGACTTGAATAAGATTTCCAAATCTCAATTCGATGAACTTTATGCTTTATGCTACGAGGAGTCAAGAATTCTTTCAGGCTTGATAAAATCCTTAAACAGCAAATCATAGCCTTTTGACTTTCCGACTTTTCGACTTTCCAGACTTTACAAACTTTCGACTTTACAGACTTTTGACTTTTCGACTTTACAGACTTTTGACTTTTCGACTTTACAGACTTATATATGACACAAAAGAAACTGATGCTCCTTGGCGGCATCCGCTATCTGCTGCCAGCCATTGAGGCTGCGCATAAGCATGGATGTCATGTCATAACGGTGGACTATCTGCCAGACAACTTTGCCCATAAATATTCTGATGAATACCACAATGTGAGCATCCTCGACAAGGAGGCTGTGCTGAAGCTGGCTCGTGAGCTACAGATTGACGGCATCCTTTCTTACGCAGTTGACCCAGGAGTGGTGACCGCCGCCTACGTAGCAGAGCAGATGGGCTTGCCGTTTACTTGCAGCTATGAAGCTGCCTGCATCCTACAAGATAAGGCCCGCTTTCGTAAGTTCCTAAAGGATAACGGTTTCAACGCTCCTCATGCAAAAGGATACACTAATGCTGACGAAGCTCTGAAGGATATTGACTTTTTCAACTGGCCCGTCATCGTAAAACCAGTAGACAGCGCCGGCAGCAAGGGTGTGACCAGAGTTGATGACCCTAAAGACTTGAAAAATGCCATTGAAATAGCATTAGATGCTTCCCATAATGGCCATTTTATCGTTGAAGATTTCCTGGAGTTGGAGGGACACCAGTCCAGTGCCGACTGCTTCTCTGTAGATGGCAAACTGGTCTACGCCGATTATTCAGACCAGTTGTTTGATAAAGACGCAGAAAACCCTTATACACCAGCTTTGGAAATATGGCCATCATCGATGGCGCAGGGGTTTCAGGACTATCTGACCAAAGAGACGCAACGTCTGCTGGGCCTGCTCCACTGCGGTACGGGACTCTATAACATTGAGAGCCGCGTCTGCGAGAATGGCAAAGCCTATCTGATGGAGGTATCCCCAAGGGCGGGCGGAAACAGGATAGCTGAGCTTCAGCGTATTGGAACGGGGACAGACCTGATAGAGGCTGAGGTGCTGAAAGCCCTTGGCGAGAGCGTTCCCGCCATCAGACAACCCAAATATGAGGGACTTTATGTCAATGACATCATCCACTCCAATCGCACCGGGCTGTTCTCCAAGGTGGAATACGATGAGGCGTTCAAACAGGCACATTTCATCAGTGAGGCCATTTACCCAAACAAAGGGGAACGTGTAGAATCCTTCCGTGGTGCCAACAATGCCGTAGGTTCTGTATTTCTTCGCTTCTGTAGCAGACAGGAGGTGGAGCAACACATACAGAACCACGATAATCACATCAAAATTGTTGTTGAATAGATGAATCCCATCGGAGGCTATTTCTCTTTAGAGTTTAACGACGGCAAGGAACTCCACCAATCTCCCGTTTCTTCGAGAGAGGGGCAGGGGGTAAGGCTTCTCCGCCTCAATGCAGGCCGCTATGCATTGGAATATATACTCAAAGCCCGGAAATATAGCAAGGTCTATATACCTTATTATATCTGCGACTCCGTGCTGCAGCCCTTCAAACGGCTGGGTGTGGAATACGAATTCTACCGCATCAACGAGCAGCTGGAGCCGGCCGTGGAGCAGCACCCAAAGGACGACGAGGCCGTTCTCTATGTGAGCTACTTCGGTCTGAAGAACCGCTATGCCGATACCTTTAGCCAGACCTACCGACATACAGTCCTCGACTATACGCAGGCATTTTACAGCGAGCGTGTCAGTAAGGGCATCCAAAGCGACACCTTCTACAGCTGCCGCAAGTATTTCGGAGTCCCCGATGGTGCCTACCTCTATACAGATAGCCTGCTGGATGAAGAACTGCCGCAAGACGAGTCCTTCGAGCGCATGACCTTTCTCACCAAGCGCATTGACCGCTCACCTCAGGAAGGTTACTCCGACTTCCACGCCAATGACAAGGCCCTGAGCATTGTGGGGATGAAGCGCATGTCGAAGCTGACTGAGGCCATGATGCAGGGCATCGACTACTCTGCCAAGGCCAACCGCCGCATTCGCAACTTTCATGTGCTCGACAAGGCCCTGCGCAGCAGCAACCGCTTCAAATGGAATATGGACGAAGGTACCGTTCCGCTTGTCTACCCCTACTACGTAGACAATGGTGCCCGTCTGCGCCAGTACCTCATCGACCATCAGGTGTTCTGCGCCCGCTACTGGCCCAACGTCCTGGAGTGGTGCAAGCCCGAGGACTGGGAGTACCAGCTGGCCGAGAACCTCGTCTGTCTGCCAATAGACCAGCGTTACGATGAGGAGGACATGAAAAAAATACTAGATTTGTTTGGTAGCTTCCAGTAAAATGCGTGTTTTTGGTGTTGTTTCGGAAGTGACAAGCACTCACTAACATTTTCCTAACCACATTTCTGGTTACCCCGCACAGGGAGTGACCCTTTGTGAGTTGCAATAACAAAACTCATTTATAGTTTTTATGAAAATAGTAATCATTGGAGGCAAGGGCACTGCCATCGTCATTGCCGACCAAATTTACGATGCCCATGTCCGCTTTGGCATGGACGTAGAGGTTATTGGCCTCGCACTTGATGACCGTACCATGGGGGACGAGATCTGTGGCTACCCCATTCTCTGCGGCATCAGGGAGGTCTATGACAAGTTTAAGGACGACGAAGACGTGAAGTTCATCTATTCCCTCTATCGCAGTGACCAGATAAGGGAGCGTTGTAAAATCCTCTATGACTTGAACATCCCTGCCGACAAATGGTGTAACTTCATCCACCCGTCTGCCTTGGTGGCTCGTTCCGTCAAAATGGGGTATGGAAATGTGGTACTGGCTAACTGTGTCATCAATGCGGGTACCATCATCGGCAATTTCAACACACTTAATTCCGGAACGCTGCTCGGACATGACATCACCGTGGGCAACAACAACTTCTTTGCAGCACAAGTCACCGTGGGCAGTATGCTCGAGATTGGTGACATGAACTTCATAGGGTTGAACACCTCTATCAAAACTGGAGTGCGATTGGGTGAGGCAATACTTGTTGGCCAAGCGTCCAATGTCACACATAGTTTCGACCATGATGAGACCATTTTCGGCAATCCAGCCATGAGTCACGGGGCAACAAAGAAAAAAGAAAACAAAAAGTATTAAGCGTTTATGCAGCCATCACCAATAGGACATTACTATGAGGACTTCACCGTGGGTGAGGTCATCAACCATGAACTCTCAAAGACCATTTTCGAGAGCGATAACAATCTCTTCTCGTTGCTGACGATGAATAACCATCCCGTACATACCAACATCGACTACGCTTCAAAGAACCAGCATGGCCAGGTGTTGGTGGTAGGCACTCTAGTCTTTTCGTTGGCCGTAGGTATTACCGTTCCTGACATCAGCGGCAAGGCCATTGCCAATCTCGGATATGAGGATGTGAAGCATTTGGCTCCGACTTTCCTCAATGACACCATTTACGTGCGCTCAACAATTCTTGACAAACGTGAGTCTAAGTCAAAGAATGACCGTGGCATCATTTATGTGGAGTCTGTAGCCTATAACCAGCGTGGCGTGGACGTGCTGTCGTTCCGCCGTCATGTGCTAATCAAGAAGCGTGGCAATGAATAGTCAGACTTACCTGATGCGCAGCCTCATGTTCGTTCCTGCGCATAACCAGAAACTCCTTGATAGCTCTTTACGTCGTGATGCCGATGTGCTGCTGTTGGATATCGAGGATTCAGTTCCTGTCACTGACAAGCAGTCGGCCCGTGATAACATCAAGGAGTTTGTCACTCGTCCCGAGGCGCAGGGAAAACTCATCTTTCCTCGTGTCAATGACCGTGAGAGCGGTGAACTGTTGAAAGACCTCTATCAGTTGACTATTCCAGGCATCACAGGATTTATGTATCCGAAATCCACGAAAGAGGAGGATGTCTATTTCGTGGGCAAACTGCTTGAAACCATAGAGTACGAGAAACAGATACCTGTCGGGACCTTCAAGCTCATTCCGCTGATCGAAACCGCAGGCGCCATTGTCAATATCAAGGAAATATGCACAGCATGTACTCGTGTTGTTGCTGTTGCTTTTGGCTGTGAGGACTATGTGACGGATCTCGGAGGCAAGCACGACCCAAAAGGACAAAGTATTTTCTATGCTCGGAATGCCATCGTTAATGCCGCTCGTGCCGCAGGCGTCCTTCCCATTGATACAGTGCACATCAAAGTCCATGATCTTGAAGATCTGGAGAAGAACCTCAGCCTCTCCAAGAATCTCGGCTTCGAAGGCATGCTGGTATTGAATCCTAAGGAACTCCCACTTGTCAACCAGTATTTCTCACCTTCTGCCGAGGAAGTGGCTTGGGCAGAAGAAATGGTTCAACTGACCGCAGAAGCCAAGGCAGAAGGAAAGGGCGTTGCTGTCAAAGACAACAAGTTTATAGGCCCGCCCATGCTGAAAATGGCAGAGAAGATTCTTGCTAAACAAAAGATGATGAATAGGTAGAAAGTATCTTACTTAATTGTAACCGGCAACGAATACATCTTTGGCAACATCGACGAGGCGATGCAATAAATGGTGAAAGCCATGATAAAAGGAGCTGGTGATTTTTTCATGAACGTCTTTGGTTAGTTTCTCTTTTTTCCAGATGCTTAACACCCATAATTGTGTAGAAAAATTAATTCTTTCGTTTTCTATGTAAATTTAATAAGGAATAAAAATGAACACAATGGCAGAGCAAATATTAAAAGATAAGTTTAGATTATTATGAAGAGAATAACAATACGCGACTTTGGACCCATAAGTGAGGCAGACATATTGCTCAAGGATGTGAATGTGATTATCGGAGAGCAGAGTATCGGGAAGAGTTGTGTACTGAAGGTGTCCTGCTACTGTTCGTGGGTAGAGAAACGAATCGAGATAGAACAGAACGCGAGACGCTTTGAGATGAAAGGCGGCTTTATCAACGAACTCGTGAATTTCCATCGTCTGAATGGCTATGTTCACGAAAACACAATGATTAGCTATGAGTCAGACTTTATGAAGTTCTCTTATGATGCAGAACATGGTTTCACATACGAATGGAAAGAGAAGAGATGGGATTATAAGCGCCCAAAAGTAAGCTATATACCTGCAGAAAGAAATTTGGTGGCTGTAATACCCAACTGGTTTGAGGTGAAGTCGGTTGCTGACAATATCCAGGACTTTATGGTAGATTGGTCGGAAGCCAGAAAATCTATTGAGAACGACAGGGAAATTCTTAACTTAAACGTGGCATATCATTATGAGGAGAGTACAGGATCCGATCAGGTTAAAATGAGTGACGGTCACACCCTTCCTTTTGCAAATGTATCCAGTGGTCTGCAGTCATTAATCCCACTCTATATACATCTTGTTAATATTACCAGCAAGAAATATCAAGAGAAGGAGGACAACTCGGTTAAGCACAATTCGGAGATGGAGAAATTGGTCAATACGCTAATTGATTATTATGGTAATAATATAGGCGTACCTCTAATTAAAAATCCAGATTATGGAAAAATCGAGAAAGGCGTGGAATCGGACAAGGAGTATATACCAAACCAGGATTTGACACAATGGGTAATCAGGCGTCTTTTAAATATGTCGAGAACAAATCATTGCGAAGTGTTTTTGGAGGAACCAGAGTTGAACCTCTTTCCCCCGACACAACAGATTCTAATGAGGAACCTGTTAAGACTTCTTGGCCAGATAAAGGAAAATACGCTTTTCATTTCTACACATAGTCCATATATTCTCGACATTTTGTTGGAAAAAGAGAATTATGATTATGGCCTGTTTTATGTTCATTCCTCAGAAAATGGCTCTATTGTAAAGACAGCTACAGAAGAGGATGTACAAGATATGTATGAGGCTGGAGTTGATGCATTCTTCAATATAGAAAGGTTGGGTGATGAAGCATAATGACATCATGCCAGAGTGTTATATTGACACAACACTTGTTGAATCATTGTTATATGCTAAGGTCAACCATAAACATAGTTGCAATGAAGTTGCAAAGGAAATGAAGAGTGGAAAATACAAAGATACGTTTGCCGTCGGTATTATCGACAATGATAAAAGGAAGTTGAGTTATATAGATGAATTCGATGAGATAGGCAGGACGGATAATCTGACGTTCTTGAAGCATAAGGTGAAGCATCAGTATTTGATAAAAGTGGGGAAGGAGTACAAGGCTATGGAAACCTTCATCAAGGAAAATGTCTTTGCATTAGGAATGAAGATGGAAGATTTTGGTTTGCCATCCGATTTGGACTCATTGATTATAACAACAAAAGACAGAATCTCTACCCAAAAAGATCCGAGAATACTGAAGTTGTTTAAGGCTCTACAACAGTCACCAGAAGTGGGCAAGTTGAAAAACGTACTTGACTATCTCGCCACAAATAGATATAAAGCAAATGAAGAAATACTGAAAGCAATGATTCTGGGATAGAGCAAATGCAATTATAATAAAGGTGTCGAGTATAGTTCGATGAGACCATAGAATATTCAGACTACTATGTGTTGATTGCCCTAATCAGTGTGATAGGGGTGTTCACCATTTGCACTGTTATTGATATTGCCCGTGCTCGTCAGACAGAGCCTTGGCTTATAGATAAAACCGAAAAGTTTATTTCAAACATTCATGCCAGAATCACTAAAAGATAAAACCGTGAAGGGCGTGGCCTGGAGTGGCATAGATAATATTGTGCAGTTTGGTGTCACCTTTGTGGTGAGCATCGTACTTGCACGTCTGCTGTCACCGGATGACTATGGGCTGATAGGTATCATTGGCATCTTCACTGCCGTGTGTACCCAGCTTATCAATGGTGGTATGGGGTCTGCTCTCATACGGACGAAGGATGCCACTGACGAAGACTATAACACCGTGTTTATTGTCAACCTTGTGATGAGTCTTGTACTCTATGTTCTCGTTTTCTGCGGAGCACCGTTCATTGCCGATTTCTTCCGCCGTGAGGAACTGACGGACCTGACACGGGTGGCCTCCTTGGGCATGATTATTGGGGCATTGGCTTTGGTTCAACGCACACGCCTCACCAAGCGAATCGATTTCAAGACACAAACTAAAATTACCTTTGTGGCATCCATATCTAGCGGCATCATCGGCATAGCCATGGCTCTGGCGGGATGTGGCGTCTGGTCGCTAGTTGCACAACACCTTTCAAGTCAGGTACTCAGCACCATCCTCCTATGGCATTTCAACAAGTGGGTGCCCAGTTTGAGTTTCTCACACGAGAGTTTCCACCGCCTATTTGGCTTCGGCTGGAAAATGATGCTCTCAGGGCTACTTGACACCGTGTGGAAAGAACTTTACCAGGTGGTGGTTGGTAAGTTCTACAGCCCAGCCACTTTGGGGCAGTATACCCGTGCCAAGCAATTTTCTACATTATTCAGCAGTAACCTTACCAGTGTCATCCAGCGTGTCACATATCCTGTATTGAGCAATATCCAAGACGATAAGGAACGTATGGTGTCTGCATACCGACGTATTATCAAGGTTACAATGTTTGTCACTGCCACTAGCATGTTTTTTCTAGGTGCCATTTCTGAACCATTACTGTACTGCCTGATAGGCTCAAAATGGCACGAAGCGTCGGTCTATCTTCCATTAATATGTATCAGCGGATCACTCTATCCCTTGCATGCCATCAACTTGAATATGCTTCAAGTGCAGGGACGCAGCGACCTGTTCCTTGGTCTGGAAGTCATCAAAAAAATAATCGGCCTTGCCCCACTCACGGTATGCATTATCTGGGGTATCCTGCCTATGCTTTATGTCAATCTCTTAACGGGCTCAATTGCCTTCTTTCTCAACTCCTACTACAGTGGTAAGCTAATTGGCTATAGCTCATGGATGCAGGTCAAGGACATTGCCCCATCATATGCCGTGGCCATCGCCATGGCTTTGTCTGTATTTTTCCTGAAATACCTTCCTGTCTCGTTCTGGGTGATATTGCCTATGCAACTCGTTTTAGGTTTATTCGTGTTCTTTATAATATGCAATGCCACCAAAATGAGGGAGTATGAGGAGTTGAAAAACTTGGCTGCACCTTATTTGCGAAAGATAAGGGAATAGCATAGAATAAAGATGAGGATGGTGATTGCCTGAGGATTATCAATATGATTCAGTCATGTTATTCATATAGTTGCCGTTGTCCCTTAATGTAATTAATAATGTAATTAATAATGTATAAATTAATGGATGTATGATAGTTCATGTTTTTAGAACCAGATCACGTAATATAGTACCAAATATATCTAAGGGGTTTGCGACAGTTTATTCTCACGATGCTGAACCTTTCTTTATTCTATGTGGAAAAAAAGAAAAGATGTATAAGCAAATGTATGTTGAATTATACTCACAGATAGGTTTTGACAATTACGTTTTTTGCCAATCCTATTGGCAATTGGTGAAACAGCTCTATCATTTTAGAAAAAGTGCTTTGTTGTTTCATGCTGGTAGCTATTATTGGCATCTTTCAGCCCTGTTGCTAAGATGTAAAAATGTAAATTGGGTATGTTGGGGTGGTGGAACGTCCAAATCAAAGAATAGATTTTCCACAATTAGTTTGTTGATAAAAAAATATATGTTCAACCATTTTCACTCGATTGTAACATTAATGGAACCAGAGCGAAAGGAAATAATACAAAATTTTGGGGTAAATCCCCACAAAGTACACACTATTTCTTATATTTCATTCAAAGACAATGAGACGGAGTTGGATTTATTTTGCAAAGAGTTGTCAAGTCAAGGTTCCGATAATTTGGATAAACCTGTAGTGCTGTTGGGCAATAGTCAATACTGGATAAGCAGCTATATTGATATGCTTCATCGGCTCAAGCATTATAGAGGAAAAATTAAAGTCCAGTGCATGCTGAATTATCCATTTGAGAAAAATGAAAGCTACTACACACTCGTTAAATTGGGTAAATCACTATTTGGTGATGATTTTAGGACGAATGAGGAATACTATAGCGATATAAAAGACTACGTTAGCTATATGAATAGTTGCGATATCTATATCTGTGCCGTTAATAAACAAACTGGGTTAGGGGCTATTAACACATGCTTGCGGTTAGGGAAAAAGATTTTTATTACAGGCAACAATCTTGAATGGGTCAGACAGGAGTATAAATCTATCGTATTCTCTGTTGATGTTATTAATGAGCAACTAAGTTATGATATGTTCGTAAAACCGCTTTCTATGGAGGAAAAAGAACATAATTATCAGAACAGAATAAATTGTAATAATATTAATCGGGAGAAATGGCATCTTTATTTAAGAGATTTAGATAACAGCTGAAGCTATGGCTCAATAGCCACCTTTTTTAAGTTGCAATACTTTTACTTTTGGATTTGACGCGTTGATGTTTGATGTTTCTGTAGAAAAAATCTGCAGATAGCGTACTATTCCGCAAGGCGTTTCTCTGAGAAAACCATGACCTGGCTGCCTGCATGAGGCCCGACATCAGAATCGGAAGCCTTTGCATAATTATTTGAACGATTATGAAGAAAAGAAATATATCTTTTAATATACACGACCTGAATTTTATTTTGACTTTTGCTGGATTTGCCATCTTTACCTCCATCACTGATAGCATTTCTAGTGTTGCTTACCGCGCTTTCGCTTTGTTGGTAGCGATTGCTTGTCTGGTAGTTGAGAAATTCCGATTCAGACAACTGCCAACGGCTTTGAAAGTTTTTCTTTGTATTTTGATTGTACTTGACCTGAAGACCACTTTTCATCTTGTTAATGAAAACACGTTTATTGAGTCTCGCAACACTGCCTTGTTGTTTATTTATGGAATCACGTTAATTCCAGTTTTGGCATTCGTATCAGGTTATAGGAAGATACATTGGCGACGTATGCTTATAATCCTTGAACTGATGCTATTTTTTGTCATATTGCGTGGCTATATGACAACGCTTTATGTTGATGATGTAGGGCGAATGTCGTTGAATGCACGCCAGAGTACCCTTGCGTTCGGCGACAATAGTGGCTACCTGCTATTGTTAAGCATTTGTTTGCTTATATACTCCAAAAAGGTTTTTGAGCAAACCCGACGTCACATTTGGCAATTTTTCCTAATAGTGGCCATCGTTGTTGCCGTTTTAGGCATGGTACGTGCTGGCAGTCGTGGACCATTGGCCTCGGCATTAATGGGCTCTTTGTTCATCTTTGTTGCAATAGGCGTCCGTAAGCAGCTGAACATTGTGGTATTAGCAGGCATTTTTGTGGTCGTTTTTGGTATTTCTATGCAGACATTAGAACGTTTTGCTCCAGTGTTGTATCATCGTATGGAGTTAACTGTGGAAGAACAAGATATGAGTGGTCGTGATATTCTCTTTGCCAAAGCCATTCAGACCATCAAGGAGAATCCCATATCAGGATCAAGCCCTATAATCTTGCATTACGACGGCTCAAATAGCTACCACAATGGTTATCTTGATGTTGGCGTAGGCCTTGGTATTCTTGGTTTCCTTGCATATATTGGACTGTCTATGTGGATCTTTATGAGGCTGCTATTTTATAGAAACCGCATTAATACGCTTGTCCTGCTGTTTCTAAGCAGCATGTTCTTTCTTTCGGCCACACGTGCTATGACAGGTGCAGGGTTGTTGACAAATGCAAATTATGCCTTAATAATAACTTGTGCATGTATCTTAGCATCGAATGTGTCTCGCAGGAATGAGATAAAAGGTATAAATTGAAAAAAGTATAGAACACATCAAAAAAAACTGAATACTCCTACTTGCATTTCCCATGTTGTCTGCAAAAGTAGCCGTCCTATTCAGATTCTCTGTTATGTGCGATATAATTATGGCGCTAATTAGGACAGCCAAATATTTGATAATTCTACTATAATATAATGAATTTAGTTTTAGCAACAAAGAAAAAGATTCTTAGATTGTATGGAGAAGTCGGAAATGGGAAATATGCTTTCATTCTTTCCTATTTTCATAATCGTCATCATTTCCCTAATTTAAAGAATCCGAAAGACTTATCAGAAATATGGATTAAACGTGTGCTTGATGGGAAGGTGAACAGTTTATCGTATTTAGCTGACAAATATGCCGTCAGGAAATATGTCATAGAAAAGGGTCTTGGTGACCTTCTCACCCCCTTGATTGCAGTATATGAATCGGCCGATGAGATTGATTTTGATGCGCTGCCCAATAGGTTTGCCCTTAAAGCCAATTTTGGCGCAGGGCGTAACATTATCTGTACCGACAAGTCGAAACTTGACAAAGAGCAGTGCAGGGAAAAGGTGCGTGCTTGGCTGAAGCCAGGGCAATACAGTGTTTCAGAAAGGCATTACAATCTCATTCCAAAGAAGTTTGTCTGTGAAGAGTTTATCGATGATGGGACAGGTGGCTTCCCCGTGGATTATAAATTCATGTGTATTCATGGCAAGGTGCACTGCATACTTGGCGTGAGTGGCCGAGAACAAGGGCATGGCTCGTATTTGCCCTATACTACCGATTGGCAGCCTATACGTGAGTACTATCGAGGTAATTCTACTGCAACCGAATTGTTGCCTCGTCCTGCCAACCTTGACGAAATGATTTCAACAGCCGAAACACTGGCGGGTGATATTGACCTCGTAAGAGTTGATCTATATAGCAATGGCTCTAAAATTTGGTTTGGCGAAATGACACTTACACCCTCTGGTTGTATTTTCCATCGTTGGACCAAGAAAGCATTGGATGATATGGGAGAGTTGTATAATAGTTAATAGATAATAAAAAAATGAAACTCTGTCAGATATATAATAGTGCGGCGCACTATCGCGAGAGTATCTTTCTATTAATTGACAAAACTTTCGACTTTGACTATGTGTTTGGTGAGTCGCTTGGCGACATCAAACAAATGGACACTTCAAAGTTCAGAGGGTGTGTGACCAAAGTAAAGAATCGATTCTTCGGCAAAGGGCTCTCTTGGCAATCAGGTATACAGAAATTGTGTTTCTTCCAATGGAACAAGCTTATTAGGTATCAGTTTGTTAATGATATAATTGCACTAATAATAAGGTCTGAGTGGCGGAACTTTAATAACAGAATAGTAGAAGTATTTGGGGTATATGCTAACCTACCTGTTGAGTTCGCTCATATAGTTGTTGCGGAAAGGAGGGTGGCATCGTGAGCGAAGGAAAAAACATTCTTGTACTAACCCCTATATATCCTGCTGATGATATTCCTAAGGGATGGACTCCAATAGTACATTATTTTACTCGAGAATGGGTAAAGAAAGGGCATCGGGTCTTAGTGATGAATTATCAAGCAAGATTTCCTGGTTTATATTATAAGGTGGCGGGTTTGTTGAAGGGAAAAATCACCTCAAAGGTAGGGTATACTGTTATGACAGAAGCTGTGGACGACAGAAAGTATGAAATTGACGGTGTTTCTGTATATCGAATCTGCTTGAAGAAACTGAAACCACATGGTAAAGCTTCTGAGAAAGAAATAATGAAAGCTTTGGCAAAGACCATCGATTACTGCAAAGAGATGGATTTTATCCCCAATGCTATAGCTGCTCATTGGGACAACCCTCAGCTGGAGATGATGTATCATCTGAAAAAGGTGTTTAATGTACCAACATGTTATATTGCTCACGGCGCAAGTCATTTTGCAGTATATGGTGAAGAAGCACAAAAGTATTGGGATTCTGTTGACGTCATCGGTTTTCGCTCGGCTGCAATTAAACGGAAGTTTGAGTTATCAGATGAGTACATTAAACCGCACTTTATGTGCTATTCGGGCATACCAGCCAGCTATAATGACAATACCGTTGAACGGTCATTCGAACAAATAAGTACAGTTGCATACGTTGGTACACTGATTCAGAGGAAGTATCCATCTGTAATAATAACAGCCCTGAATAAGGCCTTGGGGAGAAACTTCTGTATAAGCTACGCTGGTGAGGGACATGAGGCAGAAACTATCAGGTTGGAGTCGCTGCGTCTGAACGTAGCAGGCAACGTTAAATTGTTGGGAAGGATTGAAAGAACTGAGGTTATCGAACTACTTGACAAAAGTGACTTGTTTATTATGATTTCTAGAGGTGAGACATTTGGTCTGGTCTATTTGGAAGCGATGGCAAGAGGGTGTATTACGATAGCCTCTCGTGATGAAGGCTTTGACGGAATCATTGAAGATGGTATAAATGGTTTCTTATGTAAGGCAGGTGATGCAGAAGAACTGACATCGATAATAATGAAAATTAATGCGATGCATCCCAGTGAAAGGAAACGAATCTCAGAAAGTGCAATGGCAACAGCACACGAACTGACTGATGAGAATGTGGCGAGTACCTATTTGGAAGCCATTTTTAACAATTCCAGTTTTGAGTGCTCAAGTTCCCTTACTCGTAAGGGGTAATGACATACTGTCTTTCTAGCCTGTGGCAACAAAGAAAAACGATATGCGTGTGATGGCAATGACTGAGAAGGACGTTTCTGATTGATGAATGATAACAACGATTTGCAGCACTTTATCCTGACACGATTTAACCTCCTGCTTTGGAATAAGGATAAGGAGGGACATAAGGTAAGGACAACGAAATGGCTGGAGCATAGGTTCTCGCTGTTTGAGAAGTATTGCCTGCCATCAATAGTCAACCAGACATGCAAGGACTTCAAATGGATAGTGCTGTTTGACAGCAGCACGCCGGAAAAATACAAAGACAGGATTGTTGATCTGCAGGCAGAATGCACACAGCTGATACCCGTCTTCGTAGAGCCGGAGAACGGACGGCGTTTCGCAGAGATATTCAGGAAAGAAGTCGTAAAACGACTTAACGGTAACCTTAACGATAACCCTAACCTTAACGTTAACGAAAGGGGGAGGGTGCTGACGACATATCTTGATAATGATGATGCCTTGAACAAACGGTTCGTGGAGGACTTACAGCAAAGGGTGTCAACAATGAGCGACAGAACATTTGTGTTCTATTCCGATGGTCTACAGTTCTATACTGACCATAAGTATCTGATGCAGATCCGCTATAAAAGGAACCATTTTGCCAGCGTGATAGAGTGTGACGAGCCATCGGAAATAAAGACCATATACGGGTACGGAAGCCATTACTATATTAACCAGATAAAAGGGGCCAAGATAGAATATGTGGACAACAGCATGATGTGGTGTGAAGTCATTCATGAGAAGAACATGGGTAATGATGCCTATTTTCTGAAAGCCAAGATGATTTCTGACAAAGAGATGGTAAGACGTGACTTCGCCATAGACGAGACGGTACATTCTGGTACTGGACTTTATCTTTTCAGATTCCTGCCTCGCTACTGTAGGACTTTTGTCAGGAGGTGTGGACATCGATTATTTGGAAGACATTGGTAAAATAAGCAATGAACATAATTTTTATTACTTTATCTAACATCAACGGCATCAAGGAGCGTGGCATCTATGCCGACCTGATGCGTAAATTCCGTAATGAGGGACACAACGTGTATATTGTGTCGCCTGCAGAACGGAGGACAGGAATGAAGACGCATCTGATGGATGTGGACGGTGTGCACATCTTGAAGGTGCGCACGCTGAACGTACAGAAGACAAACGTAGTGGAGAAAGGTATCGGACAGCTGATGATGGAAGGGCAGTATAAGCGGGCCATCAAGAAACACCTGGGCGATGTGAAGTTCGACCTAGTCCTCTACTCCACCCCACCTATCACATTCACCAATGTGGTGCGCTATCTGAAAAAACGGAACCCACAGGCCGTGAGCTACCTGCTGCTGAAGGACATCTTCCCACAGAATGCGGTGGACATCGGGATGTTCGGAGAGAAGAGTCTGTTCAACTGGTATTTCCGCCGCAAAGAGGTGGCACTCTATAAGGCATCGGACTACATCGGATGTATGTCGCCGGCCAACGTGGAGTTCGTACTGAAGCACAACAGCTTTATCGACGCGAGCAGGGTGGAGGTGGCTCCAAATAGCATAGAGCTGAGAGCTGAGAGTTTAGAGTTGAGAGACTCTCCTGATGCGTGTGATAAGAGATTAGTGGAGAGCAAGTACATACGAAGTAAGTACGGTCTGCCAAGGGAGACGCCGATATTTATCTATGGCGGTAACCTGGGAAAGCCGCAGGGGATAGACTATCTCATACGGTGTCTGGAAGCAAACAAAGCAAGGGAGGACTGCCACTTTGTGGTGGTAGGCAACGGCACAGAGTATCACAAGCTGGACGCCTGGTATAGAGCGAACAGCGGAAGGAATGTGACGCTGATGCAGCGTTTGCCTAAGGAGGACTACGATGTACTAGTTCGCTCATGTGACGTGGGGTTGATTTTCCTTGACCATCGCTTCACGATACCTAATTATCCGTCACGTCTGCTCTCCTACCTTGAGTCGAAGATGCCCATTATCTGCTGCACAGACAAGAATACCGACATAGGACGTATAGCCGAGGAGAACGGTTATGGTTTCTGGTGCGAGAGCGTGAAGCCAGAAGACTTCACGGCACTGGTGGACAAGATATTGAGGGCTGACCGCCAGGCCATGGGCCAGCGGGGATATGAGTTTTTGAAAAAGAACTACACAGTGCAGAATACGTATGATGCCATCATGGGGCATTTAAAGGGTTAAACAACAAATAAATGTACAAGAATTTCTTTAAGCGGGTGTTTGACTTCTGCATCTCGCTCATTGCGTTGATCATTATCTCACCGATACTGTTGGTGGTGACTATCTGGCTGCACTTTGCCAATAAGGGAGCCGGTGCTTTTTTCTTCCAGGAACGCCCAGGCAAGGATGGAAAGTTATTCAAGATTATCAAGTTTAAGTCCATGACGGACGAAAGGGATGCGGATGGCAACCTGCTTCCAAATGATCAGCGTATCACCAAAGTTGGCATGTTCGTACGTAAGACTTCGCTTGATGAGCTACCACAGCTCTTTAATGTCCTGAAAGGTGACATGGCCTTGATTGGTCCGCGTCCGCTGATGCCGCGCTATCTTGAACTGTATAGCAAAGAACAGATGCGCAGACATGAGGTGAGGCCGGGAATTACCGGATGGGCGCAGGTGAACGGTCGCAACAGCATCACATGGACGAAGAAATTTGAACTGGACGTGTGGTATGTTGACCATGTGTCGCTCTGGCTCGACATCAAAATCATCTGGATGACGGTGATGAATGTCATTCAGAGGAAAGACATTGACTCCGGCAATGGCAAGGTTGGATCAGTGGGGTTTGACGGAACAAATTAAAAAACGAGTAAAGATAGAATGAAAGCATTAGTGATTGCTGGTGGCCTGCCCCAGATTGAGCTTATCAAGCAACTGAGACAGAGAGGCATAGAAACATTGTTGGCCGACGGCAGCCCATACGCTGTAGCTCGACCTTTCGCAGACAAGTTCTTCCATGTGGATGTATTCGACATAGAGGCCATCAAAAGCATTGCACAGACTGAGAAGGTAGCTGAAATCCCTTTGCTCTGCTCAGGCAAAAGGGAACCAGTGAAGAATGAGTGGCTAAAATGTTAATAACATTAGAGAAAAGTGAGAATGAATTGTTTCACCATAAGCCGAAAGAATTGTAAGGGAATACTAAACGAAATAAAAATACCATAAAATGATTTTATACGGTGCTAGCGGACATTGCCGTGTGGTTATAGACATCGTTGAAGCGTTGGGACTGCCCATCGAATACATTGTCGATGACAACCCTGAGCTTCATGACCTCTTGGGTTATGAGGTCAAACGCAACATAGGCAAATATGGCGACGCGATTGTGACGATTGGACAGAACTGGACACGCAAGCGCGTAGTAGAACAAATTGAAGTGATTCGCTATTTGACAGCAGTTCATCCAACCTCAATAATTTCACCGCGTGCTGAAATAGGCTATGGAAGCGTTGTAATGCAAGGTGCTATCATACAAAGTTGTGCTAATATTGGTAATCATTGTATAGTAAATACTGGCGCTTCTGTTGGTCATGATGTCCAAATTGGAGATTTTGTGCATATAGCCTCACATGCAACCGTGACAGGTGGTGTGACTATTGGTGAAGGTTCATGGATTGGAGCTGGAAGTGTTATTCGCCAAGGAGTTCATGTTGGAGCTTGGACTATGATTGGGGCTGGCAGTGTCGTTGTAGAGGATATTCCTGATGGCGTAGTAGCATTCGGCAACAAATGTGTTGTGCGTCATAAAAATGAATTCAGAGTGTGAGAAGTAAGCTTTTACCCCCTTATAGGTGTTCTGACACTTAGTTGTTACCTTTCTTGCTCTGTCAAACATCCTCCATTGTCGCTGAGTTGTGCCATCATTTCTAATTTCGTGTTATGGCAATAAATACTAAAAACATTGAGTATTACCCAACGTGTATTCCATAAGCATAGCGTGGCTGTGGTGATTGATGAGATTGTCAATCGCGCCATCCCAGCTGTCAGCCAGTTAGGTTGTTCGCCTTGCACGCTGGCTATTGGCATTGGCCGCAGTCAGTTTGAAGCAACCAGCCTGATGATGGAGGCCATGGCAAAAGGTGACTTTGGCATACAGAGTGACTTTGAGTAGCGCATTACTGAGAAGGTAAACGAGAGCCAAACCGGTCCACTCGGTCTTGGTGGCAAACACAGCGTACTTGCCACCTTTGCCAAGATCGGTCCTCAGCGAGCCAGCGGCGTGCGTATCGTCGCCTTGCGCCCATGCTGCTGCTTCGAGCCGAGAAGGGCAAGTGTGGAGCTATAGTCCAAACCATGTGTAACTGTTATTATGATTTTTGAACTCCTTCAGATAGCTATAGGAAAACGTGACAGGCTGTCGCATACTCCGACCATAGAGGAGTGGCGGAGCCTGTTTGCCGATAGTCAGAAGCAGTCGGTGGTGGGCATTGCCTTCGCTGGGGTGGAGAGACTGCCCAAAGAGCAATGGCCACCACAGGCACTGCTGTTCGAATGGATTGGGGCAGCGGAGAGAATCAAGCAGAAGAACGCATTGCTGGACAGGCAGTGCGTGAAACTACAGAAGCGGTTTGCTGAGGCAGGGATCAAGACGAGCATCCTGAAAGGACAGGGGGTCGCAAGATATTATGATGTTTCCTCGCTAAGACAGCCAGGGGACATTGACATCTATGTGGACTGCGGGAGGGAGAGAATCTTCGAAATAATTGATAGTTTAGAGTTTAGAGGTGATAGACAATCGGAAGATAAAAAAAGAAAGAGTTTAATTCGTGACTGGGACTATAAGCACCTGCACCTGGATGTGTTCCGCGACACGGAGGTGGAGGTGCACTACCGCGTGGAGGTGCTGCTGAACCTGTGGAAGAACAGGAAGCTGCAAAAGTGGTTTGCTGCCCACACAGAAGAGATTTTTGGTCTCACAGATTCCGCAAAGGTCACAGATAAAACCGATAGCGTTACTTTTGTCACCCCAACGGTGGAGTTCAACAGATTCTACATACTGTTGCATATCTACCGGCATTTCCTGTATGAAGGGGTGGGACTGCGGCAGTTGCTGGACTACTACTTCGTTTTGCTTCACACCGATTGCACAGACAACACGGATGCCATCAAGGCGCTGAAGCAGTTCGGGATGTGGAAGTTTGCTCGCGGTGTGATGTGGATTTTGCAAGAGGTGTTCGGTTTGGAGAGGGAGTATATGTTTTGTGAGCCTTTGGAAAGCGAGGGACAGTTCATTCTCTCGGAGGTGATGGCAGGAGGGAACTTCGGACACCATGACGAGCGGCTGGCAACGGAGAAGAAAGGGAAGATGCAGACGGTGAAGAAGGTGGTGAAACACAACGCGTATCTGATGCTGCACTATCCAGCGGAGATTATCTGGCCACCGATTTGGTTTGTGTGGCACAAGTGCTGGAAATGGTCGCACAGGAAAGATATCAAGGATTAGAGAATTCGAGAATGTATAAAAGATAACAAGAATTAGAGAATTTGAGAATATATAAAAAGATAATATGTCAGTATTTGAAGGAAAGACACTCCTGATAACAGGAGGAACGGGCAGCTTCGGCAATGCCGTGCTGAACCGCTTTTTGAGAACAGACATCGGGGAGATTCGTATCTTCTCGCGTGATGAAAAGAAACAGGACGACATGCGCCACGACTTCCAGGCACGTATGCCGGAGGTGGCCAGCAAGGTGAAGTTCTACATCGGAGACGTGAGGAACCGCTCGAACCTGAAGTATGCGATGAAGGGGGTGGACTATGTGTTCCACGCCGCTGCGCTGAAGCAGGTGCCATCGTGTGAGTTCTTCCCCATGGAGGCGGTGAAGACAAATGTCATCGGGACGGACAACACGCTGGACGCCGCCATCGATGCGGGCGTGAAATGCGTCATCTGCCTGTCGACGGACAAGGCGGCATATCCTATCAACGCTATGGGTATCACGAAGGCCATCGAGGAGAAGATCGCGGTGGCGAAGAGCCGTAATAGCGGCAGCACGAAGATTTGCTGCACACGCTATGGCAACGTGATGTGCAGCCGTGGCAGTGTCATCCCCCTGTGGATAGAGCAGATAAGGAAGGGAAATCCCATCACGCTGACGGAGCCGAAGATGACGCGGTTCATCATGTCATTGGAGGAGGCGGTGGACCTGGTGCTGTTCGCCTTTGAGCATGGTCAGAACGGTGACATCCTGGTGCAGAAGGCTCCGGCATGCACGATACAGACGCAGGCGGAGGCCGTATGTGAGCTGTTCGGAGGCAGGAAGGAGGACATCAAGGTCATCGGCATCCGCCATGGCGAGAAGATGTACGAGACACTGCTCACCAAGGAGGAGTGCGCCAAGGCTGAGGACATGGGTAACTTCTATCGTGTGCCTGCAGACAACCGCGACCTGAACTACGACAAGTATTTCAAGGAGGGGGACACGAAGCGGGTGACCATCGAGGAGTTCAACAGCGACAACACCCGGCGGCTGAACCTGGAGGAGACAAAGGAGAAGATTGCCTCGCTGGAGTATATCCAGAATGAGCTGAACGGAGTGGAGAACATTGTGAAATAGTTTAGAGTTTAGAGTTGAGAGACAGTTTTAGAGTTTAGAGTTTAGAGTTGAGAGTTGAGAGACAGTGTGCTTCGCAATAGTTGAGAGTTGAAGGTTGAGAGTTTAGAGATAGTTGACGGCTTGCCGCCAGTTGAGAGAACTAAGTACTTTTGAACTTTGAACTTGAGAACTGACACTAAACAATAAACTTTTAACAATAAACAAAAAGTGAAACGACAATGGAAGTATTTGGTTATCGTAAGTTGATTGCATATCAGAAGGGTAAAGAGGTCGTTAAACATACTTATAGACTCCTAAAGAAGTTCCCTTCTGAAGAGCGGTATGCAATGTGTGACCAACTTAGAAGAGCTTCCGTTTCGGTCACCTCCAATATTGCTGAAGGAGTAAATCGTTTCTCTGTAAAGGACAAGGCACATTTCATAGAAATGGCCTATGGGTCTTTGATGGAAGTTTCATCACAATTCGAGATAGCTGAAGAACTCGGCTATATTACAAGCGAAGACCGTTTGAGTATGGATTTGCTTATTGAGGAAGATGCAAGACTGCTCTCAGGACTACTCAACTCTTTTAAACCATCGACTGACTCTAAACACTAAACATTAAACACTACACAAATATGAAGATATTAGTAACAGGTGCAAAGGGGTTCGTGGGAAAGAACCTGTGCGCCACATTATATAATATAAGGAACGGAAAAGACCGTACACGGCCAGGCCTCATCATCGAGGAGGTCTTCGAGTACGACATTGACACCGACCCGGCACTGCTGGATGAGTACTGCCAGAAGTGTGACTTTGTGTTTAACCTCGCTGGGGTGAACAGGCCGAAAGAGACATCCGAGTTCATGGAAGGGAACTTCGGCTTTGCATCGACCCTGCTTGATACACTGAAGAAGTATGGGAATAGGTGCCCCGTGATGCTATCGTCTTCTCAGCAGGCTTCGCTGACAGGACGGTTCGGGAACAGCGAGTATGGACGGTCAAAGAAGGCTGGCGAGGACCTTTTTTTACAATATGAAAGGGATTTCCTTTTGTCTGAACACGAATCACCAGAAATTAAACACGAATTGTCCATAAATAATGGTCTTAGGCCAAGGGTGTTGATATACAGGTTCCCGAACCTGTTCGGCAAGTGGTGCCGCCCGAACTATAACTCGGCGGTGGCCACGTTCTGCAATAACATTGCCAACGACCTGCCCATTCAGGTGAATGACCCGAGCGTGGAGCTGGAACTGCTCTATATCGATGACCTCATTGCTGAGATGCTGGATGCTTTGGAGGGCAGTGAGCACCGCTGCGAGTTCGAGGGGCTGACTGTCATTCCCTCCCCTCGGGGAGGTCAGGAGGGGGCTTATTGCTACTGTCCGGTGACGCACAAGGTGACATTAGGCAGGATAGTGGAGCTGCTGCATGAGTTTGCCGACCAGCCCAGGACGCTGATGATACCTGAGATTCCCGAAGGCTCGTTTGAGAAGAAGCTGTACTCGACCTATCTGAGCTACCTGCCGAAGGAGAAGGTGGCGTTCCCGCTGAAGATGAATGTGGATGAGCGTGGCTCGTTTACGGAGCTGGTGCATACGCTGAACTGTGGACAGGTGAGCATCAACATCTCGAAGCCGGGCATCACAAAGGGTCAGCACTGGCACAACACGAAGTGGGAGCAGTTCATTGTGGTGAAAGGCCACGGGCTCATCCAGATGAGGAACATGGCCTCCCCTGGCCCCTCCCAAGGATCCCAAGGAGGGGAGAGCGAAATCTTGGAGTTCGAGGTCTCGGGCGACAACATACAGTGCGTGCACATGCTGCCTGGCTATACGCATAACATCATCAACCTCTCGGACACCGAGGATTTGGTGACTGTGATGTACTGTAACGAGATCTTCGACCCGAAGCATCCCGACACGTTCTTCGAGAAGGTATAATATCAAGAATTGGAGAATTGGAGAATTGTGTCAAATGGCTCTGATATATCCACAGACAATGCGCAGGCATTGGCCAAGAAATTCTCAAATTCACTAATTCTTGACAAATAAAACAAACAAGTACCCTGGAAGCATTCTTCGAGAAGGTATAATATCAAGAATTAGAGAATTAGAGAATTGTGTCAAATGGCTCTGATATATCCTGAACTGAGTAAAAGAATTCTTGAAATTGCGATGCAGCTGCACCGTGAGATGGGATGTGGATTCAAGGAGAAATTATATCAAGATGCCTTTGAGGTGCTTCTCAAAGAGGAAGGTGTCAAGTACGAAAGAGAGAAACATATTAATCTTGTTTTTCACGGAGTTAAACTTGAACACGATTTTTACTATGATTTCTTGATTGAAGATAAAATAGGTGTAGAATTAAAAGCTGTCTCTGAGATAACGGGAGAATTTGAGGCTCAGATTATAAACTACCTGCATGTGAGTAATCACAAGTTGGGGTTATTACTTAATTTTGGTACCACCAGTTTGGAATTCAAATGGTATCCTAACGAGTGGCACCACAGACAATGCACAAGCATTGGCCAATGAATTCTCAAATTCTCTAATTCTTGACAAATAAAACAAACGAGTAATATGGAAATACAACATTTTAAAAACGATGGCAAGTTGAAATTGCTCATCATAGTGGGCACGCGCCCAGAGATAATAAGACTGGCAGCTGTGATTAACAAGTGCAGGCAGTACTTCGACTGTCTGCTGGCACATACGGGTCAGAACTACGACTACAACCTGAACGGGGTGTTCTTCAAGGACCTGAAACTGGCCGACCCCGACATCTACATGGAGGCCGTCGGCGATGACCTCGGGGCCACCATGGGCAACATCATCGACAAGAGCTACAAAGTGATGGTGGAGACGAGACCAGACGCCGTGCTGGTGCTGGGCGACACCAACTCGTGCCTGAGCGTCATCGGTGCCAAGCGCCTGCACATACCCATCTTCCACATGGAAGCGGGCAATCGCTGTAAGGACGAGTGTCTGCCCGAGGAGACCAACCGACGCATCGTGGACATCATCAGCGACGTGAACATGGCCTATTCGGAGCATGCACGTCGCTACCTGGCCGACTGCGGACTGCCGAAAGAGCGCACCTACGTCACCGGCTCGCCCATGGCCGAGGTGCTGCACCAGAACTTAGCTGAGATTGAGGCCAGTGACATCCACCAGCGCCTCGGGCTGGAGAAGGGGAAGTACATCTTGCTCTCTGCACATCGTGAGGAGAACATCGACACGGAGAAGAACTTCCTGTCGCTGTTCACGGCCATCAACAAGATGGCAGAGAAGTATGACATGCCCATCCTATACAGCTGTCACCCCCGAAGCCGCAAGCGCTTAGAGGCATCGGGCTTCCAACTGGACAGGCGCGTCATCCAGCATGAGCCGCTTGGGTTCCACGACTACAACTGCCTGCAGATGAACGCCTTTGCCGTGGTGTCTGACTCTGGCACGCTGCCAGAGGAGAGCAGCTTCTTCACCAGTGTCGGTCATCCGTTCCCTGCCATCTGCATCCGCACCTCAACGGAGCGGCCCGAGGCCCTTGACAAGGCTTGCTTCTTCATTGCTGGTATTGATGAGGTGTCACTGCTGCAAGCCGTCGACACCGCAGTGACCATGAACCAGAACGGCGACTATGGAATCCCCGTTCCCGACTACATCGAGGAGAACGTCTCGACAAAGGTAGTGAAGATCATCCAGAGTTACGTCGGGATTGTGAATCGTATGGTCTGGAGAAAAGAAATCTGAATCCCTGCATTATACCGTCCCTTTGTAAGGGACTATAAATTTCTTAAGACACGCTTCATTCGTATAAGCGGCATAGCCGAGCGGCGCCATGAATTAAAAAAGTGATTTATGGCAAGCAGCAAGGATCATGAGAAAATATGGGAAAACTATCAGGAGGTTGTAAAGACCAAGGATGTCTCGATAGTGGACTATTGCCAACGCCGCTCGACCTTGTCGCTTGGCTCGTCCAAGAATGGCATTGTCTATTCCCAGTTCCAGCGATGGTACAAGAAACATATCAGCGGTGTGACCATAATTCCCGTAGAGGAATATCCGTCCGGTCATTCAGTCTCCCCCTCTCCGTCCTCTCCCCCTGTTGCCTCAAAGCTGGCAAAGATACACTATGCCTGCAAACGAGTCCTTGACCCCAATGATGGTGATTCTTTGCATGCAAAGCGAGTAAACTTGAGCGGCTAACAAATAAGATAAAACTTAGTTAAACAGGAAAAGCCTCAGAGACAGGATACACTTTGTTTAAAGGGCTTCCGAAACAATTGAGTGCTGACGAAGGGGGAAGGGTGAGATAAATCAACGGGAAAGTGGTGAGGATGGCGGAATCGTTTGGGGATGATAAGTTGTTGATTTGTTGTATAATAAGTCCTGATACTGGTAACGTTTTGTTAATTGAAAATGTCTTAGTACCTTTGCACTGTATATAATTTAAGGTTAAAGATATGATAACAATTAAAGACTTATTTGAGATTTCTGGCAACAAAATGATGAATGATATTCAAAAATCATTCATAAGAAGGACTTGTACTCCAGATGTTGCAGAGGAAAAGTGTGCAATCATTGATGTACACGAAAAGGTTGACCACTTTCAACGGTTTGTGAGGGAATATAGTGAATGGCTTTTGAACCTGCAGAGGATACCGACGTACGTTTTGCAAAACCTTGTATATTGTCATCAATACTGATGGCATCGCATTTGAAGACAGATAAAGACACTCGTAGACTCGTTGCCATCGCCGTCGTAGCCGCTAGCTATGGTGGGGATATGGATGAAGATCTGTGTAATGAGTTGCTTGATGATATCGACTACTATTTCAATAAGGTGAAGTGTCGAGCTATATAGCAGATGATGTCGAAGCTGACGAAGATAGTGGTGAGGGGAGATTGTGGCATATAGGCAAAAGTAGGGGTGACTTTAACTTTGACTATAACGATAGCTGTATATGGATTTCTTAAAGAAGGTGGCTGATTGGTTGCGGTTTGATTATAAAGGCAATCTAGATATGGATAAATCATCGCAGGCTTTGTTCCTAAAGACTCTTACGGGAAAGGAACGGTCGTTTGCGGTGATAGCTATCAGATGTAATAGTGAGAAGAGCACAGGTAAACGAAAGATGGATGCAGGAAGGCTTTACCATCTTCTTCATGGCTACTCTATTACTTCTGAAAGTATAGCTGTAGATAAATTCAGGGCAGAGCAGAATACGCTCTATGATGACTATTATACAGAACTGACGGATGGGAAACCACATATTCAGATTTCAGCTATTGTGGGTCAGAATGGAGCTGGTAAAAGCAGCATTGTGGAGTTTATGATGCGGCTGATAAACAACTTTGCGGCAGCAACCATTGGAGAAGAGCAACTCGGTGAAGCTGCCGAACGATTGCACTATATAGACAGAGTTGACGGCGAACTTTGGTATCTTCTTAAAGGATATCCTTATCATCTAAAGGTGAAGAATTGTCATGTGAGGCTAACCCGCTATGCCACTTTGAAAACAACGGATCAGGATAAGGATGTATTCACGGAAGAGGAGGAGGTCTTTGACAATGGAGGAGACGAAGCCTGCGAGAAAGTAATGGATGTGCTTAAGAAAAGAGATGATGTTGATTTGAAGATGGTGTATGAGCAATTCTTCTATACGCTGATATCGAATCAGTCAATTTACGCTTATAACACAAGGGATTACTACTTGGAATGTAACGATGATGAAAAGGAATGCAAAGCCTTGGGTGTTGAGGGGGAAGAGTATAACGATGAAGAGCGATGCTGGCTTCACGGCATTTTCCATAAAAACGATGGCTATAAAACACCTATGGTGGTAACTCCATACCGCTATGAAGGTAATTTGGATATCAATAAGGAAAACTTGCTGGCAACAGAACGATTGGTGACACTACTGGCTAGCCAGGAACACCTTCGACGTATTAATGGACATTTGATAGCAAAAGGCATCACTTACAGTTACGACACTGCTGAGGTGCACCGCTGGAAGGAGGTAAAGAAGTTGGGCTTCGACAATTTGACTGAGACTGGATATAATTTCTTGAGGGATAAGATAATTAAAGATTGGGACGAAGTGCTGGGCAAGAAAGTGTCTGAAAACGCAAGAGTAAGACCATATTACGAACAAGCCATAGATTACATCGTATATAAAACACTGAAAGTTTCACGCAACTACGAGGAGCATAATACTTTCTATAAGAAAAACAAGGCAATGACCAATAGTTGCGATGAGAAGGACGTAATGGCAATGGTAAAGCACGAAGCTGCTGACCTGAGCCACATTACACGAAAGATATTCCAGACGATTGCCTATATATGGTATGAAGTATATGAACTGGAAGAAAAAAGAGACGATGAAGGAAAAATGGCTGATTCGTATGGTAGTATCAGTTTTGATGATTTAGGACGTAGATGGCACGATAAGGCCATCAAAACGTATGGCGCAGAGCAGGATGTTACAAGAAACTATATACAGCGCCAATCTCTGATATTGCCGCCTTTCCTATGTATGAGAATAGATTTGTGTGAGACGAACAAGCCTGAGGTAGAAATAGATTTTGAAACGCTGAGTTCGGGAGAAAAGCAGCAGATATATTCCATCAGTTCGGTGCTATATCATTTAGACAACCTGAAGTCCGCACAGAAAGACGAGAGTACAAAAGACAGAATAACCTATAAGCATATCACAATTGTCCTGGAGGAGATAGAACTATATTACCATCCAGAGTTGCAGCAGCAATTTGTGAAATATCTGATAGACAATCTTGATCAAATGAATTTGGAAGGGATAGAGGGTATTCATGTGTTGATAGTGACTCATTCTCCATACGTGCTTTCAGATATTCCCAAATCCAATGTGCTGGCGCTGAAGAAACTAGAGGCAGAGCCAGAAGAGAACCTAAGTACATTCGGAGCTAATATCCACGATCTATTGAAGAACAGTTTCTTTCTTTCTGACGGTTCGATAGGAAAATTTGCCCAGTGGGAGGTGGGGCATATATTGGCTTGTCTTGATGTGCATAGATGGGCCAAGACTAAAGGCGTAGACACAAAGACGTGTCCGTACATAGAGAAGGTTGATGAGAACGAGGCATATCGTTTCCTCAACAGATATACATATACGAATCTTGAAAATCGCCGCAGCAGACAATTTTCCTACGATTATTTCAATCAGGATCTGTCTGTTGCGACTCTGAAAAGAAGGGTACAGATGATTGATGAACCAATAGTCTATCAGGTGTTGATGCGAAAGATAGTGGAACTGGAAGCTATGGTGGAAGATGCATGACTATGTTGAAACTTGACATGCCCTCTGACGAGGTGCGACGACTGTACAAGGAAAAGTTCCGACCTCTCATTATGAAGCGAATAAAAGGCGAATTGAAAGGGCGGAAAATATCGAATGCTGCAAGAGATATCTTGTTGCCAAGCTGGAACACTGCAACACCAGACACATCAATACTGGATAAACTTTTGGTGTCGGAACCTAAAGACCTTAAGGATGTGAACGATGACCTTTGGACGCAGCTTCAGAATCTGTGTTGTTGGAACAGACCGACAAAGAAGGCGTTAAAGGATGTATTTGACTATGAGCACCTAATAGACAAAAGTAAAAGCAACTCCTTCTGGCTAGCCCAACAAATAGGAAGAAATACCTGTACATACTGCAATAGGCTATATACATTTACAGTAATAAAAGGCAAAGGGAAAAACGATAAGGAAAGGGTCGCAAGACCAACGTTTGACCACTGGTATGGTCAATCAGAATATCCGTTGATGTCGATGAGTCTTTTTAATCTGATACCGAGTTGTAGTATTTGCAATAGTTCGGTAAAGACTGACGTGCCATTTGATATTGCTACACACATTCATCCATATATTCATGAGGCAGGGCATCCCAATTTGGAATTTATGGCATCATTAACTACTGACGTGCCTGCAAAGTGGACGGTAGAAATACACACTGCACCTGGCAGTAAAGAGGAAAAAACGGTTGATGACATGAAACTCAATGATATATACGCCTATCATGGGAATCTGGAGGTGAAAGATCTGATGGAGTTCAAGGATAAGTACCCTGATGGATACTTGAAAGACTTGATAGATAAAGTACTTAAGAAAAGTGGCGGTGCTCTGACGTTGGCAGATGTGTATAGAATGCTATTCGGAACCGAGATAGATGATGCACTATTTTTGGATAGACCTCTAAGCAAGATGAAATACGACTTACTGAAAAAAATGGGTGTGGTTTGAAACTTAAGAAGATGAAACTGGCCGAAGCATTTGACTATAAAGGATACTGGTGGAGACCGGATGCTCCTGAAAATAAGGTGGCGGGGGTGCTTACCTATATCCCTGGGAAAAATATCAATCTTGAGTTGATAGGTTCTTTCGACTTGGAGGATAATGCAATTTTTTCATTCTTCAACAAGTCGGATGAGGCTGTAATTCACGGTCAACTTGAAAATGCTAAAAAGGTGACATTGATGAAGTGTTATCCGTCGGGAAATGTCAATTTCTCCAGTTTCTTTCCAATTATTCGATATACCTGCATCTACTGCTTTATAGGTGGGCTTTATAACGGCATGAATGATGAGGGACGTTACAAGATGGTTGTCCATTTCCCAGAGTTGTCGTATTGGTGCCATCCGGGCGTATTGCACGAGACATTTCTTGATGACAAAGAGCATAATGGACAAATTATTAGTTTGTCGTTTGAAGCCAGTATGGGCGGGAAACTGATAGACGAAGCCAAACTGGCAGAAGGAATCAAGATTGCGTTGAAAGCTGGAGCACGTCTTGGCGGTGACCCAGCTAAACTGAATAATGAAATTGGCCAATCATCATGGGTGGACATTTCTTGCAGTGAAAGAATATCCTTCAATAAACTATTGTCTTGTGTTTACAAGTTTGAGGAGTTTCTGTCAATTGCAACATTGCGGATGTCAGAAGCTTCCGAGATAACTATTTACGATGAAGAGTATTATCAAGAAATAGCTGAAGGCCGAAGGATACATCATCCAATATCTTTCATTTCAAGCCATTGGAGAGGAAAGGATACGGATAATGTTGATTCGATAAGGTTCCTTTTCGGTTATGATGCTGTCAAAGAAATATTTGGAGATTTGATGCAGGCCTGGTTTGCAGATAGGAACGATATGTATCCAGTGAGGAGCAATCTAGTGGATAGTCTTGAAAAGAAGAGAGTGTTTAGCAGTATGGACTTTCTGATTCTTGCAAGGGCATTGGACGGATATTGTATTAGATCGAAATATAAAGGCAGTATTGGAAATCGTATGAAGGCGGTGCTGGAAAAGTTCTCGAACGTGTCGCTAATACAGCGAGATAATATAAACATTGATGAACTGATAGAATCAAGAGACTACTACGCTCATTTTATGCCTCGTGCTAGGAAAAAACATGTTTTGGATGGTTTTGAGTTGCATGCGTTAACCCAAAAAGTGAGACGTCTTGTAATATGTTGTGTGCTTTCTGATTTGGGACTCGACAATACTATAATCGACTCTTTTTTCAGAGATGGTAATAGTAAACTAATTACCTATTAGCTGCCCCTAACAAAGCATACAAATACAATTTAACCATGGATATCTTTGATTCAAATGCTTTCTCAGATCAAATTGTAGCTTCTTGGAAGCAGGCTAAGGCAGTAAGCACTCAATTTCTTTTTAGGTAATAAGCAACCTAATGACTACCTTTGCGCCATTATTTCTAAAAACAAAGGATATATGGCAAGTAGTACTGATTTTGTGAAATTATGGGCAGGCTATCAGGAACTGGTAAAAACTCAGGACGTTTCTATAGTGGACAACGTTCAGCGCCGCTCGACATTGTCGCTTGGCTCGTCCAAGAACGGCGTGGTGTATTCCCGGTTCGAGCGATGTTTTCGGAAACATATTGGCGGCGTGAGTATAATTCCCATAGAGGAATATCCGTCCGGTCATTCAGTCTCCCCTTCTCCTTCCTCTACCCCTGTTGCCTCAAAGCTGGCAAAGGCGCACTTTGTCTGCAAACGATTCCTTGACCCCAATGATGGCGATTCTTTGCAAGCAAAGCGAGTAAACTCGAGCGGCTAAATAAATAAGTTAAAACTTAGTTAAACAGGAAAAATCCTCAGAGACTGGATGCACTTTGTTTAAAGGGCTTCCGAAACAATTGAGTGCGTACAAAGAATGATTATCTGATGGAGATAAAAACCTGAAAACGTTTGGTGGATTCGCAAGAAAAACGCAACTTTGCAGCGTTATATAGAAAATTTTTACTACATACACAACTTGCACTCCTACACTTGGACATGTAATACAGGTAGTTAGGCGTGTAAGATGGTGTAGAATAGTGAGGGGTAGTGTAAGATAACAGAGATGGAGACGATAGATATCAGCGAGATACCGGCTACATGGGCGCTGTGTCAGAGCACGGAGTGTGAGCGCAGCGGGGAGTGCCTGCGGCACTTGATGTTCCACCAGATGCCGGCGAACCGGACTTCGTGGCCGTGCCTGCTGCCTGCGGCAGTACAGCCGACAGCGACATGTGCGCACTTCGTGAAAGCAGAGAAGGTGCGCATGGCTTGGGGATGGTGCCGGCTCTACAGCCAGCTGCAGGGACGGAAGCTGCAGCATGCGGTACGAATGGCACTGACCAATATGCTGGGCAGCAAAGGTAGCTACTACCGCTACAGGAACGGTGAACGACCCATGAACGCCGCCATGCAGCAAATGGTGACGGACAGGCTGAGGGCGGCCGGCTACAACGGCGAGGTGGTCTTCGACCGATACGGCGATGCCTACGACTTCACATTATAAAGATTTGTCCCAGACTGTGGGACGAAATTTTAGAGGATGTTTGGAAACGTCCCAGACTGTGGGACAAAATTCTGGAGGCCGCACTGAAAAACACACACTTCCACTGAAGAATACATCGCAAGGATGGAAAACACGGAGATACGATTCTCGATAGTGAGAATTGACAAGAAACGGCAGGTTCACCTCTCGGTGAAGCCGGCGGAATGGCTGCTGGAGCGCATCAAGAGCGACACCAAGGGACGCGACATCGGGGGACTGCGCGAATACATCGCTGACTTCGGCAGTGCCGAGGGCTATGAGCAGCGCTGCCCCATAGCACGTGTCTATCCATCGGTGGTGTTTGCCAGAGGCGGGGACGGTAGTTTAGAGGCCGTGGCCTTCAATCCTATCGTGACGCTGCATGTGGGTGGGCTGCTGACGCAGGCTGACCGCGAAGCGGTGAAAAGGGCGGCGGCCATGCTGCCTATGACGTTTGCCGCCTTCGTGGGCGCCGACGGCCGCAGCGTGGAGGTGCTGGTGAGCGTGGCGCCCCAAGACGGCGGGCTGCCGACGCAGGAGCAGGGCATGGATGCCTTCTGCAAGGTGGCCTACGACGCGGCCCTCAGCGTCTATGGAGGCGTACTGCCACGCGAGGTGGAGCCGCGCCCGGCCATGGCACGCAGCTGTTTTATGATGACGCTCGACGAGGCGCCCTACGTGGGTAGCGACGTGCGTCCGCTGCGTGTGAGCATGACGCCGCAGACCGTTGTGGCCACACCCGGCAATGCCCCGAGGCAGCAGACGGACATCGACATGGACCTCTACGGTGAGTATGAGCTGATGTACCGGCAGGCGGCCGAGGTGGCCTACGACGAGACGGCCGATGTAGCGGATGTGCAGCGGCCGATGGCATACATCACGGAGCTGACACGCCGCCTGGCCGTGATGGGACTGCCCGAGGAGGAGGCTTTCATACACCTGCGCAACCATCATAAATACAAGAGCGGCTTCAATGAGCCTGCGCTGCGCAGCATCGTGGCGGCGGTGTATGCCGAGGAGCACCCGCAGCGCCATGACGACACCGTGCGCGTGAGCCGCGAGACGCGACGCCTCATCGACTTCATGGAGAAGCGCTATGTGCTGCGCCGCAACACGGTGATGGGCTACACCGAGTACCGTCCGAACAACAGCTGGATTCAGGACTGGAGCCCCTGCACCATGGAGATAATCAACAACATGACCATTGAGGCGCGCCTGGCGAACCTCGACGTGACGTTCAACGACGTGAAACGCTATGTGCAGTCAGACCGTGTCATGAGCTCCAACCCCATTGAGCAGTACTTCGCCGCCATCAGCGGTGCCTGGGACGGCACCACCGACCACATCGGCGCCCTGGCCCGTATGGTGCCCTGCAACTTCCCCGAGTGGGAGCGCTTCTTCCGCAAGTGGTTCCTCGGCATGGTGGCACAGTGGCTGCGCCGTACCGGCGACTACGGCAACAGCTTGATGCCGCTGTTGGTGTCGGCACAGGGCGACGGCAAGAGCACCTTCTGCCGCCAGCTGCTGCCCCCGCAGCTGCGATGGGGGTTCATGGAGAACATCGACATACGCGAGAAGCGCGCCACGCTGCAGGCCATGCACAACTTCCTGCTCATCAACATCGATGAGTTCAACCAGCTGAGCCGGCAGGTGCAGGACGGCTTCCTGAAGAACATCATCCAGTTGCCGAAGGTGAAGATCAAGCCCCCATACGGGCGGCATGTCATCGACTTTCCCCGCTTGGCCTCGTTCATAGCCACCACCAACGAGCAGAGTGTGCTTACCGACATGAGCGGCAGCCGCCGCTTCATCTGCGTGCGTCTGTCGGCTCCTATTGACACCAGCGTCAAAATCAGCTATGATGCGCTCTACGACCAGGCCTACCGTCTGGTGATGGATGGCAGCGAGCACAACTGGCTCACGCCCGAAGAGCAGCTGGCGCTGACGGAACACAACAGCGCTTTCGAGGTGCTGCCGCCCGCCATACACTACTTTAACGAATACTACGAGGCTGTGGCCAACGAGGCCGAAGGCCAGTGGCTTTCGCCCACCGCCATCTTCGAGCGGCTGCGAAAGGAAGTAAAGGGCGGGCTACAGGTGAAAGGCGTCACGGCCTTCGGACGTTCCCTGGCACATCTGCCGGGGCTGAGAAGTAAGCGCAGCAACGGCTCTATGCTCTATCTGGTAAAGGAGAAATAGAAGCTTTTTGGGGCATCGGAAGTGTAAAATGATTTTACACTCTTACACGCCATTCTGCGCGCGCAATTTATTGACTGTCAGCACGGCGTGTAGGAGTGTAGGATATTTTGCTGATAAAATTGCCTCGTATTCAACCGCAAAGCGGTCTTACGAAAACAGAATAAAACCAGAAAAACAAAATAAAACCGGTTTTTGTTGTTTTCTTTGTTTTCTTTTGTTTTTGGGGAGGACGCGAAGCGTACAAATATATAATTATCATGTAATTTCTCATGTAATTGGGCTGCGCGCAGCAATTTATGGATCATTTGTTAAGAAACTCCGTGTGCTCAGTGCTCTCGGTGTTTCAAGAAACATGCTATAATTGAATTAACAATAAATAAGACATCATGGCAAATAAAAGAATTTACCTGTGCCTGGCTCACATGAGCGAGGACGGGATGGAACAGAAGTATGTCAAAGAGGCATTCGATACGAACTGGGTGGTGCCGTTGGGGCCGAATGTGAACGGGTTTGAGAAGGACCTGGAGGACTTCGTGAATAGCCCATCCCCGGCCCTTCCCCAAGGGAAGGGGGGCGCAAAGCGGGTGGTGGCGCTCTTGAGCGGCACGGCGGCGGTGCACTTGGGACTGCTGAACTGCGGGGTGAAGCCGGGCGACGAGGTGATTGTGCAGAGCTTTACTTTCTGCGCATCAACGCACCCTGTGACTTACTTAGGTGCTACACCGGTGCTGGTTGACTCAGAGCCTGATACTTGGAACATTGACCCTGAACTTCTGGAGAAAGCCATTGTTGACCGCAAGGAGAAAACCGGAAAGTCTCCTGCGGCTATCGTGCCGGTAGCACTCTATGGCATGCCGTACAAGGCAGACCGGATAATGGAGATTGCGAATAAGTACGGGATTCCCGTGGTGGAGGATGCTGCTGAAGGCTTTGGCTCTCGCTATAAGGGACAGGTGCTGGGCACGTTTGGTAAGTATGGGGTGCTGTCGTTCAATGGCAACAAGATGATTACGACCTCTGGCGGCGGTGCTCTCATTACTGCTAACGATGACGAGTGGCGCGAGATTATGATGTATGCCACGCAGTATCGCGAGAGCTATCCGTACTATCAGCATGAGAAGATAGGCTATAACTATCGTATGAGTAACATCTGTGCTGGTATCGGTCGTGGACAGATGACGGTCGTGAATGACCACCTTGCTCACCACAAGCATGTGCAGAAGATGTACGAGGAGCTGTTGGCTGACGTGTCAGGAGTACATGTGCACAGCCAGCCTGATAATGGCGACTATGACAGCAACTACTGGCTCTGCACCATCACTATCGATGAGGATGTGAAGGTGAAGGGGCAGGAGGATGCCTATAAGACTATTGTAACGGGTGCCGTCGGTGGTGCTGCGGGTGTCATCCATGCTGCTGCGTCTGCTCATACTGACTGCGAGCCCAATGCCAATGTAGAGGCACTGCGCGTGGCTCTTGACCAGGCTCAGATAGAGGCAAGGCCCGTCTGGAAGCCCATGCATAAGCAGCCATGCTATAAAGATGTTCCGGCTTACGTGAATGGTGTGTCTGAAGCACTCTTTAAAGTGGGTATGTGTCTGCCTGCCGGTCCATACGTCAGTGACGATGATATACGATATATCGTTGAAACTATCAAGGCAAACATTATCGGATGAAGAGCTTCTTGAAATCCATCTGGCAATCCTGTTCGTTCTCGTTTGTTCCTTAGTGGGGGCGCAAACGAGGTATGAAGGATGATGTCTGATGGAAGATATAGACAAGTCGGCCATGGAACTGTTGGGATTTTAGAACAATTTCCAACAGGGATATGGCCGATTGTCGTTTTTTCTGCCGTCACCGCCGTTCCAGCCAAAAGCAATAAGGTTCTTGCTTAGGCAAGCGGCAAAGCCGAGCGGACAAGTAGAAATTCGTTAAGGCGTTTTCCGCTCGGCGACGAAGGAGACGCTTGCCTTAGCAAGAACTTTCAACAACGACACTGCCAGCACCTAAATATTTACAAAAGAAGAAAATACGGACACAAAATGAAAGTTTTTATCCCATTTTGTTTGTTGGTATAAATATTTTTTGTATCTTTGCAAAAGTAATGACGGTTACAGTAATAGCGAATACTATTTTAAGATATGAAGTTCTACGATAGGGAAAACGAGCAACAGGTGCTTGGCGAGGTTTTGCAGCAGAGCCGACGCGAAGCAAGGATGACGGTGTTGATGGGACGCAGACGTATTGGAAAGACAGAACTATCACAGCGATGTGGTGATGACACTGTACTTTATTTCTTTGTAGGAAAGAAAGCGGAGGCGCTGCTGTGCCAGGACTATGTACGTGAGATACGTGAGAAGCTGGATGCACCGATTCTTGGTACACCAACCTCCTTCTCCGAAGTATTCAGGTTTGTAC
>CACYYG010000007.1 GCA_902778535.1 uncultured Prevotellaceae bacterium
GACTTTCCTCGGATTGTCAATGCTTTTTACTGAGATTTCTTTAACGAGTACTCACCAATCTCATTGACACTGCAAAGTTAGAGTGTTTTGACAAAAAAAACAATTCATTACCATGAATAATTGAGGATAGATTTTTGCAAGGGGGATTTTCCCCTTGTTTTTTTTGCGTCTTCGCGAAAAAATTTCTACCTTTGCAGCCATGTATAAAACCTGTTAATAATGAAAACGAAGCTATTCCTTTCGTGCCTTCTGGCATTATCTGCCTTGCTGGCCACAGCGCAGAGCGAGCTCTACCCCAAGCACTTTGATTTAGAGCAGGTGACGCTGCTCGACGGTCCGATGAAAACGGCCATGGACAAAAACCTGCAGCACCTGTTGCAGTATGACGTAGACCGCCTGCTCACGCCTTTTGTCCGTCAGGCAGGTCTGTCGAAAACCACCGACAAAGCGTCGCCCTACTACCAATGGGAGACGCGTCACCCCAACTTCAAGAACTGGGGTGGCGATGCGGGTTTCGACCTCAGCGGACATGTGGGCGGACACTACCTGTCGGCTCTTGCCCTGGGTTGGGCTGCCTGTCACGATGAGGCCATGCGCACACAGTTGAAACAGCGCATGGACTATATGCTGCAGGTGATGAAAGACTGTCAGGACTCCTACGACCAGAACGCTGAGGGCCTCTACGGCTTCATCGGCGGGCAGCCTATCAACGACTCGTGGAAGGCACTCTATCGTGGTGATCTCTCGAAGATACAGGGCAACTGGGGCTGGGTGCCCTTCTATGTGCAGCACAAAATTCTGGCCGGACTACGCGATGCCTATCTCTATGGCAATAGCGAGCAGGCCAAGGAGATGTTCCGCAAACTGGCCGACTGGAGTGTCAACCTCATCGCGAAGGTCAGCGACAGCGACTTCGAAGGCTTCCTCAACTGCGAGCACGGCGGCATGAACGAGTCGATGCTCGATGCCTATCAGCTCTTCGGCGACACAAAGTATCTCAATGCCGCGAAGAAATTCACCCATAAAGCCATGCTCAACGGTATGCAGACGCTGAACAAGACTTTCCTCGACGGCAAGCACGCCAACACACAGGTGCCCAAATTCATCGGCATGGAGCGTATTTTCGAGCAGAGCAGCACGCTGAACAACTATAAGAAGGCTGCCGAGAACTTCTGGCAGGACGTGGCCATGAACCGCACCGTCTGCATCGGCGGCAACTCGGTGGGCGAGCACTTCCTGTCGGTGGCCAACAGCAACCGATACATCGACCATCTGGACGGACCTGAAAGCTGTAACTCCAACAACATGCTGAAGTTTTCGGAAATGCTGGCCGACCGCACGGGCGATGCGAAGTACGCTGACTTCTACGAGGGCACGATGTGGAATCACATCCTCTCCACGCAAGACCCCACGACAGGCGGCTACGTCTATTTCACCACACTGCGCCCCCAAGGCTACCGCATCTACTCGCAGCCCAACCAGGGCATGTGGTGCTGCGTGGGCACCGGCATGGAAAACCACTCGAAGTATGGTCACTTCATCTATACCCATGACGGTTCCGCCACCCTCTTCGTCAACCTCTTCATCCCTTCCCGTCTTGAATCTGACGCCTTTGTCGTCACCCAAGAGACCACCTTCCCCAACAGCAGCATCACTGAGATCACCATCGGCAAAGAAGGTCATTATGCCGTTGCCATCCGTCACCCTGAGTGGTCGGGCAAGAGATACAGCATCGACATCAACGGCACTGTGCTCGACGGTCTCTCCGTGGAGACCGGCAAGGCCAGCTACGTCACCGAGACCCGCGACTGGAAGAAGGGCGACAAGATTACCGTCAATCTCGACATGCAGCTGCGCTATGAGGAGTGCCCCAACTACACCGACTACATCGCTTTCAAGTACGGCCCCATCCTGCTTGGCGCTGCCACTACTGCTCTTACCGATGGCGACGACAGCGGCCTGCCCTATGAGAAGCTGCAGAATGAATATGGCGGCGAGGGGCGCATGGACCACGCCCCTGGCAGCCGTGCCACATCGAAGAGCCTCGTCGACGCCCCGCTGCTCATTGGCAACCGTGCCGACGTACTCAGCCGCATCGAGCGCCTGCGCAGCATGGAGCTTAGCTTCGTCATCGACGCCAGCCGTCCTGACGTGAGCTCCTACAAGTGGAACACGCTGAAGCTTGTGCCCTTCTACAAGATTCACCACCAGCGCTACATGTGCTACTGGTATCAGCAGACCGCCGAAAACTTCGCCAACAGCACGATGGCACAGACCGAGGCCGAGCGCGAGGCCCTGGAAGCACGCACCCTCGACTTTGTGGCTCCCGGCGAGCAGCAGAGTGAGGCAGGACACGATGTCAAGTACAGCAATGGCTCCACAACGGGCATGTACAACTCGGAGCGCTACCGCGACGCCCAGGCCAATGGCTATGTTCAGTACACATTGTATAATAATAGTGGGGTGGAGGAGAATCTCAGCGTGTTGTTCCGCTTCACGCTGGCCGACCACGGACGTAAGGCCACGCTCACCGTCGACGGCACGAAGATAGCCGACATCACTATCCCCAACAGCTTTAAGGGCAGCGACAGCAATGGCTTCTATAATGTGGAGTATGCCATTCCCGCTGACCTGGCCAAGGGAAAGACGAAGTTTGTGGTGCGCCTCACGGCCAGCAGCACGACACCCTGCCCAGGGGTGTACTATGTGCGACTGATGAAGGACTACAATCCTAGTGCCAACGCCTACCAGTTCCGCTGCACCGACTGGACTACTGGAGACCCTAACCGCGTGGCTGCCAATAAGATAACCTATGACACAGAGAAGAATGTCATCCACGTCAACTCCGGCACGGGTGCCAACAACGTGGCACTGATGATGAATTACGAGAATCTGGAATACGACATCGACAAGTCGCAGATTTTCCTCGTCATCCGTGGCTCCAACCTCAAGACTACCAGCGGCGCCAGCTATCTATGGTGGCTCAATGGCGTGAACAAAGGCTCGCAGGTCCCGCCATCCACATCGAAGACCATCACTGTCAGCGGCCAGCAGCAGCAGGTGGTGGCCTTCAATATGCAGACCAGCAATCTCTACGACAACTTCTCAGGCGACCGTCCAAGCGTGTGCATGGGCCAGACCATCTTCGGACTCACCTCTACCACAGGCACCAGCGACATCTACGACATCAACTTCGTCAGTAGCGTCGACGACTACATCAACTTGGCCTCCTCCATTACTTTGCCTACACGGCAAATGCTGCCCGACGTAGAGTACGACCTTGGCGGACGGCCTTCCACTGGCAAGGGACTGCGTATCAGCAAGGGAAGGAAACACATCTGATCATAAAAACGTTTTTTCATCCATTAAACGAAGATGCTAAAGAAATCATTATCAGTAGTCATCTGCCTGCTGTTGGTGCTGCCGGCACTGCCGCAAGAGCCCATCGTCCATCCTTGGAAGGGAAAGCGCGTGGCCTATTTGGGCGACAGCATCACCGATCCGCGCAACAGTGGCTCGAAGAAGAAGTTCTGGGGATTCCTGCAAGACTGGCTGCAAATCATCCCTTACGTCTATGGCGTCAGCGGACGGCAGTGGAACGACATTCCCCGTCAGACCGACCAGCTGAAGCGGGAGCACGGGCAGGAGGTGGACGCCATTATTGTCTTCATGGGCACCAACGACTATAACAACGGGGTGCCCGTCGGACAGTGGTGGGACGAGCGCGTCACCGAGGTGGAATACGGCCACGGTCAGCCGAAGACGATGGTGACGCGACGTCAGCGTACACCGTCGATGGATGCTACGACGTTCAAAGGTCGCATCAACATTGCCATGGACTCGCTGAAGCGCACTTTCCCCACCAAGCAGATTGTGCTGCTGACGCCCATTCACCGCTCTGACTTCCATGCCAACGAGAAAAACTGGCAGTGCGACGAGTCGTACACCAATCAGTGTGGCGAGTATCTCGATGCTTACGTCGAGGCTGTCAAGGAGGCAGGCAACGTGTGGGCTGTGCCTGTCATCGACTGGAACGCCAGCAGCGGACTGTTCCCCCAGCTGAAGGAATATGAGCAGTATTTCAAGGGTGACACCGACCTGCTGCATCCTAATGATGCCGGGCATGAGCGTTTGGCCCGCACACTGATGTATCAGCTGATAACGATACCTTGTTTCTGATATGAAACCATACGACTATCTCATCGTGGGAGCCGGCTTCTTCGGTGCCACCTTTGCCTACTTGGCCACGCAGGCCGGGAGACAGTGTCTTGTCATAGACAAGCGAAGCCATATAGGCGGCAATGCCTATTGCAAGGATGTGGACGGTATACACGTCCACTTCTACGGAGCCCACATCTTCCATACACGCAACAAGCAGGTATGGGATCTCGTGAACTCATTGGCCACCTTCAACCGCTACACCAACTCGCCCATCGCCAACTACAAAGGCCGTCTCTACAATTTACCCTTCAACATGAACACGTTCTACCAGCTGTGGGGTGTGCGCACGCCGCAGGAGGCGAAGGCGAAGATTGACGAGCAGCGGCAGGAGATGGCCGGACGCGAGCCGCAGAACCTGGAGGAACAGGCCATCTCGCTGGTTGGACGTGATATCTATGAGATTCTCATCAAGGGCTACACCGAGAAGCAGTGGGGACGCAAGTGCACTGAGCTGCCGGCGTTCATCATCCGTCGTCTGCCCGTACGCCTCACCTTCGACAACAATTATTTCAACGACCCCTATCAGGGAATTCCCATCGGCGGCTACAATGTTATCATCGACAAATTACTGGCTGGCTCAGAGGTGCAACTTGACACCGATTTCCTGCAAAATCGTGAGAAACTGAGCGAACTGGCCACGACGGTGGTCTACAGCGGCGCCATCGATGCTTACTTCGACTACAGCCTCGGCCATTTGGACTGGCGCACACTGCGTTTTGAGCATGAGCGTCTGGATATTCCCGACTATCAAGGCAATGCTGTGATGAACTTCACCGATGCCGAGACACCCTATACACGCATCATCGAGCACAAGCACTTCGAGTTCGGCCAGCAGCCATTCACCGTCATCTCGCGTGAGTACAGCAGCGAGTGGACCGAAGGCGCCGAGCCTTTCTACACCGTCAACGACGAGCGCAACAATCTTTTAGCCGAGAAGTATCGCGAAATGGCTCAGCAGCAGCCCGACACAATCTTCGGAGGTCGTCTGGCCGAGTACAAATACTATGATATGGATCAGGCCATGAGTCGCGCCATCGAGTGCTGGGATACTATCAAACAATAAAAACAGAACATGCAAGCAATCATACTGGCGGCGGGAATGGGCCGCAGACTTGGAGAATACACCAAGGACAACACCAAATGCATGGTGCCTGTCAATGGCGTTCCACTCATCGACCGGCTGATGGAGCAGTTGGCTAAGCAGCCTTTGCGTCGCATCATCATCGTCGTGGGCTACAAGGGTAAGAAGTTGAGAGAATACATCGATACAAAATATTCCTCAAATCTTGAACCAGGGATAGAATTTGCTGAGAATCCCGTCTATGACAAAACAAACAATATCTATTCGCTGGCGCTGGTAAAGGACAAACTGCAAGAGGATGATACGCTGCTCATCGAGAGCGACCTCATTTTCAGCGACCGTCTGATACCTATGATTGTCGACAATCCGCAGCCCAACCTTGCCCTCGTGGCCAAATATGAGAGCTGGATGGACGGCACAATGGTAACCATCGACGACGAACAGAACATTGTCAACTTCATCTCGAAGGAGGCTTTCGACTATGCTTATGCCGACAGCTATTACAAAACGGTGAACATCTACAAGTTCAGCCGCGAGTTTCTGCAGACGAAGTATGTTCCATTCCTTGATGCCTATACCAAGGCCGTGGGCCTGAACGAGTATTACGAAAACGTCTTGCGTGTCATCTCACTGTTGAACAACCACGACATGAAAGCCCTGCCCATTGGCAGTGAGAAGTGGTATGAGATAGACGACAAGCAGGACCTTGACATCGCCGAGGCCATCTTTGCCGACGAGAAGGACGTGTTGCGGAAATACTACGGCCGCTATGGCGGCTTCTGGCGCTTCCCGCAGATGCTCGACTTCTGCTATTTGGTCAATCCTTACTTCCCCTCGCAACGGCTGAAAGACGAATTGCGTGCCAACTTCGACACGCTGCTTACGGAGTATCCTTCAGGCATGAAGGTCAATACGCTCATTGCCAGCAAGTGCTTCGGCGTGAGCGAACACCACATTGTGCCTGGCAACGGTGCCGCCGAACTAATCAAGATTCTGATGGAAGAATCGCAGGGCAGGGTAGGGCTCATTCGTCCTACTTTCGAGGAATATCCCAACCGCTACGACAAAAGCCTTCAGGTGACTTTCGTGCCGCAGAATGAGGACTATCGCTATACTGCCGATGACTTGATGACGTTCTTCGACAGCAAGGACATCGCCCAGCTGATGCTCATCAATCCCGACAATCCTTCGGGCAATTTCATTGTGAAGGACGATGTGCTGCGGCTCGCCCAGTGGTGTGAGGAGCGCAACATCCGCTTAGTGGTGGATGAGAGTTTCGTGGACTTCAGCGAAGGTTATGCTACGAATTCCTTGCTCAATGATGAAACGCTGGAGGCTTATCCCCACATGGCTGTCATGAAGAGCATTTCGAAGAGCTTTGGTGTGCCGGGACTTAGGCTGGGTATTCTCGCCTCCGCTGACGAGGAACTGATTGCTCGTATCAAGAAAGAGGTGAGTATCTGGAATCTCAACTCCTTTGCCGAGTTCTTCATGCAGATTTACAACAAGCACGAGAAAGACTACCAGCGGGCCTGTGCCAAGTTCGTGGCTGAACGTGCCGACTTTGAACAGCAGCTGAAGACCATTCCCTTCCTGCGTGTCATGCCTTCGCAGGCCAACTACTTCCTCTGTGAGGTATTGCCGCCATACAAGGCCAGTGAGATTGTGGTGCGTATGCTGAAACGACACAACATTCTTACTCGCGACTGCAGCCTGAAGCCCGGCCTCAACCCGCAGCGGCAGTATATGCGCATTGCCGTGCGCAATCACGAGGACAATACACGATTGGTGGAAGCACTAAAGGGGAATATACTACTTCATTGAAATAATGGACAATCAAGTAAAGATCATCCAGCAAAATGACATTGTAGGATTGGACATCAGTCCTGCACTGTGTGTTGAATGGGCGAAGAATGCATTTCTGCTCAAGGACGAGGCACAAATGCCTGCCAAGTTGAGCGTACATCCACAGGGTGAAGACTTCATTACCACGATGCCCTGTCTGCTTCCGGCGCATGACGGCAAGAAATATTTTGGCGTCAAGGTGGTTGGCCGCATAGAGGGGCAAGTGCCCATTCTCAGCAGTATTATCAGTCTGTATGACGCAGCAACTGGCCGGTTGCTTGCCTTGGTCGATGGCAATTGGATAACGGCCATGCGCACTGGAGCTGTGGCAGCGCTGGCTGCAAGAACATTTCAGCGGTCAGGTGCCGACACCTATTCCATGATGGGCTTGGGTAATATTGCGCGTGCAGTAGCCCTTTGCCTGATAGCCATCAATAGCCATCGTCCCATCAACATTCTCCTCCTGCGCTATAAAGACCAGGCAGAGCAATTCGTGGAGCGGTTCAAAGACTGTGAGAATGTCAGCTTTCAGATTATCGACGACAAGAAGGAGTTTGTCAGCCGTGCTGACGTGCTGATTTCCTGCGTAACACTGGCACAAGAGCTGCTGTTTCCTGACGACAGCCTATTCAGAAAAGGCATCACGGTCATTCCCGTACACATGAGGGGATTCCAGAATTGCGACCTTTTCTTCGACAAAGTGTTTGGCGACGACACGCGGAAGATTCAGGACTTCCGCTATTTCAGCCAGTTCCGCCAATACGACGAGATTCACCATGTGCTGCAGGGCAGGAACCCTGGGCGTGTCAGCGACGACGAGCGTATTCTCTGCTACAACTATGGCGTGGCACTCCACGATGTCTACTTTGCTGCTAAGATCTACGAACAGCTAAAAGACTCTTCCAATAGTTTCGTATTGTCAGTACCTGAAAAGAAGACGTGGCTATGAATATCCTCGCTAAATCAGTCAACTATCTGTGGCTGCACCTGTGGCAGTATAAGGCTACGGAGCGGCAGCATCGGCGCTTAGTGAAACAGTTGCGAAAGGCACATCGTCCGCTGAAGGTAGTGTTTATTGCCATCGATGTGGCCTACTGGCGCTACCAGCATGTCTATGAGTTGATGCTGAATGACAGCCGTTTCCAGCCCACCATCGTGCTCTCGCCCTGCATAGGCCATGAGCACCAGGAACAGGAGATGGAGCGCCTGAGAGCTTATTTTGATGCACGCGGCATCAGTTATGTGGATTATGATTTCAACGGCGAGCCTTATTACATCTTGGAAGAGATATACCCCGACATTGTTTTCTTCCCGCAGCCCTATGAGCATCTATTATGCAAGGAGCACGACTGCCTTCATTTCTACGACCGCCTCGTCTGCTACATGCCCTACGCTTTCTGGATGTCTACAGGCAAGCTGTCCTACAACCTGCATTTCCACAACCGTGCCTGGCGGCTCTACTATTCTACCCCGTTGCACTTAGAGGAGGCACAAAAGGTGGCCACTAATCATGGACGCAACGTGCGTGTCGTGGGCTATGCCAATGCCGACGATTTCCTGTGTCCTCATCACGATGACCCCTGGCATTCATCCGGGAGCGTGGGCGTCACGCCCGCGAAGCGCCTCGTCTGGGCACCGCATTATTCTATCATTGCCGCGAACTCCGCCCTGCCGCCCCGTTCCAATTTCCTGTGGATGGCTGACCTGATGGTGACATTGGCGAAGGAATATGAGGGAAGGATTCAGATGGCTTTCAAGCCCCATCCCGCCCTGCTCACCCAGCTCTACCAGCACCCCGAATGGGGACAGGAGCGCACAGATGAATACTATGAGTTGTGGCGCACCATGCCCAACACACAGCTGGAGGCGGGCGAGTTCGTCGACCTCTTTATGACCAGCGACGCGATGATTCACGACAGCGGCTCGTTTGCTGTGGAGTATCACTACTCCAGAAAGCCCGTTATGTTTGTGTCGAAGAACATGAAACCCATTCTCGACACCCAGAGCACTTTCGGACTGAAGGCATACGACCTGCACTACATTGGCAAGGACGAGGCCGGCATCCGTCGCTTCATCGATGAAGTGGTGCTGGGTGGCAACGACCCTTTGCTGCCTGAGCGCGAGCAGTTTTTCCGTGACTATCTGCTGCCGCCGGGAGGAAAGAGCGTGGCGCAGAACATACTTGATGATATTTTGGACAGTTTAGGAAGATGACGATGCCAGAGCGCAAGACCCGCGACAGCAACATGGAGCTGCTACGTCTGGTGGCCATGCTCCTGGTGATGATGGTGCACGCCAGCTACAGGGCGTTGCCTCCGCCCACGCAGGAGGCCATTGCCAACGGCCCTGTGTCCATGTTCCTGCAGATAGCGGTGGAAAGCTTCTCTGTGGTGGGCGTCAATGTGTTTGTCATGCTCTCAGGCTGGTATGGCATCCGCCTGCGCTGGTCGCGTTTGTTGGAGTTGCTGTTCCAGGTGGCGTTCTTTGCCGTGCTGTGTATGAGTGCCTACTATGCCCTGACGGGGACTTTGCCTCCGAGTCCATACCTCAGTATCCTGATGCTGCACGAAGGCGACTACTGGTTTGTGAAGACTTATCTGGCGCTCTATCTCCTCTCGCCTGTGCTCAATGCCTTTGTGCAGACCGCCACGCAGCGGCAGATGGCTGTCACCATCCTTTCGCTGTTCGCCTTTCAATGGGTCTACGGGTGGGTGTTCGAGGCTACCACGTGGCTGCGTGCCGGCTATAGCCTGCCGTCGTTTGTCTGCCTCTATCTCCTTGCACGCTATCTGAATGTCTACAGGCCTTCGTTCACCAAGTGGCGCCCGCGTACCGACTTGTGCGTCTATCTCGCCGTGTGCGCAATGGTGACTGTAGCCTACTTCGTGCTGAAGCGCCATTTCAATCTGGGCGGTGTGCTGTGGTTCTACAATTCTCCTACCACCGTCGTTGCCGCCATGTTCCTGCTCCTGTTTTTCAGCAAGCTGAAGTTCCAGAGCAAGATGGTGAACTGGCTGGGCATATCGGCGCTGGCTGTCTATCTTACGCACAGCAACACCCCGTTAGGACAGTATTATGACCTCTATATTCGTGAGTGGCACGACTCTCTGCCGCGTTTTCCTTTCATCCTGCATGCCGTACTCTTCATCCTGGCCGTGTTTTTCGGCTCCATATTGATTGACAAGGTGCGTGTGGCCTTGTGGAAAATGTTGACAAGAATAAAAGAATAAAAGAATAAAAAGTTGGAAAATCTGCAGATGGAGACATTGAAGGAGAAGACGGCGAAAGGACTGCTTTGGGGCGGCATGAGCACAGGCTTGCAGCAGGTGCTGAGCCTGGTGTTCGGCATCATCCTTGCCCGCAAACTGTCACAGGCCGACTATGGTCTGGTGGGTATGCTGGCCATCTTCTCAGCCATCGCCGCCTGTATGCAGGAGGGAGGCTTTATAGCAGCACTCAACCGCAAGAAGAATGTGACGCAGCGCGACTACAACGCCGTGTTCTGGACCAGCATCCTTGTCAGCATTTTCTTCTATCTCCTGTTCTTCTTCACTGCGCCGCTCATTGCCGACTTCTACGGCGAGCCGCGTCTCACGTCATTGGCCCGCTATTCGTTCCTCAGTTTCCTCTTCGTCAGTTTCAGCATCGCTCCGCGCGCGTACATTTTTAAGAATATGATGGTTCGGCAGAGCAGCATCATCGCCTTGGTGTCGATGGCGCTGTCGGGCGTGGTGGGCATCGTCATGGCCTATCAGGGCTTTGCCTATTGGGGTCTGGCCACACAGAATATTGTCTTTACACTCAGCGTTAGCGTACTCAACTATTGGTTCTCGGGTTGGCGTCCGTCTTTCCATATCGACCTGCGACCTGTCAAGGAGATTATTGGCTTCAGCAGCCGCCTCATTGTGACAAACATCGTTACAGCAGCCAACACCAATTTTCTTTCCGTGCTATTGGGCAAATTCTATACAGCTCCGGAGGTTGGCGACTTCACACAGGCCAGCAAGTGGAACACCATGGGCCACTCGCTCATTACGAACATGCTCTACAGCATTGCCCAGCCCGTGCTGACAACGACCGACGACGACCGCCAGCGGCAGAAGCAGGTGTTCCGCAAGTTGTTGCGGTTCACCGCCTTCGTCTCGTTCCCGCTCATGCTCACGCTGGCGCTGGTCAGCGAAGAGTTCATTGTCATCCTCATCACTGAGAAATGGCTGGCCAGTGCCCATATCCTGCGCGTGCTCTGTCTGGCAGGCGCCGTCATGCCCGTCAGCTATCTCTTTTCCAACCTTCTCATCAGCCGCGGCCACTCATCTACCTACATGTGGTGCACCATCGCCCTCTGCGTGATGCAGCTACTGGGCGTCGGCCTCTGTGTGCCATACGGCATCGGGCGCATGGTGATGGTCTTTGCCGCTGTCAACATTCTGTGGGTGGCGGTGTGGTTCTATTTCTCACACCGTGAGATAAACCTGAAGCTGACTGAGGCACTCAGTGACGTAGCACCCTACGTGCTGCTTTCTGCCGGCATCGTGTGTGCCACTGGCATGTTGACCGAAGGCATCACAAATCTCTATCTCAGCCTTGCCGTGAAAGTGCTGACGGTGGCCGTCGTCTATTGTGCTGCCCTCTGGCTGCTGCGCTCCACCATTTTCAGGGAGGCGATAGTCTTCATCACCCAAAAAGTAAAAAATAAAAAGTAATGGAAAAGTTTAAATTGATGGCGCTGCCGTACGCGCCGGAGGCTCTGGAGCCTGTTATCAGCCGCGAAACGATTGGCTTTCATCATGGAAAGCATTTGGCTGGCTATGTGAATAACCTGAACACCTTGTTGGAAGGAAACCCATTGGCAGAACTCTCTCTTGAAGAAATTGTGAAGCGGGCTGAGGGTGGCATCCTGAATAATGCTGGGCAGATTCTGAACCACAATCTTTATTTTGGACAATTCCGTGCGCCCAAGGCCGACAACCTGCCTATTGGCAGACTTGCTGAGGCCATTGCTCGTGACTTTGGCTCGTTTGAGGCTTTCAAGGAGGAATTTCAAAAGAAGGGTGCAACGCTTTTCGGCTCTGGTTGGGTATGGCTATCGGCCGATGCAGATGGCAAGCTCGTCATCACGCAGGAAACAAATGCAGCCAATCCTGTTCAGAAAGGTCTGAAGCCGTTGCTGACGTTTGATGTATGGGAACACGCCTATTATCTTGACTATCAGAATCGACGCCCCGACCATCTTGCGGCCTTGTGGCAGATTGTAGACTGGGAAGTCGTCGATAGCCGTTATGCCTTGTAGACGAACTGAGTGTTGGCCTGCTTCAAAAAAAGGTATATCTTTTTGAAAAAAAAGGATTGAGTTTTTTTCAAAAAGACCTGCCTTTTTAAAAAAAGGATATATCCGGAAATTGCCCACGCAAATGATACAGAAAATAACGGCCCGAGATTTATTGAAGTGAATATGAACAAAACCCTCATAGCCTTGGCGGCTGTCTGCTGCTCGTTGTTGACGGCGGGCGCACAAACATTCAGCGACGATTTTACCGGCCGCACGCTGCGGCTCGACTATGTGCTGGCAGGCAATAACCACGAGCAGCATATCTACTTCAGCGAGGCGATGCTGACATCGCCCTGGGCAGGACGCAGGGCACGGCTGGCCGAGGCTCCGTTGCGTGGCAACGGGCAGATTGCCCTGAGTGATCACGAGACGGGCCGGCTGCTCTATGTACATACTTTCTCGACGCTCTTTCAGGAATGGCAGGCTACTGAGGAGGCAACACGCCTGAATCGTGCTTTCCCAACCTGTTTCAATGTGCCCATGCCTAAGCGCAAGGTGGATGTCAGCGTGACGCTGACCGACGTTCACGCCAATGTTGTGGGACAGCTGCAGCACACCGTCGATCCCGCTGACATCCTGATACGCGAGATTTCTGAGCCGCAGGTGCCCTACCACTACGTGTGGAAGGGTTCTACGCTCCCTGCCGAAGCCGTGAAAAAGTCAGACGATTCGGGGCACCGCAACTTCGTGCCTACCGAGCGTCCGCTTGATGGCGAAGCCGACATCACTGCCTGCATCGACTTGGCCATCGTGGCCGAGGGCTACACACGTCAGCAGATGGGCAAGTTCTATCAGGACTGTGAGCGTGCGGTCGAGGCTTTGTTTGCACATGAGCCGTTTACGTCGATGAAGCAGCGTTTCAATGTGGTGGCCGTTGCTGCCGAGTCTGTTGGCAGCGGGCCGTCGGTGCCCCATCTGGGCCGTTGGCGTCAGACGCCCGTCGGCACCCATTATGACACCTTCTACGTTCAGCGCTACTTAATGACCAGCCACATGACGCACCTCTATGACCTGCTGGCAGGCATCCCCTTCGAGCATATCATCGTGATGGTGAACAGCGACACCTACGGCGGCGGCGGAATCTACAACCAGCTCACCGTTACTACCAGCGACCACCCGACGTTCCGCCAGGTGCTGGTGCATGAGTTTGGCCATGCTTACGGCGGACTGGGCGACGAGTATGCCTACGACGACAGCTATGAGACGATATATCCTGCCGATACCGAGCCGTGGGAGCCCAACTTGACCACACTCGTCGACTTCACCTCAAAGTGGGCCGACATGTTGCCCAAGGGAACAGCCATCCCTACACCGCCGGCCAAGATTCCTGACTATAGGCAGATAAAGACGGAAGAAGAGCGTCGGCTCCTGAATGATGCCACGCAGCGAGTAGGCGTGTTCGAGGGTGCCGGCTATCAGTCGAAGGGCGTCTATCGTCCGGCGCAGGAGTGCCGAATGAAGATTAACGAGGTGGAAAAGTTCTGCCCTGTCTGTTCGCGTGCGTTGGTCAGCATCACAGATTTCTATACCAGCCGTTAGGTTTCTTTCTTCGTTTCGCAATTGTGAAGAAACGTCGCAAAATAGTAGCATGAAGGTAGTTATTGCCATCGATTCGTTCAAGGGATGCCTGACCTCGGTTGAGGCTAATCAGGCAGCAGCTGAGGGTATTTGGAGCGTTTGCCCCGATGCTGAGACTGTGCAGGTGCCTGTCAGCGATGGGGGCGAGGGATTTCTCGATGCCTTCCATGCCGCCGTTGGTGGCGAACTGGTGAAGCTGGTAGTGAGCGACCCGCTGATGAGGCCAGTCACTGCGAGGTATCTGCTGTACGACAATGCAGCGGTGATAGAAATGGCTCAGGCCAGCGGACTGACACTGTTGGCACCCGAGGAGCGTAATCCGATGGTGACGACGAGCTATGGCACAGGGCAGCTGGTGGCCGATGCTGTCAGAAAGGGAGTCACGCACATCATCGTGGGCCTTGGTGGCAGCGCTACCAGCGATGCAGGTATGGGTATGCTCAGAGCGCTCATTGATGCTTTCGCTACAAGAGGCAATGGCCTTTGGGACGACATTGAGGCATTGAAGAATGTACGTTTTACGATAGCCTCCGATGTGAAGAACCCGCTTTGTGGAGAAAACGGAGCGGCAGCCGTCTTTGCGCCGCAAAAAGGAGCGACGCCCCATATGGTTGGGCTGTTAGACGCAAGGGCTCACAAGTTTGCGGAGCTTTCTGCCCGGCATTTCGGCTATGACCGTTCAGAGACGGCGGGTGCAGGTGCTGCCGGTGGGCTGGGCTATGCTTTCCTGCAATACCTCGATGCAGAATGTAAGCCGGGCGTTCAGCTGTTGCTCGACACCATCCGATTCAGGGAAATCGTCAGAGGTGCCGACCTGATTATCACTGGCGAAGGCGCTGCTGACCGTCAGACACTGATGGGCAAGTTGCCGATGGGCATTTTGCAGCAGTCGGGTGGGGTGCCTGTCTGCTTGATTGCCGGTAGAATTAGCGACCGCGCACAACTGCTCGAAGCCGGCTTCGCCCATGTTGATGAAGTAAGTCCGCGCGACATCGCCCTTGAAGAAGCCATGCGCAAAGAGGTGGCTCTGCGTCATGTCAGCGAAACGGTAAGAAAACTGTGTAGAGTAATAACTTGGGAAGATAGCCTATGATGATAAAATTTCAGACCCCACCCCTGCCCCTCCCCTTGAGGGGAGGGGAGTGCCTCACGGAGTTCCTTCCGCGGATGACGGCGCAGCCACTCCCCTCCCCTCAAGGGGAGGGGCAGGGGTGGGGTATGTAACTTCATCATGCCAGCTTATCATTTAATGATTACTAAATAAGAAAGATTCATGAAAGGTTTTTTGAAATCCATTGTTGTCATCAGCTTGATGATGTTTGCCCTAACCGTGCAGGCACAGGTGGCTCCAACCACAGAATTGGCCGGCTCATGGTCGGGCAAGCTGAAAGTCGGTGCCATGTCGCTGACGCTGGTGCTGAACCTGGAGCAAGCCGACGGCTATGTGAAGGCGTCGCTCGACAGTCCCGACCAGGGAGCCAAAGGCATTCCTGCATTCAAGGAATTCCTGAGCGACGACTCGGTGGCCGTGAAAGTGGAGACGCTCAACGCCAGCTATCGTGCTAAACTGAAAGACGGCAAGCTTGATGGAACTTTCTCCCAGAACGGCTTTACCATTCCTATCACAATGACAAGAGGCGTGCCCGAAGTAAGGCGTCCGCAGAATCCACAGCCTCCCTTCCCCTATGAAACAGAGGAAGTCACCTTCCGCAATGAGGCTGACGGAGCCACGCTGGCAGGCACACTGACATGGCCGGTGGACTATGACAAGAAAAAGAAATCGGCCGTTGTGCTCATGGTGACGGGAAGCGGGCAGCAAAACCGCAATGAGGAACTGATGAACCATCAGCCTTTCCTCGTCATTGCCGACTATCTGGCCCGTCACGGCATTGCCACACTGCGCTATGACGACCGTGCTACGGCCAAGTCGGTTGGCGGCGACGTGGAGAACGCCACAACAGAGGACTTTATGCGTGATGCCGCAGCAGGAGTTGAATACCTGCGAAGCAGAAAGGCTTTTGGCAAGACAGGAGTTTTGGGGCACAGCGAGGGAGGCTCCATTGCTTTCATGCTGGGTGCGAGGAAAAAGACTGACTTCATTGTTTCCTTGGCCGGACCTGGCGTGAAAGGCGACACGTTGCTGGCCGCACAAAACAATATGATACTGGTTCTTTCAGGGCAACCTGCCACGATGACTGTCGAGACTTTACGTCGGCAGACGGCTGTCCAGAATATTCCCTGGGTGAAGTGGTTCATCGACTATGACCCGTCTGACGACATCAGCAAGACGCGCTGCCCAGTATTCGCCCTCAATGGCGACCTCGACTGCCAAGTTATCTCTATACAGAACCTGCCTGCCATCAGGCAACTGCTGCCGTCTTCGAAGCGGAATCTAATCAAGGAATATCCTTCGCTGAACCATCTCTTCCAGCACTGCACCACAGGCCTGCCCGACGAGTATGGCCAGATAGAGGAAACACTCTCGCCAGAAGTGCTCAGCGACATTGCAGAGTGGATAAACGGGTTGTAATTTCTTAAAAAGCTGAGCCACAGTCATACCGCAATGAATGATGAGGATATGGCGATATGGTTTTATTTTCGTACACGCCGTGTGTACTAAAAATACACACGGCGTGTACTTTTAGTACACACGGTGTGTACGAAATGTGTACTTGACGTTCTTGAAACTGTACGTCTCTGGTGGAACAAATTCCCGTTTTGCGGTTTCATTGCCGATAATCCGTGTTTTTTTTGAAGAAATAATGAAATTCGTGTAGTTTTTTGAAGTTGTGCTGCGTCTAATGGGCAAAAAGATTCAAAAACAGAACAACAATGACGACATTGGAAAGAAAGTTTGCGCAAACTGTAGCGGAACATAAGAGCACCATCTACACCGTGTGCTACATGTTCTCGCAAGATGCCGACGAGGTGAACGACCTGTTCCAGGAGGTGCTGATGAATCTGTGGAAAGGCTTCGATAGCTTCGAGCATCGCTCTGACATCAGGACGTGGATCTACCGCGTCGCCTTGAACACCTGTATCTCTATCGACAGGAAGAAGAAGCGTCGCTCAGATGAAGTCCGGCTGACGATGGACATCAACCTTTTTGAAGACCGCGACGAGGACACGCGCCAGGTGGACATGCTCCACAAGCGCATCTCCAAGCTGCAGCCCTTCGACCGCGCGATTGTCCTGCTCTGGCTCGAGAACCTCAGCTATGAGGAAATCGGACAGATAGTCGGCATCACCACTAAGAACGTCAGCGTACGTCTGTTCAGAATCCGTGAACAATTAAAACAAATGTCAAACGATTAAACTTTTACCCATTATGGATACACAATTAGAAGAAATGCGCCAGCAGCTGACCACGCTCAAGCAGAAACTCAACGAGCAGGAAATCGTAAATGAGCGCCTCATGCGCCGCTCGATGCGGAACACGGTGAACAACATCACCCGCCGCTACTATGTGCTCATGGCCCTTGCTATCCTCATGGTGCCCTATGGATACTGGGTCTTCGTCAAGATGTACAACTTCTCCATCGCTTTTTGGATTGCAACCAGCATCTTCATGCTCATCTGTGGAGGAGCCACTTTCTATAATAGCCGCAAGATTAGCGACCCAGGCCTGATGAGCCACAGCCTCGTGGAGGCGCGCAAGAAAGTGGCCAGTGCCAAGAAGTTTGACTCCGACTGGCTGCTCATCGGCATCCCCGCCGTCATTCTCTGGCTCGGCTGGTTTTGCTACGAATCCTATCAGAATGTCGGCGACGTGAATCCCAGCGTCTTCATGATTGGTGGTATCGTTGGAGGTGTCCTCGGAGGCATCATCGGCTTTACAATTCACTTCAAGACTCAGCGCCAGTATCAAGAGATTATCGACCAGATTGAGGATCTCACTAATGAGGCATGAGTGAGTGTCATAACAGTAAGTTCCCCGTGGAAATCTTGTTCAGATTTCCACGGGGAACTTGTTTTTGTCTCTTCATGTGTTATCTGGCCTTGCGAGCGATTATCCGATTTCAATCTGGCGGCTCACCTTCACCTTCTCCTCTACCTCTTTCGGCAGTTCGACGGTCAGTACGCCGTGCTCTACACGAGCCTTGATGTCATCCTTCTTCACGTCGTCAGGCAGGATAAGCGTCTGCTCGAACTTCGAGTAAGAGAATTCGCGGCGCAGGTAGCGGGCGCTCTTGTCCTCGTCCTTGTGCTCTTCCTTCTTCTCCATCTTGATGAGCAGGTTGCCCTCGTCGTTGATGTTCACATTGAAGTCTTCCTTCTTCATTCCCGGTGCGGCCAGTTCTACAAAGTAAGCCTTGTCGGTCTCTTTCACGTTGATGGCCGGTGCTGTTGCACTTGCCTTCGGCATAAAGTCGGTGTTGAAAATGTCGTTGAACACTGCGGGAATCCAGCTGTTTGTTCTCATAATTGGCATCATAGTTTTGTCCTCCTTGTTTTTGGGTTTTATTTGTTATACATGTTTGCTTTTCTGAGTCCGCTCTTTCAGTGGCGCTCACTTATAAAGATGCAACAAGGATGCCAGATTGTAAATCAGGACAAACTGTCAGAATACGCAGACAAATTGTCAGCTATGCAAATAAATCAAAATGCTTTTGTTTTTTTCCATAAAAAGATTGGCCAGTTCATTTTTTTTGCTTATCTTTGCGCTTGAACAATAAAAAAATGAAAGGACATGGCAAACAAAAGAACATTAAAACACGCTATCAATGCCATTTGCGAGGAGCTCTTCGCAGAGTGCATTGCTGCATCGCTCTACGGAGCAGAAACCAATAAGGAGAACGCAGAGGCATTGCTTTTCTGCATTCTGAAAACGCAGAGCGACTTCGTGGCCCGCGTTTCACACCCTGAGCCCGGCATTGAGCCGAAAGCCTACTTCAAGGACCTGCGCGAGAAATTCTCGGCACAGATCAGCGAGCTGGTGGATCAGGTGAACGCGCTATAATATATAAATATGTGGAAGAAATTCTGTAACTGGCTTTTATATAAACGCATGGGGTGGACCGTCGACGTGACGGAGGACTGCCCCGAGAAATGTATTATCTGTCTGGCGCCCCACACCAGCAACTGGGATTTTATGATGGGGGTGCTTTACAACGGCGCAACAGGCATGAAGAGCAATTTCCTGATGAAGAAGGAATGGTTCTTCTGGCCGTTGGGCATGTTGTTTCGTCGCATGGGCGGAATTCCCGTCTACAGGCAGAAGCATACGTCGATGACCGACACACTGGCGCAGACGGCAAAGGAGACCGGGCGCTTCCGCGTCTGTATAACGCCCGAGGGCACTCGCAAGCGTGTGGAGGAATGGAAGAAAGGCTTTTATTTCATTGCACAGAAGGCCGGGATTCCCATCCTGCTCTACGGTCTGGACTATGAGCGCAAGCTCATCCAGTGTACGAAGACCATCATCCCGTCGGGCGACATCGAGGCCGACATGCGCAAGATTAAACTATATTTCAAGGACTATAAGGGCAAGAAGCCCGAGAACTTCACCATAGGAAATGTTTAAAAGACTAGTATTTCTAGTAACTCTAGTATTCCTGATATCTTTACTTCCCCTGAACATTCTGGCGCAGACCAGCTGGGGACGCACCGACCACAAGGGCGAGCCGTGGGTAAAGAACGCGTCGCTGCCCTATAATATTAGCCGCGGACTGCAAGGCCGTCATCTTGCATTGTGGGCTAGTCATGGCATCTATTATGATCAGGGCAAGGGCAAATGGCGCTGGCAGCGTCCCGCCTTGTTCACTACCTGTGAGGATCTCTTTACCCAGACCATCGTTGTACCCTATCTCATGCCCATGCTGGAGGATGCCGGCGCCATTATCTATTCTCCTCGCGAGCGCGACTGGCAGAAGAATGAAGTCATTGTCGACAACGATCCTACGAACAGCATCATGGCTTTCCGCTATGAAGAAAGCTATTACCGCAATGCCTGGCAGCCCGCACCGCAGCCCGGCTTCTCGATGCACAGCGGCGTCTACCGCGACGGTGAGAACCCCTTTACGGCAGGCACGGCACGCATGGCAGAGGTGACGCGCACTAAGAGTAAGGCGAGCGAGGTGAATTATCAGCCAAATTTGCCTGAGGCAGGGCGCTATGCCGTCTACGTGAGCTATCAGACCGTTCCCGGCAGCATCGACGACGCCCGCTACACTGTTTGGCACAAGGGCGTGCCTACCGAGTTTCACGTCAACCAGCAGATGGGCGGCTCCACATGGGTCTACCTTGGCACCTTCGACTTCGACGCTGGCATGACGACAGACAATCGTGTCGTCGTCAGCAATCTTAGCAGTCATCGCTCAGGCATAGTCACTACTGATGCGGTGCGCTTCGGCGGCGGCATGGGCAACATCAGCCGAGGCGGACGCACAAGCGGCATGCCGCGATGCCTCGAGGGTGCCAGATACTTTGCCCAGTGGGCCGGTATGCCCTATAGCGTCTATAGCTTCAGGGGCGGACTCAACGACTATGCCGACGACATCAATGTGCGCTCATATACGCAGAACCTGCTGTGCGGCGGCTCGGCCTTCGCGCCAGATTCTGTTGGCAGGAAAGTGCCCATCGAGTTGTCCTTGGCCATCCACAGCGATGCTGGCTATACGCAGGACGGCACGGGCGTCTATGGCACGCTCTCCATCTGCACCACAGGCAACGGTCCGGCGACTTTGGCAACGGGCATGAGCCGCGATGCATCGAAGGAACTGGCCACGGCCCTGCTGAACAACACCACACAGGATTTGCAATACCGTTTCGGCGAGTGGAAGCTGCGCAAACTCTACGACCGCAACTACTCCGAGACACGTCTGCCCATCGTGCCCAGCAGCATCCTCGAGACGCTGTCGCATCAGAACTTCGGCGATATGCGCTATGGTCTTGATCCCAATTTCCGCTACTGGATGGCACGCTCCATCTACAAGACGGTGCTGCGATTCGTCACGAAGCATCACGGCGAGAAATATGCTGTGACGCCGCTCAAACCCGACCATTTCCATTGCGAGTTCGCAAACAAGAACGGTAGCGAGGTGCGCCTCAGCTGGCAGGGACTCATCGACTCACAGGAGAAGAGCTCTGAGCCTACTGGATATATCCTATATATCGCGCAGGGTGAAAGTGGGTTCGATAATGGCACGTTGCTGCGCGGCACGTCGTGCAACGTAAAGCTGCAGCCCAACATCCTCTACAGTTTCCAAGTGCGTGCCGTCAACGACGGTGGCCGCAGTTTTCCCACAGAAGTGCTCTCGGCATATTACAACCCGCAGGCAAGTCACCGCGCCATGATTGTGAACGGCTTTAATCGGCTCTCCTCGCCAGCCATCAGCCGTATGGGACAGGGCTTCGACATAGACGAAGACCCTGGCGTGAGCTACGGACGCACGGCTGGCTTCATCGGACGCCAGCGCGTCTTCGACGTGTCACGCATTGGGCTTGAGGACTCCACGGGGCTGGGCTTCTCCACCAGCGAGCTGGCCGGGCAGTTTGTGGCAGGCAACGATTTTAACTATGTACGCACCCACGCCGAAGCCATCGCCGCTACCGGACGTTTCAGCATTGTCAGTGCATCAACGCAGGCTGTTGAGGGCGGCTATGTGTCTCTGTCTTCCTACAATCTCGTAGACCTCGTCCTTGGCCTGGAGCGCAATGACGGCCACAGCCTCGTGCCCTACAAATCGTTCAGGCCCGCTCTGCAGAATGTGATGCGTCAGTATGTGGCGGGACACGGCAATTTGCTGGTCAGCGGAGCCTACATCGGCACTGACATGCAGCAGCCGCAGGAGCGGCAGTTCCTCAGCGATGTGCTGAAGGTGAGTTCACCATGCGACTATCACGATGCCAGCGGTCTGGTTACTGGGCTCGGCACCAGTTTCAGTTTCCATCATCAGCTGAACGAACAGCACTATGCCGCCACACATACCGACGTGCTGATGCCTACTGACGGAGCTGCCTTTCCTGCGATGGTCTACGCCAACAACACCAGCGCCGCCGTGGCCTACGGAGGTCAGGACTACCGCGCATTTACGATGGGATTCCCATTCGAATGTATCACCGATGCAGCTATGCGCCGCGCCATCATGCAGGGCATCCTTTCCTATCTGATACCAAACTAAAACATCTATACTATGTCCAAAATTCAAGCTAATTCTACAGGAACACGAAGCATTGAGGTCAGTGAAGAGCACTTGCAGACGCTGGAGAAATACCAATTGATGCGTGACTTGCAGGAGTCGCACGGCTATGTGGATGAAGAGACGCTGAACAAGCTGAAGCTGAACATCCGCTCCCTCTTGGAATCAGAAGCAGGACGCGACAAAGCGCTGCTCGACCTCTGCCTCGATGTCATCTACAACCCCAACATGAAGGCTTTCGGCCTGCAGCAGCTCTTCAGGCTCTATGTGGAATGGAAGAACCGTAGCAACGACAGCCTCGATTTGCCCACGGATGCCTTCCAGGGAACACCGTTTAACTAAGAACAGGCTTGGGGCTCTTAACTGATTTTCTTCCTACCACGAAGAAGGAACTGGAATTGCGTGGATGGGACTATGTCGACGTGATTCTGTTTTCGGCCGATGCCTACGTCGACCATCCTTCTTTCGGCGCCGCTGTCATAGGACGTACCTTAGAGGCGGCAGGCTATCGTGTGGCCATCGTGCCACAGCCTGACTGGCATGGCGACTATCGCGACTTTAAGAAGCTGGGCCGTCCGCGTCTGTTCTTTGGTATCTCGCCCGGATGTATGGACTCGATGGTGAACAAGTACACCGCAGCACGCCGTCTGCGCTCCGAGGACGCTTATTCGCCTGATGGTCGTCACGACCTGCGGCCTGAATATCCCACTATCGTTTATTCCAAGATTCTGCGCGAACTCTATCCCGATGTGCCTATTGTGCTTGGCGGCATCGAGGCATCGTTACGCCGCCTCACTCACTATGACTATTGGCAAGACCGTCTGCGCCCCTGCATCCTCGTCGATTCAGGAGCCGACATGATTACCTACGGCATGGGCGAGAAAGCCACCATAGAACTGGCTCACCGGTTGTCCGACGGTTTCCCCATCAGTAGCATCACCGATATTCCGCAGACCGTCTTCGTCAAACCCGCCGACCAGATTCCGGGCGGCATCAGCGAGGACGACATCGTCTTACATTCGCATGAGGAATGTCTTCGCGACAAGCGTGCGCAGGCCGAGAACTTCCGTCACATAGAGGAGCAGTCGAATATGATGCATGCCAAGCGACTCATTCAGATGGTTGCCTTCAACAGCTCAGCAACCTCCTCTGGTTGGGGGAGGCAGGAGAGTGCCGTCATCGTCAACCCACCTTATCCTCCAATGACCACCGAGGAACTGGATGCCAGCTTCGACCTGCCTTACACGCGCCTGCCGCACCCGAAGTATAAGGACAAGGTCATTCCGGCCTACGAGATGATTAAGTTCAGCGTGAACATCCATCGCGGCTGCTTTGGTGGCTGTGCCTTCTGCACCATTTCTGCCCATCAGGGCAAGTTCATCGCCTGCCGCTCGAAGGACAGCATTATAAAAGAGGTGAAGCAGGTCATGCAGTTGCCTGACTTCAAGGGCTATCTCAGCGACTTGGGCGGACCGTCGGCCAACATGTACGGGATGCACGGCAAGAACAGGAAGGCCTGCGAGGCGTGCAAGCGTCCCAGCTGTATCCATCCGCAGATTTGTCCCAACCTCGACACGAATCACCAGAAGTTGCTCGACATCTACCACGCCGTCGATGCCTTGCCCGGCATCAAGAAGAGTTTCATTGGCAGCGGCGTGCGCTATGACCTTCTGTTGCATCAAAGCAAGGACGAAGCGGCCAATCTTTCTGCCAAGGAATATACCCGAGAGCTCATCACCCGTCATGTCAGCGGACGCTTGAAGGTGGCGCCCGAACACACCAGCGACCGCGTCCTCAACCTTATGCGCAAGCCTTCCTTCCGTCTCTTTGAACAGTTCAAGCGTATCTTCGACCGTATCAACCGTGAAGAAGGCCTGCGTCAGCAGCTCATTCCCTATTTCATCAGCTCGCACCCCGGCTGTCATGAGGAGGATATGGCCCAGTTGGCCGCCATCACACGCCGCATGGGCTACCAGTTAGAGCAGGTGCAGGACTTCACGCCGACGCCTATGACCGTGGCCACCGAGATGTTCTACACTGGCTACGATCCATACACCCTTGAACCTGTCTTCACGGCACACACTCCTGAGGAGAAGCAGGCCCAGCGCCAGTATTTCTTCTGGTACAAAGACAATGCAAAGCCTCAAAAGCCTCAGAGGTCTCAGAAGCCCCATTCGTCACATGAAAATAATAGAGCAGACCGTCGTCCCGAAGAATCCCGCAAAGAGAAGCGAGGACGGAATCGTCGTCACCCCTGATTTCATTGCTGTCATTGACGGCTCCACGTCGAAAAGCCTGCGCCGCTGTCATAAGGACTTCTCATTGAGGAAGCATAGCAATGGTGAGTTGGCCATGCTCACCGTTTCCGCCTTCATCAAGAAGATGCCGAAGGACATCAGCTGCCATCAGTTCTGCAAAGGAGCCACAGAGGCCATTCGTCGCCGCTACGTAAAGTCACTGCTTCCTCATCTGGCAGAGCATCCCGAAGACCGTCTCACCGCCTCTGTCGTCGTCTTCAGCCGACTGCGCCGTGAAATCTGGATGATAGGCGATTGCCAATGTCTGGTGGGCGACCAGTTTTTCGACAATCCCAAACCCTACGAAGCAGAACTTGCTCAGCATCGTGCCGACATCATCGTAGCCAGTTCCGAATATCAGCAGTGGCTTGTCCATCCGTCTGATTCCGTGTCCGTCTGTTGCCAAAAAATATCCGATGCTGCCCGCGAGGCCATTATCCCCCGCATGCTCGAGACCATGCAGCACCAGAACAACGGCTACAGCGTGGTCGACGGTTTCCCGGTCGACAAGCGTCATATTCGCCTCATCCCTCTCGACTTCCAGTCCTGGCACATCGTCCTCGCCTCCGACGGCTACCCTTTTCTCTGCCCTACGCTTGCCGAGAGCGAGGCCCGGTTGACAGAACAGCGCGAGAAAGACCCGCTCAACATCGGCCCTGCCTTCATGGCCACCAAAGCCTTCATTCCCGGCAACAACAGCTTCGACGACCGTGCCTACATCAGTTTTTCCGTGTAATAAATGTCTAAAAATTTGGCAGTTTCAAGGAAAATACCTACCTTTGCACCCGCTTTTTGCAGCGCCTTATATTATAAGCGCCCAAAATGCTGGTTCCGTAGCTCAGCTGGATAGAGCAACAGCCTTCTAAGCTGTGGGTCTCGGGTTCGAATCCCGACGGAATCACAAGTCTCAGATTGTTCTGGGACTTTTTTGTGCCATTAACTCTTGATGCATAAAGCCCGAATCGCGAATGTAGAAGAGACCATTGGTCAATCCTTCCGCAAGCTGAACATGAACTGTTGGTCTGCGTAGCGGCACTCAACGATGCCAAAACGGACAAGACGGGCCAGGAGCGTGATGACTTTCTTCCTTGGAATACGTGAAAGGCGGACAATCTGATTGATCGTCAGCTGGTTAGCGTGCATGGTGTCGAGCAGATGGCGGACGGTGTCGGTATAGGTCATCATGGTGCCGCGTACGTTCTGCGTGTCGCGCCAAATGGCAAGGTGTACGGGCGAGGCCACGATGTTTTCGTCGGCAATGCGGATATAGGCTCGAGGCTTGTCATCGTCGCTAAGGGCGCAGACGGGTCGGCGGTCGGAAGGTGACACCGTGGCCACGACAATTGTACGGCCGTCGACGTGGTATGTGTCGAACTTGATGCTGGCCTCTGGACGGCAGTAGCGGTAGGCGGCCTGATGCATCATGTAGATTTCTTCCTCGGAGCGCACGCCCGACATGTGGCCGTCGTCGCGTACGCCAATCAACAGCCTTCCGCCGTCGGTGTTGGCAAAGGCCGACACGGAGCGTGCCAGCTTCCGGGCATCTGACACACGATACTTAAAGTCCTGCTGCTGGTGTTCACCTTCGCTGATGAGACGCAGAAGATATTGCTTGTCGTCCATAATCAGCCGCCAAAGTTACGAAAAAGGTAAGAAAAAACAAAGAAAAACCAGAATAGAAATGGTTTTTCTTTGTTTTGAAACTTACAGAGCAGGCCCGCTGTGAAGCGAGCCTGTCTTTTTCAAACCGTACAAAACAGTTCAAACAGATAGTTAATCTTTTGCAACTATTTGAAAATATTATTATGGAATGTGTTAAAAATTTGCACGGTATTGTTTATTTCCCTATCTTTGCAAGACAAACCTACAACAAAATACTTGTCAACAAGGTAAATATGCTGTATTCAAGACATCAACTTGACAAGGCCGGTCAGGCGCTTATAGGCACCGATCCATTTCTTCGCAACAAGGCTCTGCCAACTATCCAGACTTGGCGAGAGACGCATTTCTATGTCCTTCAGGAACTGAACAAGCAGCTGCTTGCCTTGTTTGAGCAAAAGCAGGTTTTCTATGAGTTTTCATCCATGCGCATAAAACGCATGACCTCCATCGAGGCCAAGCTTCGCAACAACAAAGGCACACAGTTGGGAGGATTGCAGGACATTGGTGGAATACGCTTTGTGCTCGGCACCATTGAACAATTAGACATAGTTGTATCAATACTCAACGACTTCAAACCTGCAAGTTTCTCCTTGGTTAGATACTACAACTACGTCGAGACGCCAAAGGAAAGCGGATACAGAAGCGTGCACTATGTATATAAGTACAGCAGTGATGACCAGAAGTACAACGGAATATCCATCGAGCTGCAAGTAAGGACAAAAATGCAGCACGCATGGGCTATGGCCGTTGAGACGGCAAGCCTCATCTCGCAGACTACGCTCAAGGCTGACATCAAGGACAATAGCGAATGGAGAGGATTCTTCAAGCTCGTCAGCGCATTGTTTGCAAAAGACGAAAACAAACCTGTCTACGAAACTTTCTCAACGTATACACAGGTACAATATTGTAAGGAATACTTTCAATATGAGCAGAACAAACTCGTTGATCAGCTAAAAGCGCTTCAGGTCACTGTCAACAGAGACTATGATAAGGACACGGCAGGATACTGCGTATTAACTATTGACTTTATAAGCAAGATTGTACATATCCAGACATTCAGCCCGCAGCAGGAAAAAGACGCCACGGAACTGTTCAGCCAGATAGAGTGTACTATAAACAGGGACGAAGCAGCATTGCTTGTTGCCATTGAAAACATGATGGAACTGAAGGAAGCATATCCAAGCTACTTCCTTGATACCAATCTGTTCTTCATCTTCCTTTCAAACTTTGAAAGCAGATGCAGGCTCCAGTTGGGCAAGTCTGTATAGTCCGTCTGTAAAGAAGCCTCGGCACAATGTGTCGAGGCTTCTTTATGCAACGATTATCTTTGAGACTTCGGGTATAAGCGTCGCCTCCTACGCTTTCTTAAAGCGGGTAGTCTTCGAAGGCGTAGAGCACGGTGGAGAGGTAGCGCTCGCCGGTGTCGGGCAGCAGGACGACGATTTTCTTTCCTTTGTTCTCAGGGCGCTTGGCCACCTGGATGGCTGCATAGAGTGCTGCACCTGCGCTGATGCCCACCAGCAGGCCTTCCTGCCGGGCCACCTCGCGACCTGTGCGGATGGCATCGTCGTTCTCTACGTCAAACACCTCGTCGATGACGTCGGCATCGTAGGTCTTGGGCACAAAGCCGGCACCGATGCCCTGAATCTTGTGCGGGCCGCTCTGGCCGCCGTTCAAAACAGGCGAAGACTTCGGCTCCACGGCGATGATCTTCACGTTGGGGTTCTGCTCCTTCAGATACTTGCCCGTGCCGCTAATGGTGCCGCCAGTACCTACGCCGCCTACGAAGATGTCGACCTGTCCGTCGGTGTCGCGCCAAATCTCGGGGCCTGTGGTGGCATAGTGTTTGGCGGGATTGGCGCCGTTCTCAAACTGCTGCAGGATGATGCTGCCGGGAATGGAGTCACGCAACTCCTCGGCGGCGCGGATGGCACCTGGCATGCCGTCTTTGCCTGACGTGAGGCGCACCTCGGCCCCGTAGGCCTTGACGAGATTACGGCGCTCCACGCTCATGGTTTCGGGCATGGTAAGGATAAGATGGTAGCCCTTGACGGCCGATACCAGTGCCAGTCCTACGCCTGTGTTGCCGCTGGTGGGCTCGATGATGGTGGCACCGGGCTTCAGGATGCCCTTCTGTTCGGCGTCCTCAATCATCGCCAGTGCGATGCGGTCCTTCACGCTGCCGCCGGGATTGAAAAACTCTACCTTGGCAATTACCGGGGTCTCCAGACCCTTTGCCTGTGAATACTTGTTGAGCTCCAGAAGTGGGGTGTTGCCGACGAGCTCGGTCAGCTGCTTTGCAATCTTTGCCATAATCTTATCCTTTTAAAAAAATAATAGATTCTTCTACGTTTTGTTTGACGATGCAAAGGTACGGCGGTTTCCTCACTCCCACAATCGCCTTTTTATGTCATTTTGCATACCAAACGTTTGGTAGACGGATATGATTTGAGTCATGTTTCGCGACGATACGTTACTTACCAGTCGTCGTCCCAGTCGGTATCGTCGCTGTCCCAGCTGTCATCGTCGTCGTCCCAGTCATAGTCGCTGTCGCTGTCGCTACTGGTGTCGCTGCTGTAGTAATCTTCATACCAGCCTGTCTCCTCAAAGGGCTTCCCGCTGAATGAGCTGGTGGTATACTGTTCGGCATTGTCTTCGGTTATCCATTCGTCGAGCGACGTTGTAGGAGCCCATTGGCTTGTCAGCGCATCGTATATATACCACGCTGTCCCTAAGTGGTAGTAGTAGTTGTCATTATAATGATAGTAGCCGTTGGGAGTGCCACTTGCAAAAAGAGAGACAAAAAATGCTATGATCGCCCCGACGATGCCTACTAAGAAGCAGCCTTTCCGCTTCTCTTGGGCTGGCTGTTGTTTCATGCCGTTATACTTTCGCCTTTTGTATGACTGGCTGCTGTTTGCCGGGCTGATGTGCGATGAAGCGGTGGGATTCTTCCCCTTGCGAAGAAGGATTTCTTCCTTCAGGCGGTTTAGCAGCTCGCTGACGGCAAAAACCTCGTCGCGTCCCTGATAGCGGACGGCACGTTCGCCGTTGGCCTTGTTCTTGTAGACGACAAAGTCGCCGTTTTCATCCTTGTAGATGCCGAATGCCTTCGGCTCGTGGATGTTCTTGCCAATGAAGAAGCGTGTCACATCCTCGGGTGGCAAATGACGGTCTATGTACCACTGTCGCAATTCTTCGATTGTCAGCGGCTGCTTTGACGATTGCTTCGACGGTTTCCTTGACGGCTGCTCAGTCGGAAGTTCAGATGGCTGTTCAGTCGGCAGATTAGGCTGTTGAGGAATAATTTCGTTGTTATTATCCATATAATAAGGAGAAATATTAGTTAGTTAGATGCAAAATTACTCCTTTTTTTTGATACTTCAGCATTTTCTCACAGTTTTTTCAGGTTTCTACGGTAGGGTGTCCAGTATGCAGCCCCAATTGGATAACCAAATACAGAAGTCAATATGTAAAGAAAAATGATTCCGAATTCTTTACAAATGAAATTTCCGAAATAGAAGCGGAAAGGCCGATTTTTGCAGCCTGCCGGTCGTGGAAGAAGCACTTGGATGGTTCGAAAATTGCACATATTGATGGTCTTTGTGCAGCTTTTCGGCCTTCAGAGGGGTCTTTTTTTGCTTTAGAACGGCTTACTTTTGCTAAAAAAGAGGCTCCGCGTGAAAAAAAGGCATTGACTTTTTTTCATGGGGATATACCTTTTTGAAAACGAGGATGCTCTCGGTAAACAGGAATATGGCCTAAGCGTCTGCCAGTCAGCGAGATAGCCAACCCCTCTCATTTTGGCATTTTTTTCAGCAAATTGTCCTGTCGTGAATTCTGAGCCATTCTCAGCATAGTTAAACCCTGTTTTTTCACCCATTTTGTAAAAATTTTTTACTCCCGGTCTGTCCTTTAAGGCAGTCTCTCCCTTGCCTTATTGAGGGATGGGCCAGTGCTGGCAGGTATTCCTTTCCTTGCGACCTCCTAAATCGTCCCAAATTGTTTTTTAAAGGTTGCTCATACATATTTCTTCGCTAAAAATGAGTGGTTTTCGAAAAAAAAAAGTACCTTTGCATATCAAAACTATAAATGCTACAGAAAATGATGAAACGAGTGATGATGATAATGGCCGTGGCGGCGCTGACGATGACTGCCGAGGCCAAGGTGCGCCTGCCGCACATGATAGGCCACAATATGGTGATTCAGCAGCAGACGGAGGTGAGGCTCTGGGGATGGGACAAGCCGAAGCAGAAGGTGACGGTGACAACCTCGTGGAGCACAGAGCAGGCCACGGCCACTGCCGACAAGGATGGCCGCTGGCTGGTGAAGGTGAAGACGCCGAAAGCCAGTTTTGAGCCGCAGACAATTACCTTCGACGACGGCGAGGCGACAACCGTCAGCAACGTGCTCGTGGGCGAGGTGTGGGTGTGCGCAGGCCAGTCGAACATGGAGATGCCCGTCAAGGGCTTCGGCAACTGTCCTGTGGAAGACCACAACGAGGTGATTCTCGATGCCGTGAACCACCCGGGCGTGCGCTCGCTGAAAATTCCCAGTACGATGCGCATGGAGCCGCAGGACGACGCACAATGCCAGTGGCAGGTGTGCTCGCCGCAGACCGTAGGCGAGTTTTCGGCAACAGGCTATTTCTTCGCCCGACTGCTCAGCCAGTCGCTCAACATTCCAGTAGGCATCATCGAGGCCAACAAGGGCGGCTCGCGCGTGGAGAGCTGGCTGACAAAGGAAAACCTGCAGAAACATACCTCTGAGCCGACGGACACGATGGGCATTGTGAACTTCAAGCCTGAATACGACTACCAGCGGGCGCTGCTGTGGGGTAACGGCACGTTCAACCCGATACTGAACTACACGGTGAAGGGCATCCTCTTCTATCAGGGCTGCTCCAACGTGGGCGACCCCGGCAATCAGTATTCCGAGCGCCTCAAACTGCTGGTGGAGCAGTGGCGCGGGCAGTTCGGCCTGGGCGAGATTCCCTTCTACTTCGTCGAGATAGCACCCTATCATTACGACAACGTGAACGGCGACTGGGGCGCCCGACTGCGCGAGCAGCAGTATCGTGCACAGCAAATCATCCCCAACAGCTCACTGGTGAGCACCAACGACCTTGTCTATCCCTACGAGACCACGCAGATTCACCCTGCACAGAAGCGGCAGGTGGGCGAGCGACTGGCTTATACGGCCCTGAACCGCGACTACGGCTTTGAGCAGGTGTGGTATAAGAGTTCGTCGTATAAGGATATGACCGTCAAGGACGGCAAGGTCTACATCCACCTGCAGGACGAGTATGGCGCCATGAGCCGCTTCGAGAGCATCGAGGGCTTTGAGGTGGCGGGCGACGACCGCGTGTTCCATCCTGCCCATGCCCAGCACTTCTGGCAGCCGGGCGGCGGCTATTGGGACGAGGCCATCGTGGTGAGCTCGCCTGATGTAGAGAAGCCTGTGGCCGTGCGCTACTGCTTCAAGAACTTCCAGATAGGCAATGTGAAGAACGGTGCTGGCCTGCCGCTCTTCCCCTTCCGCACAGACAACTGGTAACCAATAAACAATAACCGTTAACCAATAAACAATAACCGTTAACCAATAAACAATAACCGTTAACCAATAACCGTTAACCTATGATTAACCGACAACTACTCGAACCTGAGAGCATCGTCGTCATTGGCGGCTCTAATAATGTGCATAAGCCGGGCGGCGCCGTGGTGCGCAACCTGATGAGCGGCGGCTACAGCGGCGTGCTGCGCGTGGTGAATCCCAAGGAAGACGAGGTGCAGGGCATCAAGGCCTTCCACGATGCCCGCGAGCTGCCGCCCACTGATTTGGCCATCCTCGTGGTGGCTGCCCGATTCTGTCCCGACTACGTAGAGCTGCTGGCAAAAGAGAAGAATGTTCGCGCGTTCATTATTATATCTGCCGGCTTCAGCGAGGAAACACCCGAGGGTGCCCAGCTGGAGCAGCGCATCCTCGACACGTGCGAGCAGTATGGCTGTGCACTCATTGGTCCCAACTGCATCGGCCTGCTCACGCGCTGGCATCACTCCGTGTTCACCAAACCCATTCCGCAGCTCAATCCGCATGGGGTCGACTTCATCAGCGGGTCGGGCGCTACGGCCGTCTTCATCCTGGAGAGTGCCGTCACGAAGGGCTTGCAGTTCAACAGCGTGTGGAGCGTGGGCAACGGCAAGCAGATAGGCATTGAGAGCGTGCTGGAATATATGGACGAGCACTTCGACGCAGAATCTGACTCAATGGTGAAGCTGCTATATATCGAGAACATCGCCGACCCCGACAAGCTGCTCTTCCACGCCACCAGCCTCATCCGCAAGGGCTGTCGCATCGCTGCCATCAAGGCCGGCTCGTCGGCAGCAGGCAGTCGTGCCGCCAGCAGTCATACGGGGGCCATCGCTTCATCCGACAGCGCCGTCGAGGCACTCTTCCGCAAGGCTGGCATCGTGCGTTGCTACGGCAGGGAAGAGCTGACGACGGTTGGCTGTATCTTCACGCTGCCACGTTTCACAGGTAAGAACTTCGCCATCGTCACCCACGCCGGAGGTCCTGGCGTGATGCTGACCGACGCGCTGTCGAAGGGTGGCATGTCGGTGCCGCCGTTCCCGCAGGATATGGCCGAGGAGCTGAAGTCGAAGCTCCTGCCCGGCAGCAGCGTGGCCAACCCCATCGACATCTTGGCAACGGGCGGGGCAGAGCATCTGGGCATCGCCATCGACTACTGCGAGAAGGCCGAGGACATCGATGCCATCATGGTCATCTTCGGCACACCCGGCTTGGTGAAGATTTTCGAGGTGTACGACGTGCTCGACAAGAAGATTCGCGAGTGCAGCAAGCCCATCTTCCCCGTCCTGCCCAGCGTGAGCACGGCAGGCCCCGAGGTGCAGGAGTTCCTGAAGCGCGGCCATGTGAACTTCAGCGATGAGGTGACGCTGGGCACCGCCCTCACGCAGATTATGAAGACGCCCGCACCTGCCGAACAGAATGTGGTAATCAACGGGGTGGACGTGCCTCAAATACGCCGTATTATCGACGGCATCAGCGAGAATGGCTACATCGCTCCAGATCTTGTGCACGAGCTGTTGAAAAGCGCAGGCATCCCAACTGTTCCTGAGTTCGTCAGCGACAAGAAGGAGGAAGTGCTGGCCTTTGCCGAAAAGACGGGCTTCCCCGTGGTGGCGAAGGTGGTCGGCCCTGTACATAAGAGCGATGTGGGCGGCGTGGCGCTGAACATCCGCTCGAAGGAGGTGCTTAGTGCTGAGTTCGACCGCATGATGCAGATTCCCGACGCAACGGCCGTGATGGTGCAGAAGATGATTCGCGGAACCGAGCTGTTCATTGGCGCAAAGTATGAGCCGAGGTTCGGACATGTCGTGCTATGCGGTCTTGGCGGCATCTTCGTCGAGGTGCTGAAGGACGTATCGTCAGGTCTTGCACCATTGAGTTACGAGGAGGCCTATTCGATGATCCGCTCGCTGCGCGGCTACAAGATTCTGAAGGGCACGCGCGGACAGAAGGGCATCAACGAGCGCAAGTATGCCGAGATCATCGTGCGCCTCTCGACCCTGCTGCGGTTTGCAACCGAAATCAAGGAGATGGACATCAATCCGCTGCTGGCCGACGAACAGGACGTCATCGCCGTCGATGCCCGCATACTCGTGGAGAAATAACCAATAACAAAAACCAATAACCGTTAACATGCTACAGATTCGCTGCAAGAACAACAACGTGACGAAGAGTTTCCCGGAAGGAAGCTCGCTGTTCGACGTCTATCAGGAATTTGCCGACGACATCCATCTGCCTTATCCTGTCGTCTCGGCCAAAGTGAACAACGTGTCGCAGGGACTGAAGTTCAGGCTCTTCCAGAATCGTGACGTGGAGTTTCTCGACGCACGTGCAGGGTCAGGACACCGTGTCTACGTGCGCTCGCTCAGCTTCGTGCTCTACAAGGCCACGCAGGACATTTTTCCCGGGTCGAAACTCTTCATCGAGCACTCGCTAAGTCGTGGATACTATTGTAATTTCAAGAAGAAGACAGGCGACGCGCTTAACGACGAGGATGTGGAGCGGATCAAGGTGCGTATGCAGGAGATTATTGATCTCGACATGCCCTTCCGACGCAACGAGGCCACCACCGAGGAGGCTGTGCGTGTCTTTGCTGAGCGGGGCTTTTCCGACAAGGTGAAGCTGCTGGAGACGAGCGGACAGATTTACAGCGACTACTATATGCTGGGCGACACCGCTGACTATTATTACGGGCCGCTGGTGCCATCGGCTGGCTATCTGAAGGTGTGGGATCTGCAGCGCTATCAGGATGGCATGCTGCTGCGAGTGCCCGACTGGAACGACCCGTCGCGTGTGGCGGAGTATGTCGACATGCCCAAGACCTTTGAGATGTTTGCTGAGAAGACGCGCTGGGACATCATCATGCGCCTTTCCAATGCCGGCGACGTGAACAAGGCCATCCTGCGCGGCTATGCCTCAGAGCTCATACAGGTCAGCGAGGCGCTGCAGGAGAAGAAAATCGTACAGATAGCCGAGGAGATTGCGCAGAAAATGCCAAAATTAGTCCTCATCACCGGGCCGTCATCATCGGGAAAGACAACGTTCTGCAAGCGTCTCAGCATTCAGCTGCTTGCCTGTGGACTGAGGCCGATGGCCTTCTCCACCGACGACTATTTCGTCAACCGTGTCGACACGCCGAAGCTGCCCAACGGCGACTATGATTTCGACAACATCGAGGCCGTCGACTACAAGCTTTTGGAAGAGCATCTCACACGCCTGATGCAGGGCGAGACGGTGGAGGTGCCTGAATACAACTTCACCACGGGCAAGCGCGAATACAACGGAAAGAAGCTGAAGCTGCAGCGCGACTCAGTGCTTATTATGGAAGGCATCCATGCCTTGAACCCGCTGCTGACGAAAAACATTCCCAACGAGGCGAAGTTTAAGATATACATCTCGGCGTTGACCAGCATCTCGTTGGACGACCACAACTGGATTCCCGTGCGTGACAACCGCCTGCTGCGCCGCATCATCCGCGACTACAACAAGGGCGCCTTTACGGCACGCGAAACCATTGCGCAGTGGAAGAACGTGTGTGAGGCTGAGGACAAGTGGATTTTCCCCTTCCAGGAAACCGCCGACGTGATGTTCAACTCGGCACTGAACATCGAGTTTGCCGTGTTGCGTCCTCATGCCGAAATTATCCTCTCGGCCATTCCCAAGAACTGTCCTGAGTACAGCGAGGCACACCGTCTGCTGAAGTTCCTCCACTTCTTCCTGCCCGTCAGCGACAAGGAGATTCCACCCACCAGCATCATGCGCGAGTTCGTGGGCGGCTCCAGCTTCAAGTATGAAAGATAATTTTTTAAAACAAAACACAATGAAAAGAATGAAACATGCAATGGCCATAATAGCGCCAGTGTTGGCTTTCGCGCTATTCCTTCTTACCGGCTGTGCGAAAAACAAATTGCAGCGAGCCATAGATGAACTCAATGCCAAGTGTCCCCAGCGTGTCACTACATTTGTACGGATCATGGAATCATCCTATGACGGCGAGAAAGTGATTGCGCGTTTTGAGCTGGATGACAGGTTGATGAAGATGGATGCACTGAAGGAGAACAAGGAGATGATGAAGAAAATCTTGCTCGCCTCATACAGCAATCCCCAAGGTGATGTGAAGGATTTTTTCGACATTGTCCTTTCTACAAATACCACTGTAGAGTATGTGTATGAAGGCTTGCTCAGCGGTGAAAGATTCTCGCTGACCATCACTCCCGAAGAGTTGAGACAAGCCTATGACGGCAACGCAACCTCGCCAGATGAATTGCTCGACTTCATGCTGCAGATAGTCAATGTGCAAACACCTATGGTCATAGCTGACGGCTTCGTTATGACTACTATGCGCAAGGAGGGAGATTGTGTGTATTACATCTATGAAATCAGCGAACCCATCTACGCCAGCATTGCTGCTAATATCGACAATGTGAAAGCCGACACGCGCATGAATCTGGAGAATATATCCGAAATTGAGAAAGCCGACCTCCGCAAGATTCCTGCAGCTGACAAAGATCTGGGTTATCGCTACACCTGTCCTGAGACGGGCGATTCGATAGAGTTTCGCTTCACTAAGAGCCAGTTGGCCGATATCCTGCGATAAGCTGTTATAGTTTAACGGAGGAGATATCTACAAGGTTGTTGACAATGGCGTAGATAGTGAGGCCTGCAGGACTGTGAATCTGCAACTTGCGGGCAATGTTGCGGCGATGGGTGATAACCGTGTTTACCGATATGCAAAGGTGGTCGGCTATTTCCTTGTTCGACATGCCTTGCACTAAAGAGACGATGACGTCCTTCTCACGGTCACTCAGCGCCTCATCGCCGTTCATGCCGTTTTTGAACACCATGTCTGAAATGTTGCGTGTCACGTCGCTTTGTTTGGCCAATAGTTCCAGACGCCGGATGGCAGGCACGAAGATGCAGTCTTCGACCATCGCGTGCTGGCGCAGCCACACCTCGTTCTCATAGATGTCGTGGAGAGTGGCGGTGAGCTGGTTGTTGTGCATTCCATCCTGAGGCAGATACTTGATAATGAGCATCTTCAGCTCACGTAGCTTTTTGTCGGTAGCCCCGTGGTGCTTTGAAAACGTATCCACATTGTAGTCGTTGATGACTTGTCCGTTTATCAGCGACTGTACATACGGGAACAATGTTTTCTGCTCATATTTCATGTGGCGGCGAATCTCGTGGGCATATTCGTCGTAAAAGCGAATGATGAGTCTTGCCAATGAGTCATGTTCGTCGAGCGATTCCTGTAGCTCCCGACGAATATAGGGCAGCTGAAAATCCAGGAAATAGGCATGGCTGGCCTCAAGATAGTGGAGCAACGTAGGAACGGACAGTTGGTCGTCGCCCTCAAAATCGCCATAGCCGTTAATAGTGTAGTTGACGACTGCTAAGAAAGTGTAGGTGTCTACTTCATTGTCCTCACACGTTTCCCTTACCGTCTTATCGCCGAATCCGAGGCTGATGCCAAAGCTTCCCAACGACTGCAACAAGTCGTAATTATCGCGAATCAGCGAAATCATTTTGTCGTCGGCCTCATACATCTTCTGATTCTTCATCTTCTACCTATTTTTGATTATCGGGTGCAAAGGTAGGTATTATTTCCGACTTGTGCAATAATTATTTTTTGGTATTTTTCCTACAAGAGCACTTCCAGCAAACGGGGTTCTTTGACTTCGGCATCAGCAAGCCAGAGGATTTCTTTTTGCAGCTGCTCCATGTTGGTGGCCGCTTGGCGATTGACGCCACATTGCCTGCAGATGCCCTCAGCGGTGGTGTGGTGTGCTCCGGCCACAAGAGCGGGATGGGCAGCACTCTGGCTGAGTCCTGGCAGATGGTCGAAGATGGCACCGTGGCCGTTGTTCAGCAGCAGGATGCGCAGGTTCAGGCTTGGCAGGAGCGTGTTCCACAGCGCATTCTGGTCGTAGAAGAAACTGAGGTCGCCGATGACGCAGAAAACAAGAGACGGGAGAACGGCAGCAGCAAATCCTGCGGCAGTGCTGAGAGAACCTTCAATGCCGTTGGTGCCGCGATTGCACCACACAGAATGGCCCTTTGCGTAGCGGTTGGCCAGGCGTATGGCGGTGCTGTTGGCGTAGTGGACGTTTAGGGGAACGAGAAGTGACGCAATTTGTCGTTCTAACAGGCGCACGGCTCCCTCCTCACTAAAGGTCAGCGGCGCATTGTCTAACTGCTGTCGTGCATCACTCAGCAGATGGAGCCATTGGCGGCGATAGTGAGCAGCGAGAGGTGAGAGGTGAGCGGCGATAGACGAGTATTTCGAGTTGAGCGCCTGCAGGACAGCCTCTGCATCGCCCACGACGATGCCGCGCAGGTTTTGGAATGTGTCTTCTGCCTCGCCCGTCAGGCTGATGCGCCATGTGCGGGCGTCTCTGGCCTCACGCAAAAAGTGTTTCAGCCGTTTGCTCACGATGGCGTCGCCCACGTAGAGGATGAAGTCGGGCGTGAGGTGGGAGAGGGGAGGCGTGAGCACTTCTTCGAAGGGACTGACGCTGGTAAAAGGCGCCAGTGCTTCGTGTAGTACGATAATGTGGCTGAAGAGGTGGTCGATGCCCTCGTAGTGGAAACGGCGAGAGCTGAGCTGGCCGAAGACGATGAGCGGCCGCTCAGCGCTGAGCAGGTCGTCGAGAAGCTGCTGCGGCAGACAGCTGTAGTCGGTGGCAGGCGCATAGCGGCGGATGACACGTTCCTCGGGCAGCTTTTCAGTGGTGAACTCAAAGAGCGGCTCGCTGATGGGCACGTTGATGTGCACGCAGGGATGAGTGTCGTCGGTGGCCTCGATGAGTGCTTCGTTCACCAAGCGGTTGCAGTGCCAGTTTAGAGGAGAGAGCTCGGGCAGGGAAACCGTCTTCTTCACCCAAGGCTCCAGCGCCCCAGGTTGCTGGAGTGTCTGTCCGTCGAGCTGGTCGATCCACTCAGTCGGCCGGTCGGCAGAAATGACAATGAGTGACTGGTGCTGATAGTGGGCCTCAGCAACGGCGGGTGCCAGATTGAGCAGTGCCGTGCCGCTGGTTACGCAAACCACTACGGGCTCGTCGGTGGCCTGTGCGATGCCGAGGGCGAAGAAGCCTGCTGAGCGCTCGTCGGTGACGGGATAGCACGTGATGTCGGGGCACTCGTTGAGGTTGTGCACGATGGGCACGTTCCTACTGCCCGGGCACACCACAGCATGTTTTATGCCGTGGGCCACCAGCAGGCTGGTAAGGATGTTTACCGAGGTTTTATTGCTGTACATGCCGTTCTTAGTAATCGTTAAATAATAAACTGGTAATTTTCGGGGGTACGAAGGTACGGAGGTACGGAGGTGCGAGGTTTGACCTTACGCTGAAAGCAGTCGTGCAAGCTATTCTCGTACCTCCGTACCCCCGTACCTCCGTACCTCAGAATCGTCCGATAGCATTTCACTTACTTCACTACAACCTTGCGGCCTTCGTTGATGTAGATGCCTCGAGCCGACGGCTTGTCACTAAGCCTGCGTCCGTCGGGCAAGTACCAGGCTGAAGGTTGGGAGTTGTGGAGTGAGCGTTGAATGTCGGCAATCGAAGTCGTTTCATCTGCCATGAATACGAATGATGCCAGTCCGTTAGCGTCTACATACATTTGTGTCACGGGTTTCGACATCAGCATTTCGCCATCAACATTCGTATTGTTCAATGTGGCAGCCGGTTCAGAGGTGTTGGTCAGCTCGTCGTTTGCCACCGACCCGTTTACAATGTACGGATAAGCCCAGCCGCTACTTGCACTCACCCGGGTTTTGTTGTTGGCAGGGATGATGCAATAACGCTTTTTGAAGCTGTTGTTAGTACATTCTTCTATACTTGTCCAGATGTCCTTGTCGAAATCAACGTGGAAGACGACGATGCCACTGCCGGGCAGCTGTTCGTCCCATCCTCGCTTCTGGCGATTCTCAATGATGTAGTATTCGTTCTCTGCTCCGTCATTACGTATGAGATAGGCCTGTGGCTCGTCAGTCAGGGCAGGCATATTGGTGATGCTGGCGGTGCTGGTGAGCTCAGTGGGCGTCAGCCATCCCATGAGCATACGCTCATGGGCAGAATAGCTGCAGGGGCGGAAACCCTCCCCGCTGTAGTTTCCGCAGTCCATAATATCCCAGGCGCCCACCACTTGCGTTCCACTACCATAATAAAAGTCGGGAAATCCGAAGCAATGGCTGTACTCGTGGCAGAGGGTGCCAAACGTTGACTGAACATCCGTTAAATTCACATGTTCCTGCACACAGCAATAGCAGTCGACGTAATACGCTTTGTCGCCACTGGTGACAGTGCGGTAGCTGCGGTAGTCATTTGGGTCTTCCGATTCCAAATTCAGATGTTGGCTGAGCCACCACTGGTGAGGCCAGATGGTGTTATTGCCTCCGCCAGCGTTCATTCCCTTGCCGGCATAGATGATGAGCAGCTGGTCGACAAACGCGTCGCCGTCCCAATCGTAGAGACTCCAGTCAATGTTCTGTGTCTGCAATGCGTCTACAATATCATCGACCATGTACTGGGAATACTCATCGTGGCTGCTTGTACTGCGATACTTACGCAGCCCGTCAGGCAATTCCACAAACACGAGGTCAAACGTCAGGTTAAACTGCCCATAGCTCTGTGCCAGGAAATAGTCGTGAACCGATCCGGCATACTTGCCCTCGGCGTAGTTTTCGGCATTGAAAACCTTGTTCCAAGTCTGCAGCGTGGCATCATGGTCTTCTAAGAAGTCCTGGTCCTGAAACGAGGCCATCACCACCAGCTGCCGGCGGTTGCCGATATACGGGTTCTCGCCGCCTGACAACAATGGGCTGCGATGGATGGAAAACTGAGGATTGGGCGTCCCGACTCTGCATCCGCGCTGGCGGTTAATGCTGGCGGCAGACGAAACAAGTGTTGCAAATAACAACAGCAACGATGTAGATAGTATTTTTCTAATCATAAGATAGTGAGGATAGTTATGTTTTCTTTGTTGGTGCAAAGGTAGTGAATTTTAATGAAGCAAGAGCAGAAATAAATACTTTTCTGTTCTTTTATTTCTCGTCTCGCCCAAAAACGTGTTTTCGATACGAAATAGTGAATGTGTATTCCAACAGCAAAATGATTATCCGTAATGATGCAAACCAACGGACGATTGAATAAAAAAAGACCGTCGGTTTTACAAACGTCAACTACACGTTTCGTACACACCGTGTGTACTTTTAATACACACCGTGTGTATTTTTAGTACACACGGTGTGTACGAAACGCATACTTGACCTTTTTTGAGAGTCAGCAGACGTTGGCGTAAAAGTCGGGGAAGTTCACGGGAGCAAAGCCGTGCGCTATGCTTTCGCGCGAAAGCGGTATGGCAGCACACCAGGTGGCCATGTCATAGATGCTGATGGAGAGCGGTGAGCCGTTGCGCAGGCTGTCGATAAGATGTCGGTTCATGGCTTGTGTCATGGCATCGTGCGAGGCGCGGCCGGTGTCGTGGAGCTCGATGCGGCCTCGGGTGCCTATGAAGGTCAGTTGCCGTTCATAGGGCTGCTCGGTAAGCACATCATGTTTTAGCAGGATGGTACGCCCGCGTGCGGTGCGAATGAGGGTAGTGGTGTGGTCGCCGTTCTTGAAGTCGGTAGCAGCCTCACCCATGCGATCTTCGTAAGTCTGCGGGCCGGTGATGGCAGCGGAGTCCATGCTTACGAGTGTCAGCAGGCGGTCGTCAACGCCGATGCCAAGTGCCTGGCAGATGGGCCCCAGCTCGTGGGTGGGGTAGAGGTCGCCACGGTGCTGCCGATTGATGTCTAAGCGCCAGGACGACCAGCGGTTGCCGAGATGGTGGTAGTAGCAGCCTTCGGCGTGCACTACCTCGCCGATGTCGCCACGACGAATCTTCTTGACGGCCTCAACGACCTGATGTTCGAAGCAGGCGTTCTCGAGCATGAAGCACTGTCGGCCCGTTTGCCTGGCAGTGGCGATGAGCTGGCGGATGTCGTCCATCGTCATTGCGGCCGGAACCTCAACGGCAGCATTTTTGCCGTTGCGCATCGCCTCAAGCGCAATGGGCGTGTGGGAGGCCCAGTCGCTGCAAATGTACACGAGATCCACATCCTCCTTCCGACATGCCGTCTTATACGCCTCCTTACCCGATAGGCACAGCACCTCTGCGCTGTCTGCCGCGGCCGTCACTATGGCCTTCGCCTCTTGGATGTTGGCTTCGGAGAGATCACACAGTACCGTCACCTCGACGCCTTCCAAAGGCAGCATCAGGCGCAAAGCCTTGCGTCCCCGGTCGCCTAAACCGATGAATGCTATGCGGATTGTATGAAGAAATGCTGTCATGCAATAGATGATTCCACGTTATGGCTTGATAAGACGGCGCATGGTTTCCATCTTTGCCTCGGTTTCCTGCCATTCCTGTTGCTCGTTGCTCTCGCGCAGCAGGCCGCCGCCGGCATAGAGGTGGCAGGCGCTATCGGTGATGTGCATACAGCGCAGCGATACGTAGAGGTGGGTGGAGCATTGAAGATGGAAGGGACCCATAAAGCCGCTGTAGTAGTGGCGTGGAGCATTTTCATGGCTGATGATGAAACGCTGGGCCTCAGCCTTGGGCAGACCGCAGACGGCTGGGGTGGGGTGGAGCGCTTCAAGGAGCTCGCCTACGCGTGTACAATATTTATTATTGAGGGTAAAGGTGAAGTCGCTGCGCAGGTGCACAAGGTGTGCGGCACGCACGGTGCGCGGCCCTTCTTCGTGGACATCGTCTGAGAACCGGCGCAGCACGTCGGCAAGATAGGAGGCTACGTAGCGCTGTTCCTGAATGTTCTTAGCCGACCAGCGCAGTCGCTGCCCCTCGTCGTCGGCTCTGTCGCTGCGCAAGCGCATGGTGCCCGCCAGGGCAATAGTGCGCCAGCGGTTGTCGGGAAGGTGTTCTAACAGAATTTCGGGCGAGGCTGTGAGCCACATGCCGCTCTGCGGTGTGCTGACCAGAGCTACGAACATGCGGGGATAGAGGCGGCAGGCTGTCTGAAAAAGCATCATCGGCGTGGCCTTGCCGTCGTAGCCGACGGTGGCGCAACGTGCCAGCACCAGCTTTTGAAACTGTCGGTCAAGGAGGGCTTTGTGGAAAGTGGCGAAATCGGAAGAATAGGAGCTGCGCGAGAGGGGGAGTGAGGGGTGAGTGGAAACAGGCGTGCTCTGCGGCTGAGGTATTCTTTCATCTTTCACCTCTTGCTTCTCACCTCTGATCAGAACCACCGGCTCCTCTTCCGATGCCATGAAGGGAGCAAGCAGAAAACCCTGCTCGTCGCCAAGTTCGGCGAGCGACGGCACGACAACGGCTTCGCCCTCAATCATCGCATAGCTGTCGGCATGGGGCAGGCGGAAGATGGCGAAGCTGTTCATTTGTGACGGATGATGTAGTTGGTGACGCGCACGCTGGAAATCAGCTCTTCGGCTGTGTTGCGGATGTCTACCTGCCACACGTGCAGCGTGGAGCCCTGACTGAGCAGACGGGCGTAGGCCGTGACAGTATCGCCCTCGCAGACGGCTTTCACGTGGCTGCCGCTCACCTCGATGCCCACACAGGCACAGCCGGGACAAAGTGCTGAAGAGCCAACGCCCGCCACGTTCTCAGCCAACGCCAGCGAGGCGCCGCCGCTGAGAAAGCCAAAGGGCTGGCGGTTGCGCTCGTCAACCTTCATACGTGCCATACAAGTATCGTCATCAGGCGTGGAGATGAACTCCATACCGAGGGCGGTACTGAGATTGGGCTTCTCGTTGATGAGCTGATTGATTGCTTCGACATTCATTGTCTGTAGGCAACTCTATAAAAACCTGTTAGTTCTTTATCAATTCGCAAAAGTAACATTATTTTTCATCTCGTCAAAAGATTTTTCGTTTTTTTTTGCAGATGTCTGCATTATTTCTTAATTTTGCCAGCGAATAAACTTTTTAACAAAACCATATTTTCAAAAACCAAAAAACACAAGCGTATGAAAAAGTTAATGATTGCACTCATGGCCGTCGTTGCCATGACGTTGATGTCGAGTTGTGGAAACTCAAATCTTAGCGATGATCCGAAGGATATGGTAGGTCAGTTGACCGAGAACCTGAAGGCTGGCGACGGCAACAAATTCATCACCATGCTGGGCGATGTGAAGACGAAGGCTATCAGCTTCCTCAAGGACAACCCCGCCAAGGCCAAGGAGTATCTGCAGGCCGCACAGAAGTTCCTGGTTGACAACAAGGACAAGGTGGCTGAGCTCATCGGCAAGATTTCCGACAGCGAGCTTGCAAAGAAGGCTCAAGGCCTCGTGAGCGACATAAGCACTCAGGACGTAGGAAAACTGCTTGAGAAGATTCCTGGTCTCTGATTTAATGGCAGATTAAATGAAGAAACTGTTTTTGGCACTTGTGGCCGCTTCTACGCTTTACCTTACGGCCTGCTCGTCATGCTTGGGGCACACACCCACGCCTGGCGAGGCAGCGCCGCAGGCAGAGGCTCCCGACGACACAAAGTCGATGGTGGACGTTCTTGACTCGCTGCTCAAAAAGGGAGATGGCGCACGGTTTTACGGCATCCTGGCTAATGTGCCAGAGAAGATGATGGAGGAAACTGACACCGCCAAGGTGCTTCAGTATGTGACGGATTTGCGTGAGTTCCTTACAGGGCACCAAGAGGAGATCGCTTCCCTTATCCAAAACACTTCCGACCCCGTGGCTAAAGAGGAGCTGCCTGGTCTAGTGTCATTTTTCAGCGACATCGACATGCTCCAGTCCGTATTCGGCTTTGGCCAGCATGATGACGGAAACACAAAAAACTAAGATTTGATGAAGAGAAAACTACTCACCATGCTGGCCATCGTCGTCAGCACCTGTAGCATCAGTGCCATCGACGCCAACACCGTGGAAGTAAAATTCAACGGCAATACGGCCACCGTCACCATTGCCAGCAACATCAGTGCCTACGTTAAGGTGGCGAGCGGCACATCGTCGCACGTCAAGCTGGTGCAGGCTGAGAACTTTGCCGGTATTGACGCCAATGTTGATAACGAGGACGGAGAAATCATATATGTTCTCTCCGGCACTTCTAATGATGGCGAGTTCTATCTCGAGGGCGCTTTCAAGTGTAGTGTGGAGCTTAACGGGCTGACGCTGACCAACCCTTCGGGGCCTGCCATCAACCTGCAGAATGGTAAGCGCTGCTCTGTCACTGCGAAGAAAGGCACCACCAGCACCCTTGTTGACGGCGCTAACGCAGACTTTAATGGTGCCTATCACTGCAAGGGCCATACCAAGTTCAAGGGAAAGGGCACGCTCAACGTGACGGGCAACTCGAAGCACGCCGTCTACAGCAAGGAATACATTGAGATAAAAAACCTCACGCTGAATATCACCAGCTCTGTGAAGGACGCCATCCACTGCAAGGAGTATTTCCTGATGGAGAGCGGCACGGTGAACATTAACAGTGCTGGCGAAGACGGTGTCCAGGTGGAGCTGGCCAACGACCCCGAAACCGGAATCATCGCTGACCATGAGGACGAGAACACCGGCAATTTCTACATGGAGGGTGGCACACTGACCATCAGCAGCTATACCGGCAAGGCTGTGAAGGCTGATGGTGAGCTCAAGATTACCGGTGGCAAGCGCAGTTTCAGCGATAACGACATGCAGGCCTATGCCGGCATTGCCGACCAGTGGGCTGACGCCGATGCTGTCTCATATTACGACCTGAATGGCCTACGCATCAGCCAGCCGAAGCTGCGTGGCATCTACATTGAGCGCCGTGGCAGCAAGTCTTTCAAGCGGATCATGCGTTAAGCCTTGTTTTATTTTAGAACGACTTTGCCATTGATAATATTCAGTCCGTGACGAGGCTGTTGCAAACGAATGCCTTTCATCGTATAAACGGTGGAAGGCATTTTTTGTACCTCCGGCTCGCTGATGGCCGTGACGCCGTTGTAGACAGTGTTCACCTCGTCCTCATTCAGGGCATAGTTGTAGATGCGCACATCCTGCATCTGACCACTGAATCCGGGGTCACTGTTGAAGAAGCTACGACCGATGTAGTTGATGACGGGCTTCACGTCGGCCGGACTGATGCTGATGGCGTCAGTGCTGGCTTTTACCTCTCCGTCAACGTAGATGCATGACTTGCCTTGCTTCATGGTGATGGCCACATGTTTCCACTGGCCAGTAGGCAATTTCGGGGCGTCGAGGTGTTCCTCGGTGCCGCCGTTCTTGATGGCCAGCCGCATGATGGAGCCGTTGCTGGGCGTGAGGAAGAGGTAATGGTCGGTGTCGTAGCCGAAGTCAAACAGACGCTGCCAGGCTGTCGATGACGAGCACTTTACCCACATGGCAACGGTCAGCTCGTCGCTGGCAGGCGTGTTGACAGGCAGTTGCAGCCATTGATTTCCGCCGAAGCTAAGCGCCTTCGTGTCGTCTGTATGGCCTGCTACAAAGTTGGTTTTGATGGCGCTGACGGCATGGCGACAGTTTTTCGTGGCGTCGTTGATGGTGCCGTCCATCGTCCAAAGACCCACCATTGTCCTGTCTGTCAGCACGGTGGCGCTGACGGTTTCCGATGCCGCACTCTGATTCTGGGCTGTGTCGACGGCTTTCACTTTGTATTGGTAAGTGCGGCCAGGCAGCACGCTGTTGTCTACATAGAAAGGCTCGCCCGTTACTTCCGAAGGAGGCGAGATGCGGCGTGCAATAGTGTTCCACTCGTCACTGCCTTCTTCGCTCCTCAGTACCATATAGCCGTCGAGGTCTTCCTCCGAACCATTGGTCCAGGTGAGGAGTACCGATGCCGACTGAGCTTCTGCCGCTAATCCTGTGGGCTGCTCAGGAGCAGTCGTCTCGTAGGGCACGTCAACAGGCATCAAGCGCCATTGAAGCAGTCGATGCATTGACTCGTTCTCAGGCAGGATACGTTGATTGACGTTCACGTTGTTGGTGTTGCTGCTCGACGATGCAGCCAAGTATAGTGCACTCTCGCGGTTGCGCACATAGTAATAGCCCTCACCGGCATATTGCAGGTACCACTGCTCGTTGCTGCTTGGTGTGTCATTTCTGGAGTAGGCCATGACGTTAGCGGCGTTTTCAGTAGAGAAATCTCGTACGTTCATCCTTGTCTTAGGATTGTCGACAGATGTGAACTCGAAGAAGCTGAAGTCGCCGCCGATGCGTGGGCTGACAGGTGCAAAGTTCCACTGTTGTCTGGCTGTACCCGTGTATTTCTGCATCACGATATTTTCGCCATTAACAGCGGCGACGTTGCCCGTCGCTCTGTTCACCAGCTTGTAAACGCCATTGGTGAGGGGCACGGAAGGTACGTCATTGCCGAAGGTGATGTCGATGACACATTCGGCGTTGGTCTGGCCGGTTTGGTAGTCTGTGCCGCCGGGGATAGTCATACGGTACTGACGTGTGGGACCATTGCCGTTGAAGTAGACGTCGCGGTCTACAGATACAAACTGATAGCTGGTGGTCTTGGCCTGGCGCTCGCTGGAGCCTACGAATGCTTTCACGCGGCCGTCGTCGTGGCGGTAGACGCTGGCCGACGTCCAGTTGTTGCGGTGCTCGCCGTATGCAAGACGCTCGCCGTGGCGGCTGATGTCGCAGAACTCACCGCGTGCGCGGCTGTCGAAACCCCACCAGATGCCTACGGTCATGCCATATTCCAGACCCGTCATGGCTTCGGTCACGTTGTGCATCTCGTCGTTGTAGCCCACCTTGCCGTCTGCAGCCAGCTGCTTATAGAACTTGACGTAGTTGTCAAAAGAGCCGGCCAGCTGGTGAGTGTTTCCCCAGTCATAATACTGCTTGCCGCTGGTGTACCACGTTAGTGCCTTGTCATCGTTCAGCGTGTTGCCGCCAACCATCGCCACTTCAGCACAGCGTGGATAGTTTTCTTTTAGGAGTTTCGCCACCTGCCATTGCTTCTGCACGGTGGCACCCTCTTCTTGTGTCCAGTAGTCTGGCTCGTTGAATGGCGACACGCCCACGATGGGATGACTGGTGTACTGCTGCATCCAGTGCACGTGGCTGTTGATCATCGCAGCCCAGTGCTCTATGTTGCAGTTTTTGTTCACCACGAAATAGTCGCAGGTGCCAGCCTCTTGGTCGGCGGTAAAGACGATAGGCAGTTCCTTGTCAACAATATTGAAGATGTTGGAGCGCTCTTTCAACTTGGTGATGACATTGGCTGCCAAAGCCGAATCGTTGACGAGCGGGTAAGTGAAACGATAGGCCGAGCGCCCTATGCCGATGTTCTCCTTGCCCATGTGGTTGATGCCTTTGCGCAGATTCTGCTCGCTGATCCATGCCTGATCAAGGCCCCACGTAGGATTGAAGCGGTGGCCCGTCTGGCTGAGGTCGAAGGCTATGGTGACATCAGCCTTCTCTACTACCTGTGCATTGGACGCCAGGCAGGTAGCGAAGAAAAAAAAGATGAGTGTACGTTTCATAGTCTAGTAGTTATTTCACGATGAGCTTCTTGGCCTGTCCGTTCTCCACTTTGATATACAAACCTTGCGGCAGCTGGTTGGCATCTGGTTGTTTTCTGCCATCCATGCCATAAACGCCATCAGCCTTGATACGCTCTGCTCTGGGGGTACTGATGCCCGACAGGTCGTCGATGGCATGATACTTCAGCACAAAACCTGTAGCGCACCACCAGCCCTCGCGGTTGTCCTTGCTTCCGCTGGCATTGCCGAAGGAATGCCACCAACCAGTATGAGCACCTTCCTTCGAACTCTTGAAACCCAGCGTCACCGAACCGTTGGCAGGCACGTAGACAGGCGTTGTTGTCAGCGTCTCCCACTTTTCGTTGTCGCTCACAGGAAGGTCGAACCAGTCATGCGACATCGTAGGCGTCACTGCTTCCATATCGCCACACTTCAGGTAGCCGTGCTGGTCGCTGATGCAGAAGTGTTCTGTGGTGGCCTTACATTCCAGCTCATAATAGCCCTCAGGCAGGCCCGTTACCGTCTGACGGATTTCCATCGTGGCAGTCTTTGAAGTAGTGCTCCACCAGGAGTTCCAGCATGTCTTGCCAAATTTTGTGGTGGCTTTCTGGTCGCCACCGGTATAGGTACCTACCTTCGTTTCCCAGCCATCGCTCTTTTCCGATGCAAACGAGCCGTACTTAGGCTGTTTCGGCGAGCGGACAAAATCCAGATAAGTGTCCAGCATCAACTGCAGCTCGCTGACAGCAGCCTTGGCCTCTGCTCTTGTCTGCGCATTTTGTGCCTGCGCTAGCAATTCCTTCATTTGATTGTAGCCCTGACAGGGCTTATTTTCGATGGCAGCCAATGTAGTAGCAATGCGACTGATTTCGTCGGCAAGAGCCGTCGACTGCTCTTCGTAGGCCGTTTCTGCCTGCTCTATCAGTTGCGCTGCCTGGTTGCCATGCGCCACGGCCTCATCGCGTGAAGCGAAGAGCGGACGCAGTTCCACAGCGTCTATCTGTGCCTTGGCTGCCAGCGTATAGAATGCCAGGATGCCCTTGCTGTAAGTGTCGCTGTTGAAGACGAACTTCTCCAGGTTCCATGCCGTTCCATTCGTAGCCTTTGCCACTTCCTTGGTCAGCGAGCTGCCGTCGGCACTGAGTGCCATTTTCACGTAGTTGCCACTGTTGATAGTCGCTATGCGGAAGATATAGTTCTGATTGGGCGTGAGTTCCACCACCTTCTTGACAGACGTGATGGCATTCATTCCGCCAGAAAGATGGGCCTGCAGGTAGGCATTGTTATGATAGCCGCCAGCGCCCACCACCTGGAACTGGGGTTCAGTCAGCGGTTTCCCCTGTCCGTTGGTCCAGTCGGTGAAGCCAAGGTCAAAGTCGCCGTTGAGCAGCAGGTTGCCGCCAGCGTAGAACGTCTGGCCGTCCACATCAACCACATCGCCCGCGTTCAGTTCATCCGATGTGTAATACTCCTTGCCGTTGAGGTCGATGAGGTGCACGCGATACTTGATATTCTCATCAGCTTGATTCACATCGTATGTATAGTTCGAGGCCGTCTCTTTCTGCTGAATGGTGTCGAGCACCACCCATCGTCCTGTCTCGTCCTTCATCTGCACCTCCATCAGTTGGTTGTACTCACCGTTTGAGTCGTACCATGCGAGCCGTGTCTTTCCGTTTGTCTGCACCGTAACCTTGAACTTCGAGGGACCGTACTGACGCGGTGTCGTGGGCACGAAGTCATACTTGCCGTTGTAGCCCATCGGAGCAATCATCGAGGCATAGTATTCGCCGGCAGGTGTCAATTTGTTATTATAGACCTTCGAGATGGCAGCCTCGTTGTTCCAATAGTAATAGCGTTCCACGTAGTCATAGTTGTTCAGCTTAGAGCAGATGTTTTGCAGGGCCGACTTCACCTGAGCTTGTGTGACGCCGCTGGCAAAGGCACCGTTCTTGTTCCATGAGGCGCCCCAGCACCACTCCGAAATCCAGATAGGACGCTTGTACTTGTCACTCCAGTTGTGCAGGTTGTTGAACTTGCTTTCCGGCCAATAGCAGTGCAGGTCGATGATGTCGCAGCGCCAGCCGCGAGCGTCAATAGAGTCGAGGAACTGAGCCAGAAATCCTGTAGCATTGTCATAGTCGCTGCCGTCCCATGATGCAGGCGAGCACAGACGCAAGCCCGTGCGCATCATGTTCTCCCAGTTGTTCAGGATGGTCGTCAGGTCCTGTGGACGATCGTCGGCTGAGTTGAGCGGCTCGTTGTTGTTCTTACAGTGAGGCGACTGCGAAGTGCCGCCTATGGTGCTCGACGAGGGCCAGTCCTCGTAGATATGGTTGGGCACCCACTCATAGTCGGGCAGGAGCGAGTTGTTGCCCTGTCCCCAGTCATAGCTGCTCTGCACGTTGAGGGCATTGAGTACAGTCCTGTCCGTGCAATTGGCCAGTTGCTTCTTGCCTGCATCATACCATTTGAATATACGATAGGACGAGATTTTCTGGTCAAGCACCGGGGGCAGTTCGCTGATTTCCAAATCGTTGTTGGCAGCAATGAAACAGCGGCTGTAGCCACGTCCGCCGCTCTGTGTCGAGAAAGTCACCATATAGCCTCTCTTCAGCTTGAACGAGCGAATCTGATTGTTCAGTAGGTTCGCGGTCAGGGTGTTCATATAGCCTCCCGAGTTGCCCATTCCGTAGTTGTTGCACGACTCTCCCGTAAAATCTCTTTCCGTGAAGGTAGTCAGTGGCTTCAGCGTGTTGGCGTATGGCATGATGATGCAGCCGTTGCGATAAATCTTCACCTGGCAGTTGGTGTTATTCTTGGCTTGTGTGCCATTGATCTGCACATATTTCAGCCATTTGCTGACGGCCACCGAAGGCTTCACGCTCTGCAGGATGACGACGGCATGTTCCGTATTAATAATGTTGACGAGTCCTTCGTCGCTGAAGGGCGTATCACTGGTGACGATATAGTCGACGTCGTTCTGTAATTCTACCGTCGTTGTCACTTGTTCCACGGTCTGTCTGGCGTTGGCAGCCCAGAGCTGTGACGTTAGCAGCAACATTACGCCCGTGACCAAGAACTTCATTAGCATATTTTTCATGTTGAGTGATGTTTAGATGTTCGTTTTTAGCTGTTCAGCGTGCAAATATACGAAAAGAATGTGAAAGGAAGAAAGAAAAACTTGTTTTTTTTGAGAGGATTGTTTCGTGTATGTTAATATTTTGTGTAATTTTGCACCTGTTAAGAATGTAATGACTGCCATGAAAAAGACCTTTACCTTGTTATTGGCGTTGCTGACATTGCCCCTATGGTCGCAAACGGCGCGCCAGTTCACCGTTAACATTACGCCCGACGGGCTGGCCAAGATGGAAGCTTACTTACCGCAGCAGCCTACGGGCCGTGCCATTGTAGACTGTCCTGGCGGCGGCTATTCGCACTTAGCCACGCAGCACGAAGGCCACGACTGGGCACCTTGGTTCAACGAGCGCGGAATCGCCTTCTTCGTCCTTACTTATAGGATGCCCAATGGCAATCGCACCATTCCCCTCGGCGATGCACAGCAGGCCATCCGCATCGTGCGTGACTCGGCGCAGGTGTGGGGCATCAATCCGTTGGACGTAGGCATCATGGGCTTCTCGGCCGGAGGCCATTTGGCCAGCAGTGTCTCCACGCATAGCGAGTTCGACTGCCGTCCCGATTTCAGCATCCTTTTCTATCCCGTCGTATCAATGGACCAGCGCGTTACGCATAAAGGTTCTTGCGTGAACTTCCTTGGCGAGGAAGGAGCGAAGGACGATAAACTGGTGAAATGGTGGTCGAACCAGAACGCCGTCGTCAGCCATCTCACGCCACCTGCCATCATTCTCACTGCCAACGACGACGGCGTGGTGCCGCCCGTCACCAACGGCGTGGCCTACTACAGCGAGATGCGCAAGAAGGGAAACCACTGCTCGCTCTATGTCTATCCCTCCGGCGGTCACGGCTTCGGCTTCCGCAGCTCATGGCCTTACCACGACCAGATGCTGGCCGACCTGAACGGCTGGCTGCAGTCGCTGCCCCAGCATCCCGTCGATGCCGTGCGTGTGGCCTGCATCGGCAACAGCATCACCCACGGTTCGGGCATTGACATGCAGGAGCAGAAAGGCTATCCCGCCCAGTTGCAGCGCCTGCTGGGCAATGGCTGCGTGGTGAAGAACTACGGCGTGGGTGCACGCTGCATGATGAGCACCAGCGACCACCCCTACATGCAAGAGCAGGCCTGGCGCGATGCCAAGGCGTTTCTTCCGAATATCGTGGTCATCAAGCTCGGCACCAACGATTCGAAGGACTATCAGTGGAATCAGCAGCAGTATGAGCACGACTATCAGGCCATGCTCGACACACTGAAGGCGCTGCCCTCGAAGCCGGCCATCTATCTTTGCACACCCATTCGTGCCTTCCGCGACAAGTGGGGCATTACCGACAGCGTCATCGTCAACGGCGTCATCCCTTCCATCGAGAAGATTGCCAAGAAGAACCGTCTGACGGTTATCGACCTGCACAGCGCCGTCACCGACGAGAAGGAAATGACCTCCGACATGATTCACCCCAACGACAGGGGCGCCAGCCGTATGGCGCAAGTCATTGCTGACGCACTGAAACCCCGTACTCAACAATAGTGTTATGAAGATAAAAGTTTGCGGCATGCGCGACGGCAAGAACATCCGCGAAGTGGAGGCTCTTGGCGTTGACTATATTGGCATGATTTTCTGGAGCGGCTCGCCGCGCAATGTTACGATGGTGCCCACACACGCAGGCATCATTCCCGACAGGGCCAGTCTCTCACCTCTCACCTCTCACCACTCACCACTAAGAGTTGGCGTCTTCGTCGACGAGATGCCGCAAAGCATTATTACGCGCGTGGTGAATTATCAGCTCGATGTCGTGCAAATGCATGGTCACGAATCGCCAACTGTCATCCGCAACCTGCGCGCTACCCTCGACCCAGACTTCCGTCCGGGCATCCAGTTCTGGAAAGCTGTCAGCATTGCAAGCACCGACGATCTGAACGCCTGCGAGCAGTATTTCAACTGCGTCGATGCCTTCGTCTTCGACACTCGCTGTGACAGCGTGGGCGGCAGTGGGCGGCAGTTCGACTGGCAGCTGCTGGAAGCCTATCACGGCCCTGTGCCCTTCCTGCTGAGCGGCGGCATTGGCCCCGACGATGCTGCCCGAGTAAAGGCTTTCCATCACCCTCAGTGCATTGGCATCGACCTCAACTCCCGTTTTGAGACTGCACCCGCTGTGAAAGACGTTGACCTGCTGCGCAGTTTTTTGCAGCAGGTTGGCGCATAAAGCGGGATTGTGCTAAAACAGTAACCACGTGGGTTACTGTCTGTAACCACCGTGGTTACTGTCAGTAACCCACGTGGTTACTGTTTTGTTACAATGGCCTACTGACGTAAACGTTTTCGCGAAGTGCCGTTTTTTTTGTCCCTTATATTTTTTGCCGTTAGGATAGTTTTTCGTATCTTTGCAACCTATTAACTAATCGCAAACAACTTAATGAAAAGATTCCTTCCTTTGCTATTGTTAGCTTTGTTGGTGCCCTTTGCGGGCGAGGCCAACGAGTGGGATGCTGCAGTCTATCAGCAGATAGAGCAGAGCATCCAGTCACCGCAAATCAGCGGCAAGGACTATGTCATCACCAAGTATGGCGCGAAGCCCGATGCTTCGGCCGCCGATAATCAGAAGGCTATTCAGAAAGCCATCGACAAGTGTTCGAAGAAAGGTGGCGGACGCGTTGTCGTTCCTGCCGGATGCTTCCTGACGGGTGCCATCCACCTGAAGAGTCATGTCAACCTGCACATCGAGGAGGGCGCCAAGCTGCTCTTCGCCTTCGAGCCGGAGCTGTATCCCATAGTGGAAACCGCGTGGGAAGGCCTCGACTGCTTCAACCTCTCGCCCTGCATCTACGCTAAGGGACAGACCGATATAGCCATCACCGGCAAGGGCATCATCGACGGCGGCGGCAGCAACGACACGTGGTGGCCATGGTGCGGAGCTGCTCACTACGGCTGGAAGGAAGGCGGCATCTCGCAGAAGAAAGAGGCACGTCCGCGTCTTCTGCAAAGCGGAGAAGACGGTGTGCCCATGCGCGATGAGCTGGGACAGCCCAATAAGAAGCGCTCCTTCGGGCTGCAGGACGGTCTTCGCCCGCAATTGGTTAACTTCCTGGGGTGCCAGCGCGTGCTCATCGAGGACGTCACGCTGCTCGACTCGCCCTTCTGGGTCATCCATCCTCTGCGCTCGACCGATGTGACCGTGCGTCGCGTACATATAAATAATGCTGGCCCCAACGGCGACGGCTGCGACCCCGAGGCCTGCGACCGAGTGCTCATCGAGGACTGCTTCTTCAATACCGGCGACGACTGCATTGCCATCAAGAGCGGGCGCAATCGCGATGGTCGCGAGCACGCCATGCCCTCGCAGAATATCATCATCCGTAATTGTGAGATGAAGAACGGTCACGGCGGCGTGGTCATCGGCTCGGAAATCAGTGGCGGTGCAAAGAATATCTTTGCCCACGACTGCATTATGGATTCGCCCAACCTCGACCGAGTGCTGAGAATCAAGACAAACTCGTGTCGTGGAGGCATTATCGAGAACATTTATGTGAAGGACATCAAGGTGGGACAGTGTGGCGAGAGCGTGCTGAAGATCAATCTCGACTATGAACACAATGAGATTTGTTGTCGCGGCAACTTCCCCACAGTGCGCAATGTGCTGATGGAGAACGTCACCTGCGAGAAGTCGAAGTACGGTGTGCAGATCATTGGTCTCGACGACGACACCTTTGTCTACGACATCGACGTGCGCAACTGCCGCTTCAATGGCGTGCAGCAAGGCAACTTCCAGAGCGGAAAGGTGCGCGACGTGCGCTTCGACAAGCTCTATGTCAACGGCAGCCTCGTTCTCAATGAAAAGCCCTATAAACACTATTCCGAGTGGATGACCTACTCAGAGATGAAGCGAGTGCCTGAGAGCTATATGCTCGACTTCTCGACAAAACCGAAGTGGAGCTATGTCATGGGCATCGAGCTGGAGGGTATGCTCGACACCTATCTGCGCTATGGCGGCGAGGACATCCGCAAATACTGCCAGCTCTATACTGACACGATGATCAACGCGAAAGGCGATATTCGCGGCTACAACATCCTCGACTACAACCTCGACAACATCCGCACCGGCCACTTCGTCACACGCATGTACCAGCAGTGGCCTGAGGAGAAGAATCTGCTGGCCATGAAGACCATGATGAAGCAGCTGCAGGACCAGCCGCGCACCAAGGCCGACAAGGTGTTCTGGCACAAGGCCATCTATGCCTACCAGGTGTGGCTCGACGGCATCTTCATGGGCTTGCCTTACCGTTGCCTCACCGCCCCCATTACTGAAGTGACGAAAGGAAAATCGAAAATAGAAAAAAAGAGAATTGAAAATATCTATGACGATGCCGTCAACCAGCTCCTCTCTACTTACGAGCGCACCCTCGACCCGAAGACTGGCCTCAACCGCCATGCCTACGACGAGACACGCAACGCCTTCTGGAGCGACAGCATCACCGGACTCAGCCAGCACTGCTGGGGTAGGGCACAGGGCTGGTATACGATGGCGCTCATCGAGGTGCTCGACGCGCTGCCCGAGGACTATGCACGACGCTCTGAGGTCATCGACCTGCTGAAGAAAGACCTCGATGCTGTCATCAAGTGGCAGGATAAGAAGAGCGGTGTGTGGTATCAGGTGATGGACTCGCCGGGACGCGAGGGCAACTATCTGGAGTCTACCTGCTCAGCCATGTTCACCTACGTCCTGCTGAAGGCTTATCGCAAAGGCTATGTCGGTACGAAGTACCGCGATGCAGGCATCAAGGCCTATCGCGGCATCATCAGCAACTTCATCCGTGTGAACGACGACAAGACTATTTCGCTGACCAATTGCTGCAGCGTGGCCGGTCTTGGTCCTGCTGCTACCGATGAGGTCGTTGCTGCCATGAAGCAGGTGAACCCGAAGGGCAGCGTGAAGGAGAACCGCAGGCGCGACGGAGGCTATGCATATTACCTCTCTGAGCCAATTCGCGACAATGACGCCAAGGGCCTTGGCCCGTTCATCTGGGCTTCGCTGGAGATGGAGATGATGGGCTTTGACACCGACAACGTCATGCTGCCTATCGACCGCAGGGCTGTCGTCAGCCGCAACAATCCCGTCATCACCGAGGCCGACCCGCTGGCATCGCTCACCGTGGGAAACGGCCATTTCGCCACGACGGTCGACGTCACCGGCCTGCAGTCGTTCCCTTTTGAATACAGGGGTGGTGTTCCCCTGACAGCCATGTCTGACTGGGCGTGGCATAAGTTCGAAAACACCGACGGCCTCACGCCTGCCGACAGCGAAAAAAGCTTCGACTTGGGCCACGGCCACCCTGAAGTTTACGCCGTGGAGTATAAGGCTTCAAAAGGCGATGATGCCCGTAACGTTGCTGCTACCGAATATTTCCGCGTAAACCCTCATCGTCTGAATATGGGCGTTATCGGGCTTTCTCTTCCTGTTCAGCTCTCAGCGTTGACCGATATCCGCCAGGAACTGAAACTCTATGATGGCGTTATCGAATCATCGTTTAAGGCCGATGGTCAGCCCGTTGATGTCATCACCGCCGCTATGCAGGAAAAGGACGCTGTCATTTATCGCATCAAGTCGCCGCTACTGAATGATGGGCGTGCCAGCGTCAGCATCCGCTTTCCTTATCCTACCGGCAAGCATGCCGATGACGCTGCCGACTGGACGAAGCCTGAGCGTCACACGTCCCGTATCATCTCCAGCAACGCCGGCAATGCCCTTATTGAGCATGTTATCGACTCCACTAAATATTACCTTGCCCTTAGCTGGCAAGGCGAAGCCAAACTGGAAGAGCAATCTCCCCATCATTTCACGCTTTCCACTAATGCCGATTTACTCGAGTTTGAGGCAGAATACAGCCAGCAGCCAAAAACAAATGTCCAGCAGCTCGTCTTTAGCCAAGAACTGAAGGCTGTCATCAAGGCCTGGAACCGCTGGTGGAACGAAGGCGCTATCGTAGACTTCAGTCAGTGTACCGACCCGCGTGCAAAGGAGCTGGAGCGTCGCGTCGTCCTCTCGCAATATCTGACGCAGGTGAACTGCGCCAACGCTTTGCCACCACAGGAGACCGGCCTGACGTATAATTCGTGGTTCGGGCGTCCGCATCTGGAGATGACGTGGTGGCACATGGTTGACTTCGCTCTGTGGGGCCGTCCGCAGACAGTTGCTACCGTCATGGACTGGTACAATGACGTTGCATACCCTGTTGCCCGGCAGATTGCCCAGCGACAGGGCTTCAAGGGAGTGCGCTGGATGAAGATGACCGACCCATGGGCTGGTGAGGCGCCGTCGAACACCGGCTCGTTCCTCATTTGGCAGCAGCCACATTATTTATATATGGCAGAGGAGCTCTATAGAGCCAATCCCAGTGACGCTTCTTTGAAGAAGTACGCTGAGCAGGTTGAGGAAACAGCGACGTTCATGGCCGACTTCTTAAGCTTCGATAATAAGACAAAGCGCTATTTCCTTCAAGGCGAGACTGCCATGCAGGAGTCGATGTCAAAGGATTTTAGCTACAATCACCCATTCGAACTGGCTTATTGGCAGTATGGTTTGAAGGTTGCTAACGCCTGGCGTGAGCGTCAGGGCAAGTCGCGTAATGCCGAGTGGGATAAAATCATCAATAATATGTCGCCTCTTCCCATGAATAAGAACGGCATCTACACTGCTGGCCTGCCAAAGGGAAAGACCGACAACCTGAAGAGCTTCGACCCCTTTGATGCCGTCGCTGCCGGTGCCGCTCCCGTCGTGTCTACCGAAACCTTCGAGGAGAAATGCCGCAACGACCACCCTGCCGTCCTCGGTGCTTTTGGTCTCCTGCCTCGTTGTTCCGTAAACAGCGACTCAGTCGCCGCAAGCAAAACCCTCGACTGGGTGATGCAGAACTGGAACTGGCCCACCACCTGGGGCTGGGACTATGGCATGACGGCGATGGCTGCAGCCCGTTTGAATCAGCCTGAAACTGCCCTCAAAGCCCTGCTCATCGATACACAGAAGAACACCTACCTGAAGAACGGGCACAATTTCCAGACCGCCGACCGCCTGCGTCTTTACCTGCCGGGCAACGGCGCCCTGCTCACCGCAGTGGCCATGATGTGTGCCGGTTGGGACGGTTGCTCTAATTCCTATAACCCAGGATTCCCGCAGGACGGCACATGGAACGTGCGCTGGGAAGGCCTGCAACGAATGCAATAAAACGAACTATTATCAAATAACCAATCCAACATGAAACACATTCTACTGAGTTTATTATTTATCATTTGTCATTTGACATTTAACAGTGCAGCCGCGCAGACAACGCCCGCTTTTCCCGGCGCTGAGGGCCACGGACGCTACGTCACCGGCGGACGTGGCGGAAAGGTGGTGCACGTCACCAACCTCAACGACAGCGGCACTGGCTCCTTCCGCTCAGCCGTCAGCGGTTCGTCGAAGAAAATCGTCGTCTTCGACGTGGGCGGTGTCATTGCCTTGAAAAGCAATGTGAATATCGGTGCCAACACCACTATCATGGGGCAGACGGCACCTGCGCCCGGCATCACTCTGCGCTACTATTCCGTCAATCCTAACGGTAACAACATTGTGATGCGTTTCATCCGTATTCGCCGTGGACAGGAGAAGGACGTCAACGATGGCGCCGATGCCAGCACGGCGCGTCACTATACAGGTATGATGCTCGACCACTGCTCGCTCTCGTGGAGCATCGACGAGGTGGCTTCGTTCTATGACAACAACAACTTCACCATGCAGTGGTGCACCATTGGCGAGAGCCTTTGCAACGCAGGCCATGGCAAGGGAGCCCATGGCTATGGCGGCATCTGGGGCGGCAAGCTGGCCTCCTTCCACCACAACCTCATCCTGCATGTCGCCAACCGCTCGCCTCGCTTCAACGGTGCCCGCTATGACTGGACAGGCTACACCGGCAACCAGCTTTACAGCCAGTACAACTGGCAGAACGCTGTGCAGGCCGAGAACGTCGACTTCCGCAACTGTGTCGTCTACAACACCAACGGCTGCTATGGCGGCCCTGGCGGCGGCAAGGTCAATATGGTGGGCAACTACTACAAGAGCGGCCCCGGCGCCACCATCGACCGTCTGACCACCGTCACCGTAGGAGCCAGCGGCAACTCCGAGGGCTATCCCAAATACTGGGGCATGACCAGCCGTTATTTTGTCGACGGCAACATGATCGACAACAGAAATGCGGGTTGGGAGACCTTCCGCTTTGATGACGGCACCATTGAGCGCAACGGCAAGCGATACTCTAAAGATCCCAATCACTACAATGGCGCCAATGAGGAATATCTCACTGTGAACGGCACCGACTACATCTGTATGAAGCTCGACGAAGCCGGTCCTATGGGTGACGTTACCACGCATACTGCTGCCAAGGCCTATCAGCAGGTTCTCGCCTACGCCGGTGCCTCGCTCTGTCGCGACGACGTGGACCAGCGCTATGCCAGCGAGACGTTGAATGGCACCTGCACCTACAAAGGCTCTGTCACCAATCAGTGGGGACGCATTGACAAGGTGAGCGATGTCAATGGCTACACCGAGACTAATTTCGGCACAGGCAGTCGTCCTGCCGATTTCGATACCGACAAGGACGGAATGCCCGACGCATGGGAGGCTGCCAACGGCCTTGACCCTACGAAAAACGACGCCAATCTCTATACACTTGACAGCCAGCATCAGTATTACACTAACATCGAGGTTTATTGCAACTCATTGGTGCAGGACATTATGCTCAATGAGAACGGCGAGGCGCTGCAGGATCAGGCAGTCAACGACTATTTCCCCGCCTACCGCAACGAGGATGCTAGTCTCGTGGCTGCCGTCAACGAGCCTGAGCAACAGGGAGAGGAAGGCCAGGACATGAGCTTCACCCTTTCTGCCGAAACCAACACGGGCGAGAACACTACCAGCGTGTGGAACTTTATGAATGGTTACACCATCACCAATACCCGCAGCAAGAGTTACACTACGGGCAACAACAGCGGCATCAAGTATTCCGCCGGCGTGCAGTACACCATCAATCTCCCTGAAAATGTCAGCGTCAACAAAGCCACCTTCACAGGCTACGACAACTACACCGACGCTGATGCCTACCTTGGCGAGGTGGCAGGCGTGACTTACGAAGCCACGCAGTATGTTTTCCCTAAATCAAAGGAGACGGTGACGCATACCATTGACGTGATACCTGCCGTCTCCGACAACCTCACCTTCACCCCGCAGGTGAAGCAGCTGGTGCTCAGCATAACCCTGTCGGGAAAGAAGGAAACCACAGCCATTGAAGAGAAGATGATTCCTGCGCATGAGCGTACATCATTATTCTATAATATGCAGGGCCAGCGCGTCGGCGCCCATACCCGTGGCCTCGTAATCGAGACAACGGCAATGCCCGACGGCTCACGTCAAAGCCGCACCGTGCTTAGGCGTTAAGTCCGTAAGAAAGACCATTCATTTTATTAACATTAACTTACTTATTAACCAAAAACAAACAGTATGAAGTACAAATTACTGCGATTCTCCCTGCTGGGCATCTTTGTGATGTTTGCGGGTGTCGTGTCTGCTACCGAGCTCCAGGACGTGACAGCCACCTGGAATTTTGCTGCCAACTGCGCTAATCTTGCTCCGAAGAGTGAAGGCGGCAGTTATACCGCAGCGAAGATGGCTTCGGATGTGAAAGACATTGAGATGAATATCATCTATAATGGCGGCAGCATCAAGAACAACGACAACAGCTATCAGGTGACTACTGGCGTTGAGATGCAGATTCCTGTGAAGAACGCTGGCGACCTCATCACCGTGAAGGGCTATCCTGGCTACTCCAAGTACACCATCGGCAATAGCGCTGAGGTGTTGACCAATGACAACACCTACACCGCCAAGCGCAGCGATGCCGAGGCTGGCTATGTGGCTGTTACCTCTAAGGATGGCAACAACTACTATGTCTCTATCTCCGTTACGCAGTTTGCTCCGAAGGAAATGATTACGCTTGACAACGAGCCCGCTATGGCGACGTTCACGTTCACCGATGGTACCGAGGGCCAGACGGCTACGTTCTCCAATGCTGCCTACTTCCTCAACAGCAAGGTGACGCACGGCGACGGTCTGTTCATCAAGGACAAGAACAGCGGCAGCGGTATCGAGATGACCCGCTTTGAACCCAACGATCAGAACAACTCAGCTGACGAGAGCAATGCCATCCGCTTCCTCATTCAGGCAAAGCCCGGCTTCGTGTTCACCCCGACCAAGGTGGCTCTGAAGGCTACACGCTTCGGCACCGACAACGGCCTGCTCGACATTGCCTGGCAGAATGTCGACGGCACCACAGTCACGCTGGCTACTGGTGTGAAGCCCAATCGCAATAACGGCGTCGGCGCTGCTATTAGCAGTGAGGAGGGACAAAAATACAGCGATCTGGCTTACAATGTGACCGGTGCTACTCCTGGCGAGGGCGCCTGTGGACTGCTCGTCAATCTCTATCACCTGCAAAGTGGCAAGCAGATTGGCTTTGCCGACATTGTTATTGAGGGTACGCTGAACGGCACCGAGAAGGAAGTGCCCATCTTGGCATCGTTCAAGGTCAATGGCAACGAGTATGCCGCGGAGGACGTCTTCGGCGAGGCATACGAGGCAACACTCGAGCTGCCGAAGGCAGAGCAGATGGTAAGTGCCAGCAACCCGCTGACCGACGTTACCGCTTCGAGCGGCGAGGTAGGCGAGATTACCTATCAGCAGAAGGACGATGCCTGCATCGTCACCATCCCGATGACCGCTGGCGGCACACAGATGGACTATGTGCTGAACGTGGTATTCAAGCCTGACTTCACCCTGAGCTACCTCGATGTAGAGGGTAACGTGCTGACTACTCAGATTGTGGAGAAGGATGCTAAGATTGGCACGTTCGCCTATGAAATTGAGAATGTTCCCGCTACGAAGGACGGATACAAGGCACGTGGTTGGTTCAAGCAGGACTACCTCGGCGAGAAATTCACCATCGAGGATGTCATTACTTCAGATGTCAATCTCTACGCTATAGAGACCGAGATGGAGGTGTCAAGTCTCAGCCGCAAGTATGTCTATGACCTCGCCAACCAGTTCTTCTACGACGACGACCACGAGGGCTTCAACAGCATCGGTTCAGGCTACTGGCACGACAAGCAGCACGGCTGGGCCTTCAACAACGGCGACAAGATTGAACTGCTCGTAGGCCCGAAGGCCACCATCAACTTCTCGCTCTGCCAGTATTCTGCCGGTGGCGCCACCATCGTGGGCAGCAATGGCGCCAGTGTCGATGCCAAGGTCGACTCCGACGGCGGTGCCGGCTCGCTCGACTACGAGGGCGAGGCAGGCACGCTGACACTGACCATCAATAGCAGCGGTGCCGTCTACATCCACAGCATCACCGTGTTCAACACCAGCGAGACCAACTATGAACGCAAGGGCAACTGGATCATTGTGAAGAAGGGCGACGCCTCCAGCCTGCTCGACGCCATAGAGATAGCCAAGGGCATAGAGAACGCCAAGATATTCTTGCCCGACGGCACATACGACCTCGGCGAGACCGTGAAGACCGTCATCTCGGGTAAGAACGTGTCGCTTATCGGACAGAGTGCCGAGAAGACCATCATCGTCAACCGTCCGCCTGTGGCCATGGAAGGTCTCGACAAGGCCGACCTGCTGAAGAACACGGGTGAAGGACTCTACATGCAGGACATCTCGCTGAAGAATGACTTGTCGTATGGCGGTAATGACGGACGCGCTGCATCGCTGCACGACCAGGGCACGAAGACCATCGGCAAGAACGTCTACCTGCTGTCGCATCAGGATACCTACTATTCACATAAACAGGGCGGCCTCTACTACTGGGAGGGTGGCGAGCTGCACGGAACGGTAGACTACCTCTGCGGCAACGGTAAGGTTTACTTCAACGAGGTGAAACTGGTCAACGAGGTACGCGGCAGCGCTACCATCACGGCCAACTCCGAGCTCTACGTGTTCAACAACTGCACGGTGGAGAACAACGCCGGCACTTACAACTTCGGACGTGCCTGGAGCGACAATCCCGTCTGCATCTACTTGAATACCACGCTGCTCGACGGCGGTGAGAAGCTTGCCGGCACCCGCTGGAACCTTACGGGCATTAACAGCGACTACAGCATTGCTGGCGAGTATGGCACAAAGGATGCCAATGGCAACAACATCACACCGGCCTCGAACAATGTCACCTTCACCAAGCAGAACACCCAGATGAATACCATCCTCGATGCTTCGGCATTGCAGACTTATTCCATCGAGAACGTGCTTGGCGAATGGGCTGCTACAGCCCAGGCTGCTACCACACAGGTGCTTGCTCCCAGTGATGCCAAGCTTGAGAATGGAAAGGTAACATGGTCGCCCGCCTATAACAATGCCTCGGCCTACGCTCTGTTTAAGAACGGCGAGTTTGTCGGTCTGACCGAGGAATTCAGCTATGACGTACAGGTTGGTGCTAACGATGTCCTGACTATCCGTGCAGCTAACGCGCGTGGCGGTTTCGGCGAGCCTGCCGTTGTCACCGTCGTTACCGGCATTGACGAGTTGCCCGTTGTCAGCGCTCCTGCTGATGGCAGCATCTACAACATGCAGGGCCTGCGTGTGCAGAACGCTCAGAAGGGTCTTTACATCATCGATGGCCGCAAGGTCGCGATTAAGTGAGCTCGAGCTTTAGCTCAAGGTCGCAATTAAGTGAGCGAAGAAGTTCTTCTAAACAGGAAAGAGCCGCCTCGGACACGTCCGAGGCGGCTCTTTCCTGTAAATGTTTAGACTATACTCCTCAAAACTCTCAAAACATCGGTAACATCGTGGGTTACTAACAGTAACCACGTGGGTTACTGTCAGTAACCATGCGGGTTACAGTTAGTAACCCACGTGGTTACAAAAATGGCATCAAATCAAAAAAATGTGGTCCAAGCCCTGGACATTTTAGAGTCCTTCGCGATAGAAGTCGAGAGTCTCCTCAATCTCCTCCTTGGTAGCTGTCTGGTTGAGGGCAAGGTTGCCCACGTTGTGCAGCAGGGTGAAATTGATGTCGGTGCCCGTGTTCTTCTTGTCGTGCGTCATCAGCTGGAGCAGGGTGGGGTAGTCGTCGCAGGTGATGGTCATGCGGCCATAGTGCTCAAGGATGAAGCTGTTCACTTGGCGCATCGTGTCGACGGGGAAGCCTGTCTTCATCACGCTGAGATAGAGCTCGCACATCATGCCCCATGCCACCGCATAGCCGTGCAGCACGGGGTGCTGCTTTGCCAGCGCCATTGCCTCGAAGGCGTGACCCACGGTGTGGCCCAGGTTCAGCGCTTTGCGCAGGCCCTGCTCGCGAGGGTCTTCCAGCACGATGTGCTGCTTCACTTGCACGCTCTCGGCCACCATGCGGCCCAGCTCCACTAGGTCGGGCTGTTCAACGTCGAAGGAGAGGAGCCCACCCCCGACCCCTCCCGAAGGGAGAGGGGAGAGGAGCCCGTGCTTGAGCATCTCGGCATAGCCCGAGAGAATGTTCTCGCGGTCAAGCGTGCGGAGGAAAATACTGTCGAGGATGACGGCATCGGCATTGCTGAAAACGCCAATCTCGTTCTTCAGGCCGCCATAGTTGAAGCCCGTCTTGCCGCCCACGCTGGCATCGACCATTGCCAGCAGCGTGGTGGGGATGTTGATGAAACGCATGCCCCGCTTAAAAGTGCTCAGGGCAAAGCCAGCCAGGTCGGTCACCATGCCGCCGCCGATGTTTACGCAGAGTGAGTGGCGCGTGGCACCGTGTTGCTGCAGCTGGCTCCATACCAGCTCCACCTGCTGCAGCGACTTGTGCTCGTCGTCAGGCAGGATGGTGATGACATGGGCGCCCTTCATGCACTCAAAGCCGCTCACTAAAGGCAAACAAAGCTTATGGGTATTTGTGTCGCAAACAATAAACAGACGGTCGTGCGGCACCGTCTGGACGGCCTCTGTGAGCGTCTGCTCCAGACGCTCTGACAGGATAATTTTCTGCTCTTCCATAGTTTTTGCGGGACAAAGGTACGGAATTATTCAAAATTAGAAATTAAAATGATAAAGATTTTTTCTGTTTCTTAAACCTTTTTTGTTGCTTTGCGTCAGAGATTACAGAAATGAATAAAAATACAATCCCGATGAAACGATTTCTACTTATGACGGCCGTTGTGCTGCTGACGGCCCTCTCAGCTTCTGCGCAGCGAACAGTCAGTGGCACCGTCGTTGACAAGGATACAAAGGAAGGCATTATTCAGGCCACCGTGTCACTGCTGAAAACCGACAGCACTTTGGTACAGAACTTCGTCACCGACCTTGACGGTAACTTCAAGGCTACGGCACCTAACGACGGACGTTTCCTGCTGCGCATCACTAGCGTAGGCTATACTACCCACGTGCAGCCTGTCACCATTTCCGGCCAGCCTCAGAATCTCGGCACTATTGCTCTGGGTGCTGACGGCAACATACTGAAGGAGGTGGTAGTGGTGAAGAACCAGACCCGCATGTATTCGAAGGGCGACACAATTATATATAATGCCGATGCCTTTAAGACCCCCGAAGGCTCTGTTGTGGAAGAGCTGGTGAAGCGTCTGCCCGGCGCTGAGGTCGACGACGACGGCAACATCAAGATCAATGGTAAGTCTGTGTCGAAGATCAAAGTCGACGGCAAAGAGTTTGGCGATGCCAGAACGGCTATGAAGAACCTGCCCACCAACATTGTGGAGCGCATTCGCGCCTACGACGAGAAGAGCGACCTGGCTCGTATCACCGGCATTGACGACGGCAACGAACAGACTGTCATCGATTTCGGCCTGCGTCAGGGCATGAACCGTGGCACGATGGCTAACGCCGACTTCGGCATTGGCACCAAGAACCGCTACTCTGCCCGCCTGTTCGGCATGTACATGCGTGGCGACCACCGCCTGATGGGCATGGCCAACGCCAACAATACCAACGACATGGGCTTCGGCGGTGGCGGCGGCCGTCGCTTCGGCGGCGGTGGCGGCATGGGCGGCAACGGACTCAACGCCATGAAGTCGGGTATGCTGAACTACAACTTTGAGAAGACCGACAAGTTGATTGCACAGGCCAGCGTGAACTGGAACCATCGCGACGGCGACACTTGGTCGCGCCGCGCCAGTGAGAACTTCGTGGGCGCCAGCTCATCATTCCAAAACTCCATCAACCAGAACTACTCACGCTCGAACAGCTGGAGTGCGCAGGGACGCATCGAGTGGACACCCGACACGCTGTGGAACATCAGCTTCCGTCCTAACTTCAGCTACTCAACCAACGACGGAGCCGGCTCAAACCTCTCGGCAACGTTCAACAAAGACCCCTACGAATATATTGACACCCAGATAGGAATGGCCGTGCTGCAGAAGATTGTAGAAAACAACAGCGGCGACCTGAGCGACATCCTCGTCAATGCCAACAGCAGCAGGTCACTCAGTTACGGCGAGAACAAGAACCTGGGCGGCACGCTGATGGTCAACCGCCTGCTCAACGGCAAGGGACGCAACATCACCGTGCAGCTCTCGGGCAACTACAGCAACAACGAGAACCGCCAGCTGTCGAGCAACCAGACAAGGCTTTTCCAGAGCACGACGAAGTTCAACGGCATCAATGGCCTCTCGGCCTATCAGAGCAACCGTTACAACCTCTCGCCCACCAAGTCGTGGGACTATAGTGCACGTATTACCTATAGCGAGCCTATCGCATACGCCACGTTCCTGCAGCTGAGCTATACCTACCAGTATCGTTACAACGAGAGCGACCGTTCCACCTACGACTACTCGAATCCCCTTCTGAATAATCCCACACTCAATCCTAATCTGGGCTACAACTTCAACAGTGAGACACCTGCTTACCGCCAATGGGAGAGATACTTTAATCTAATCAGCAATGGCTACTCCCCACATAGCACGGATATGTATTACAGTGATTCACTGAGCCGCTACTCTGCCTATGAGAACTTTATCCATACTGGCGAGGTGATGTTGCGTTTCATCCGCGACACCTACGACTTTAACTTTGGCGTTCAGATCATCCCGCAGACATCTGAGTACACACAGCACTATCTGAAGAAAAACTCTGTTGTCAACCGCTCTGTTATCAACTGGAGTCCTACAGCCAATTTCCGCTATCGCTTCTCACAGCAGGGACAACTGCGCTTTGAGTATCGTGGCAACACCAGCCAACCCTCAATGGAACAGCTGCTTGACATCGAAGACGATACCGACCCGCTGAACAAAACCAAGGGTAATCCCAACCTGAAGCCTTCGTTCACACAGCGCTTCAACCTCCGCTTCAACAACTACTATCAGTCCTACCAGCGCTTCATCAACGCCAACGCCAACTTCTCTATGACCTCGAACAGCGTCGCCAATAAGGTGACCTACGACAAAGAGACCGGTGGACGCACCTCACGCCCTGAGAACATCAACGGCAACTGGAACGCTGGCGCCAACATCATGTGGAGCTCGGCCATCGACTCGCTTGGCATCTTCAGCTACAACATCTCGTTGAACGACAACTACAACCACCGCGTGAGCTATCTCGACCAGAACAGACAGGCTGTGAAGAATGCAACGAACACCAACACGCTGGGCAGCCGCCTCGGCCTGACCTACCGCAACAGCTGGCTGGAGTTTGAGGTGAACGGTTCGATGAACTACAGCCACACCCGCAACAAGCTGCAGAAGATGAACAACCTCGACACCTGGAGTTTTGCCTACGGTTTCAACACCACGCTCACCATGCCTTGGGGCACACAGATTTCTACCGACATGGGCATGAACAGCCGCCGTGGCTACAGCGACGAATCGATGAATACCAACGAACTCATTTGGAACGCACAGATTTCGCAGGGCTTCCTGCAGGGCAAGCCGCTCACCGTCTCATTGCAGTTCTATGATATCCTTGGCCAGCAGTCTACCTTCTCACGCATGATCAGCGATATGGCCCGCACCGACAACGAGTATAATGCTGTCACCAGCTACGCCATGCTGCACGTCATCTATCGCATCAACCTCTTCGGCACCCGTGAGGCCCGTCAGGGTATGCGTGGCATGGGCTTTGGCGGCATGGGCGGCGGCAATCGTGGCGGTGGCAACCGCGGCGGACGCGGTGGCGGCGGCTTCGGCGGAGGCGGTGGCTTTGGCGGCGGTGGCTTCGGTGGCCCCGGACGTTTCTAAATTGAAGATTGAAAATAGAAAATTGGCTGCGCATCATCTAACAAATGAATGCGCAGCCAATTTTCTATTTTTTATCTTCAATCTTCCTTACGGTCTGCGATGTTATCGCCCTCGGTGGGCTTCATCTCTTCTTTGAAGTCAGTGATGCCATTGTCGATGAGAATGTTATACCACTGGATGAGCTTCTTGATGTCGCTGCCGTGCACACGGTCGCGATCGAAGGTGGGCAGCACTTTGGCGAAATAGTCGAAGAGTTCGGCGCCGGTGGCTTTCTTCACGTCGAGGGTGCACTTTTTCCCTTCCTCCAGGGCTTTCAGGTTCTCGAGGACGTCCATTAAGGGCACATCATCACTGTCAGTAAACATGGCGATGTCGGCCAGCGAGGTGATGCGGTCGGTGCCGAATGCGGGCATACGCTTGTGCGTGGCGTCGAGTGCTTCGACAATGAGGTTGTTTTTACCGCGTGAAACGAGTTTGTAGAGGCCGGGCTTGCCGGCGATGGATAAAATGGTCTGTTGCATGTTTTTCTTTTTTATTCTTTAATTTTTCAATTTTTCAATGATTCTTTCTATTTGTGGCAGCAAAGGCTGTAGGCCGTCGTTGACGATTTCGTAGTCGGAGCGGCTGAGCACTTCCTCCTGCGGCCATTGACCCTCCAGCCACTGTTCTGCCCGTTCGCGGCTGATGTCATCGCGTGCCATGATGCGGCGTATGCGTATTTCCTCGGGGGCAGTTACGCAGACAACGGCGTCGAAATGTACACGGCGGTCGAAGCCCGATTGGAAGAGAATGGCACTTTCCAGCCATTCCTTCCCGCTTTGCAGGAAGTCGTTGGCCACTGCGGGATGCACGATGTCGTTAATGGCTTGGGCATTCTCGGCTGAGGCCAATAGGAAACGGGCAACTGCAGCTTTGTTGAGTTTAGAGTACTCAGCGTCCTTGGTGCCCTCATAGGCCTCTGGCCCTATCAGCTCGGTCAGCTGCCGACGTAATTCTGGCGAAGTGCGCATAAGACGCTTGGCAGCGGCATCGCAGTCGTAGACGCTGATGCCGTGTTCTTCGAGCAGACGGCACACAAAGCTCTTACCGCTGCCTATTCCTCCTGTGATAGCTACATGCCGCATTGGCTTAGTCCTCAACTCTTAATTCCTCGATGAGATAGTCCACCTTCTGACGTTCTATCTGCAGGCGCTTGATGTTGGCAGGCTGTCGGCGTATGAAAACGTCGCACTGTGCTGTAGAGTCGGCGCTGAACTGATTATAGTCGGCCACAATCTCAAAGTCCTCAGCAGTAAGCGTCTTGCTGTTCTTCTTGCCTGTGACCACAGTAACATCAAGTTTGCCGGGGAATGTGCGCAGCACTTTTCCTTCGGGCATGTTGACGCCTTTCACTTCTACGTCGGGTATGCGCACCTCAGTGAGCTGGTCGGTGTGGAAGGTGACTTTTATCTGTGAAGGTACCATCTTCACGCCGTCAATAGGCCTCAGATGTGTAATCACAACGAGTGAGTCCTGTAAGCCTTTCTGCCTGATGGGCTCGGTGTACACCGCATGAATGCTGTCAAGCTTCTCGGGCGTGGCGTAGACGGTGATTTCGTGAGTCGAGAACGTGGTGTCGGCAATATAGTAGAGCATGTCGGTCTCTACGTTGGCCTGCAGCACGACGGGCACGTTTTTCTTCTCGCCGTTGTTGTAGTAGAACACTTGCTGCTCGGGCTTCACACTGATGGCTTTGGCCGAGGCCGGCAGGCGTGCGTCGAGAAGGCGCAGCAAGTCGGTGGCAGGCACGATGCCTTTACCGTTGTTGCCGGCATAGCGTCGGTAGTCGATGCTGATGGGCTGCTGGTTCTTGTTGTAAAGGTAGGTGATGAGACTGAAACCTTTGTCGCGCACGTTGAATCGCAGCGTGTCGCTTTCGCCTGACGTAATGACGACGTTTCTGGGCACGTTGACAATTCTGACAGGTATCTTCAGCTCTTGTTCGAAGCTTTCGTTCAGCGTTGTCAGCAGCCAGAAAATGCCGGCCACAATCAGGTAAAAAAGAAAAGTCAGGAATTCCCTGTTGGCCCAGCCAAACAGGAAACGCCTGATATTCTTGAAGATGTCTGCCATCAGCTTGTAGGGACTTCTTGGACAGGCCAAACGCGCAGCGAGCCCTTTCTATATGCCCGATTGTGTCTTATCTCTGTGCGGGAATGTTGGACATGTTCTGGAAGACGGCTCCCTTTGCCACAGTGATGACTGTGTCCTTGGCAATCTTTACGTCGACAGTGCCTTTGGCCAGGTCTACGCTCTTCACGGTGCCGTAGATGCCGCTGCCTACTATCACCTCCATGCCTTCGGCCAGTTGGTTCTGGAAGTTACGGATTGCTTTCTGCTGCTTCTGCTGCGGACGAATCATGAAGAAATACATGATGGCAAAGATGGCCACCATCATCAGCAGCATCATCATGCCGCCACCGCCCTGCTGGGCTTGTAATAGGATGTTTGTCATTTTTAAATTATGAATTATGGATTATGAATTACGAAATTATGGTTCTTTGGGTTTGTCTAACTGCTTCAGCAACCGTCCCTGCCTGATGAGATGGCGGGCTATGGCGTCGAGCATGCCGTTGATGTAGCCAAAGCTGCGTGGGGTGGAGTAGACCTTAGCCAGCTCCACGTACTCATTGATGGTGACGTTGAGCGGGATGGTGGGGAAGGTGAGCATCTCGGCAATGGCTATCTGCATGATGATGACATCCATGTAGGCCAGGCGCGAGAAGTCCCAGTTGAGCGACGACTCGCTCATGTAGCGCTGATATTCATCGGCGTTCAGTATGGCTGCACGGAACAGCTTGCGGGCGTAGTCCTTCTCTTCCTCCGAGTCATATTCGGGCAGCAGTTCCTGCTTTGAACCATTCTTCTCGTCGAAGCGCTTGATGGTCTTCAGCACGAAGGTATCCACCACCTCCTTGTCGTCGTTCCAGTAGAGGCTTTGCTCCTCCAGAATCTGATCGAGGTCGGCATTGTCCTGAATAAACGTGCGGTAAAGGCGGCGCCACAATTCGCGGTCGGCCTCATAGCTGTCGTCGCCCTCTAAGTAGTCGGTGTATATCTGGCTCTTCTCTATATGCTCCAGCAGACGGCCCACAAACTCCGGGTCGTCGGCCCATGTACGCTTCTGTGTCTCAATAAACTCCTTCAGTTGCTTGTTGTTCTCCAGCTGAACGGCGAAGCGGTTGAAGGCGAACTTCTGCGACGGCTCCTGCATGCCTTCGCGTAGCGCCTTGGCCTGCAACACCTCCAAACGGCGGCGTGCCTCTTTAGTTAGTGCCACTATGAGGGCCAGCAAATGGTTGTAGAGATCGTAAGCCTTCGACAGGCTGAAAAACAATTCTTTTTCGGCTGTATCAATGTTCTTGTTACCGTTTTGATAGTATGCGTAGGTTAACTGAACAATCTTTATTCGTATGATTTCCCTATTTATCATTTAGCTATTGTTGTTTGTCGATGCAAAATTAGCTATTTTCCTGTGATTATACAAGAAAAACGCATTCTTTTTTTTATTTCATAGTGCAGGAATTGATAAAGATTCCTTACAACTGCCTCGCTGAGAATCGAAAATTCTGCGCGACGAATTTTTTATTTGCAAATATCTCAAGGATTTTGATGTTGGCCTATCTCGTTGATTCTTTGCCGGTTATGTGCTTTTGAACTTCAAAAATGAATTCGCTGCAAAAAAAGGATGGTCCGCGTGAAAAAATCCATGTCGTTTTTTATCACACGGAGCCTCTTGGTGATAATAAATAGGCTCTAAAAAATCAAAAATAGGTGCTCGGTGATGCTGAAATATTGCACATCTGTCAGGAATTGTGCAGCTTTTCCTTCCTTGAAGTGCTTTGCAACCGTCTCCAGAGACCATTTTGTAGTGTTGCAATGACTCTCATTTTCTCTATTTCAACATTTTTCTGAAGCCTGTTTTTTGGCAATAAATCTTTACATTTTCTTTTGTGATGCCGAAGGCAGAGAACTCAATTAAAAGAATGTAGTATTTGAACGGAGAAACAAAAAATGAGGGTAGTCTTGAAAAATGTTTCAAATATTGATGGCGGATTGCAAAATTATTTGTACCTTTGCAGCCGCTTTTTTCGTGTGATGGCGAATTAAGTCGAAAAATCATTATTTACAAACACTTAATTTAGAGTAACACAACAGTTATGAAAGAGATTGTTATCAAAGGTCAGAAGCGCGAGGCCACAGGTAAGAAGGCCAGCAAGCTGATGCGTAAGGAGGGCCTGGTGCCCTGCAACCTGTATGGTGAGGAAAAGGACGAGAAGGGCCTGCCCAAGGCTCTGGCTTTCGCTGCTTCGTTCACTGAGCTGCGCAAGGTGGTTTACACGCCCCACGTCTACGTGGTTGCTATCGACATCGACGGCACAGTGCGCAAGGCCATCATCAAGGAGCTGCAGTTCCACCCCACCACCGAGGCTCTGCTGCATGCTGACTTCTATGAGGTGAACGAGTCTAAGGACATCACCGTGGGTATCCCCGTGAAGCTGAACGGTCTGGCACAGGGCGTGCGCGACGGTGGTAAGCTGAACCTCTCGATCCGCAAGATCGACGTCACCGCTCCTTATAAGAACATTCCCGAGATTCTGGAAATCGATGTCACCAATCTCGGCCTGGGCAAGGCTATCAAGGTTGGCGAGCTGAGCTTCGACGGCATCACGCTGGCTACTCCCGCACAGGTGGTGGTTTGCTCCGTCAAGGAAACCCGCGCCTCGAAGGCTGCCGCTGCCGCTGCAGAGTAATAGATGGACAAGTATTTGATTGTAGGCTTGGGCAATCCTGGCGATGAGTACGCCCTGACCCGCCACAATACTGGATTTATGGTGTTGGATGCTTTCGCGAAAGCATCCAACGCCGTTTTCAGCGACCGCCGCTATGGCTTCGTTGCCGAGACCTCGCTGCGAGGCCGCAAGGTGTTTCTGCTGAAACCCACCACCTACATGAACCTGAGCGGCAATGCCGTGCGCTACTGGCTCAACCATGAGAACATCGACCAGCAGCGCCTTCTCGTTGTCAGCGACGATGTGGCCCTGCCTCTCGGAGCCTTCCGCCTAAAAGCCAACGGAAGCAACGGCGGACATAACGGCTTAGGACACATACAGCAACTCATCGGCCAGCAGTATGCCCGCCTGCGCATGGGCATTGGTGCCGACTACCGTCAGGGCGGACAGATTGACTGGGTGCTGGGCCAGTATTCACATGAAGAAATGGACCTGCTGCAGCCAAGCATCAACACGGCTGTGAAGATGATTGAGAGTTTCATCTTGGCAGGCATCGACATCACGATGAACCAATTTAATAAGCTGGGGAAGAAACCCGCCCCCAACCCCTCCCCAAGGGAAGGGGAAATCCCTTCGGAAGTATAGCTAATGACTTCTAACTACCTCTGACTCCTTCTGATTCCCTCTATAATAAGATGAGCAACAACAACCATAGCAAAGGTAACCAATCTCCCCTTCCTTCAGGAACCGAAGGGGGGGGGCCTGTTGCCCGCTTGGACAAGTGGCTCTGGTCAGCCCGCATCTTCAAGACTCGCACCATCGCTGCTGATGCCTGCAAGAACGGACGAGTGGCCGTGAACGGCGTCAACGTGAAGCCGTCGCGCATGGTGAAGGCCAACGACGTCGTCAGCGTACGCAAGCCCCCCGTCACCTTCAGTTTCCGCATTATCAAGCCCATCGAAATGCGAGTGGGAGCCAAGCTGCTCCCTGATATCTACGAGAACGTTACACCGCAGGACCAGTACGACCTGTTGGAGATGAACCGCATCAGCGGCTTCGTCGACCGTGCACGAGGCACAGGGCGTCCCACAAAGAAAGACCGCCGGCAGATGGATGCCTTCGTCGTGCCCTCGCTTGAAGGCTATGGCGACTTCGACTTCGAGAACTGGGAGGAGGATGAGTGATTATTGAACATTGAACAATATATGAAGCGTTTATCATCTATCATTTGTTTGTTGTCAGTTAGCGTAGCGCTGCTGACCTCGTGTATGGATTCAGACGCAGGCTTCGTCTTCCGTAAGCCCAGTCAGGCCATTAATGCCGTCTATGCCAACAATGTCGTAGACTCTGTTGTCATCTTCAGCTACGGCAATTGGAGTGTCAGACTCATTGACGGACAGACGGGCTGGTGTACGTTGGAAAGAACCGAAGGCAATGCAGAGACCGTCTACAGTATCCCCCTCCACTTTCAGCAGAACACTACGGGCAACTCGCGCTCAGCCACCTACAGATTCTATGACGCCAATCATCCTGACGATGCATACGTCTCGCTTTTCTATTGGCAGTACGCCACACGCGGCGACGGCTCGCTGGGTTCGGCTGCCGACGTGAAGGCCATCACGGGCACCGACGGCTCACGATTTGAGTTCGCCTACGACAATCAGCACCGTCCCACATCGCTCAACATTTCCAAAGACGGTGTGAGCCTGCATAGCCTAAGCCTGCGCTTCAACGACTATGACAGCACCCTCACCGTCAACAAGGGCTCGAGCACGCTGCGCGGCACCTATGGTATCGACTATCAACCCATGATGCTGGTGGGTGAGACTGACACCGTGGGCTACTACTCACAGTATTACGACGGCTATTACCAGGCATCGGCCAACTATGCCTTCAACATCGAGCACCGCAGCTACGGACAGCCCGCCAAGCGCTATGCCTTGAAACTGGGAGGACAAAGCCTACAGCCCGACAGCCTGCACAACGCCGACAGCCTGCGCATAGCCCATACAACAGGCATCAGTACAACGATTGACAAGTACAAGCTTACATATTCCACTGCCGACAACCGCTGCCAGTCGGTTGACGTCAACCAGCTCGTCTTCGGCGCAGAGCAGTGCGACCCCTACCAGCTGCTCTCACTCTTCCGCTATGCACGAAACACCAGCATCGTCAGCAGCGTAGAGCAGGTCGGCGAGAACTACGAAGTGACGGTTAGCCTGAACGCCGACAAAAGCGTTGCAAAGATGACGGTCATCCGCACCAGGAAGGCCATTGAGATAGGTGCCACCGACGATGTTAACACAGTAACTTACACCTTTGAGTATTAACCAAGCCATGTCCAGAAAAGACGAAAACCTGAAGCTCCTGGGCCGCGAGACCCAGTATGCCAGCAACTACGACCCGTCGCTGCTCGAGACCTTCGAGAATCAGCATAAGGAAAACGACTACTGGGTGCAGTTCAACTGTCCCGAGTTCACCACGCTGTGCCCCATCACCGGCCAGCCCGATTTCGCTGAAATCAAGATCATGTACCTGCCCGGTGAGCGAATGGTGGAGTCGAAGAGCCTCAAGCTCTATCTCTTCTCCTTCCGCAATCACGGCGACTTCCACGAGGACTGCGTCAACGTCATCATGAAAGACCTCATCCGCCTCATGGACCCCAAGTACATCGAGGTGCTGGGACTCTTCCTGCCCCGTGGCGGCATCAGCATCTATCCCTACGCCAACTACGGACGTCCCGGTACCAAGTACGAGGAGATGGCCCGCCAGCGCCTGCTGAACCATCAGATGTAAGGGAAACTGTTCAACGAATAGCTGCAAGGTTAATGTTAAAACGTCCTAACTGGAAAAAGATTTTTAATTTTTAATTTTCAATTTTCAATTATTTGTCGTACCTTTGCACCCGCTTTTAGTGAAGAGCATAACAAGGAAGGTTGGCAGAGTGATCGATCGCGCTGGACTCGAAATCCGGTATACCCTTTCGGGTATCGGGGGTTTGAATCCCTCACCTTCCGCGAAAGGAGCCTCACTCTCCGTTGAACGAAGAAGGAAGTCGCAAAACGGCTTCCTTCTTTTTCGTTGACAATCAAGCATTTAGGCTTGTCGGAATTCTCGTGTACAAGGGTCTCAATTTGGTTTTAGGTTCATTATCCCCCTTGGATAAAAACCCTATCGGAAAAACATGTGATAATGTGTGATTACGTGAGATGATGTAAGCAACAATGGCGAATTGTTTTACCATAGTTTTACCACTTTTTGGAGCATGGGAAGGGAAAAGACTTGGTGTATGGCTCTATCCTTGCTTAATCGCTGCCTTAACTTGCGCCATGTTGCTGCGCGAGACGGGGAGTGATTCGTGGCAGTGCTTGATGAGCAATTGGGTGGAGCCGGAATGTGAGACAATCTGCTCTACCTGACTAAGGTTGACCAGGAATGCGCGATGACAGCGGACGATCATCGGATAGTCCTGCAACGTTTCCTCCATCTGTTTCATAGTGGCGCGAAGCATGTCGGTATGCGCTTGCGCTTCGTGCAGATGGCAGACCTTCACGTAGTTGCCAACGGCCTCAATATATAACAGGTGGGAAATCAGGAGCGTCACCGATTCGTTGGTCGTACCAGTGAGAGTAAGCTCCTGCGGGCGTGGCTTCTTGCTCATTTCTTTCACTTCGTTCACCGCAGAAATATCCTGCTTGCGAACCTCGTAATTGACATTTGTATCAACTGTTGGACTGTCCGAAGACATGCTTAGCAAGGATTTCTCCTGCATCTCTTTCAACTCCTCGTTCAGCAGTCTCGTTTCTTCTAGTTCCATCGCCAGATACTTGTTGCGGAACTTGAAGCGCCAGTAGAGTCCGATGACGAAGGAGCAGAATGCGATGATGACAAGGGCTTCAAGGAAATTGACGATAGAAAACTGATTACCCTCTACACGGTCGTTCAGTACGAAGTGGCGGTAGAGACAGATGCCCAATGCCACAAGCGGCGTATTGATAAGCTGAAACCAAAGATTGCGGCGGATGATGTATTCTGCACCTTTCTTGTACGACCTCGGCATCTTGACGATATAGTTCAGGATGATGTCCGTCACCATGCAGACTGAGAAACCAATCACTCCCAAAGCTATCAGATGCATATAGCCCTGCCACTGTCACGCATCCAATCCGAAAGGTTTGAATACAGCCAGCGCCACCACCATAAACGTGGTGCTGATAATTCTCGTCGTTATCGTTTCAATACGTCCTTGTTTCATTCAAATTGCAAAGGTACTGTATACTCTAATTGAAAAGTGTACCACTTTCTAACTGAAAAGTGATCCACCTAAGCGATTGCAAATTATTGTTGTCCGCTAAACATTATAATCCTTTCTGAACTCCCTATTTCTCAGCGAATTCAGTCAAAGCAACTCTTTCCAAGCCCTCACACGCGTATGTGTGAGGGTTATTTTTCGGCATCAATCGTACTTGGTGGGCTTTCTATCATGGCAGCCAATGCCTCTTCCGAGTCTTTCTCGGGGTGTTCAAGGAATCCCTGTACATCGATATAGTACATCAGCATGATACGCACTATTGTGGCAAGGCCAGAGAAGCTCCATGAGCGGCTGACGCCTTTTTGCAGCAGTGTTATGAGCAGATTTGCAATAAGAGTCACCCACACCTGTATCTTGATGGCATTGGCACTCTCGCCGTAGAAGTATCTGAGCGGGAAGTTCTGCTTTATCTGCCTAAAGAGCTTATGAGAAGCTACGCATAAGCTCTTCAAGTGGATTAAACAGCACCTGCACATCAAGTCGTTCTTCGGAACGACAAAGAATGCGGTCTTTGCACAGATATGGATTGCCATCTGTGACTACCTGCTGCTTATCATTGCCAAGAAGATGTATCATATTGAACAGAATCTTTACATTTTCTCTCAAGCTATCGGGCTAGTTCTCTTTGAGAGAATACCCGTGTCCGAGTTATTTAATCGAATCGATAATTCTAAATTAGAGCCAGAGAATGATGGTCAAGGATGGCTATTCTAAATTTCTTTGGACAGCAGTGTGTTTGCGATAGTATTATTTACTTTGCCGACCGAAAAAGCGATAACTAAGAATGTAAACATAGTATCAACTAAAAAGTTCAAGAAAATGACACAACAGAATTCCGTCTCCAGGGACACCCAACTGCAGCAACGGGTTGCAGAACTCCAGAAGCGCGTTGACTCTCTGGAGGACATCCTTGACAATGGCAAGGAAGTATTAACCTTGGAAGAAGCTGCCAAGGTCATGGGCATGGCACGCAGCACCCTCTACAAGATGACGTGCGAACAGAGCATCCCGTTCTACCGACCCAACGGAAAGATGATTTTCTTCGAGAAGGCAGACATCCTCGCATGGATTCGTCGCAACCGTGTATCGACCCAGGAGGAGATTGGCTAGGAAGCCCGGATGCACATGCAACGACTGAGCAGCAAGCGGGCCAACACCTGATTCGTGGCTGCGTAACTTTCAACAACCACCTTATTTGTTTAAATACTTATAGAATTATATGAAACAAGAAACATTCTACTGTCTCGTTCTGTCTGAGAGCCAGGCGAGATTCCTTGCCACGAGCAAGTACGGCATCGACCGCATGAAGGCGCTGGTGTCACTCATTGAGATGGCAGCGACCACCGAGAAGGATTTCAAGATAAAGGGGTTTTCCACCATCGTCCATGTAGGACAGGTGGCCATCTCCGAGGTGGAACTTTCTCACCTGTGGAACTGCACTCGCAAGACCGTCGCCAAGGTTCTTGAACGGATGAGCCAGATGGGGCTATTGTCTACCGTCAAGACCAACCGCACCAGCATCCATACCCTGCTCTGTGTATCGGCATGGCAAGTGGACGGCGTTCAAGTCAGGAATCCATTCTATGTGCCCATGAAGGAACGGGGAGCAGACGATGCCACCAGAACAGATGCCACAGAAATGACCGACGCACCTGTTTCTATCACCGAAGTGGCAGCAAAGGCGGACAACGCTTCTGATGCTAATGTTCACACCCAAGATGAGGAGACAAGAAAGTGGGATTACAAGAATGGCCTTGAACTGTTGGATGTCCTTTCCAGACCATTGAACAGACAGCCGTCATCCGATGGCCTCCGTTCTTTCTATGAAGCGGTCAGTCATGGTCAGGGTGTAGGTGATGCACTAGAAGAACACCAGAAAGGATGTGGGAGCCAAGAGGAACTAGAGGGCTATCCCATTGAGGTCGCCCCGGAAGACATGCCCACCGAAGCAGAGTTTGAGGCCATTCTAAATGACACAGCCGCGAGGATGATGGCAGGGGATGAAGACGTTAGGAACCATCCTGGGTCTATCCAGCCGTCACCTGACGGTACTGGGCCAGCCCCAACATCCTACACCCCAGATGAGTAAGCAAAAGCATAGCCCCAGCCCCTTGATCAGCAACGCAGCGTCAGGCCGTTGTTACGGCACTGACCGGCATACGCCGGTGTTTTTGTGACGTTATTAGCAAGAATTACCAATGTCGGACAATTCCGCTACGCTACCTTGCCCCTCCAATGGATTCTTGAACGCTCGCAAGCTCGCATTGGGCTGACTACAAATCCTATAAGCAACATGACAGAAGAGAACGTCACAAGGAAAGAGACCCGCTTCAAGCACCTTGACGCGAGGGTCACGCCAGAGGAGTACGCCTAAGCGAAGGAAAGGGCGGATGCCTGCGGCATGTCGCTGAGCGAGTACACACGCAAGTGTACCCTCGGCCAAGAACCGAAGCTGCACCTGACGGAACGCGAGATAGAGGCCTATAACAGCCTCTCGGATGCCCGTGGCGACATCGTGCACATCCGCAGTGCGCTGCACGGCAAGTCACAGGAGCAGATAAAAAGCTACTTCGCCAATGACCGTTTTATGCAGGCATGGATAGAGGCAGCAACCAAGATTATCGTCCAGTGGGATTCCATCCTCGCAGGGATGAGAGAATAAGCAAGGACAGCAAACATACACACCCGACTATGATAGCAAAGGCAACAGTTATTACGCACGGCAGTAACGCGGTACGCTACTCAGCCGATAAGAACCAGGCAGAGATCGTCAAGACCAATCGTCTGCCGGAGGACATCTCGCCATCAGCGATGTGGTCGTGGATGGTGGCGCTGCAGTACCAGTTCCGCGAGAAGCTGAACCGCCACCGTCCGCTGAAGAATACGTCGATAAGGATAGAGCTGTCCCCGGCCAGGGAGGAAACAAAGGACTGGACGATGGCCGACTGGGTAAGACTGGCAGACGAATACATCCGAGAGTTCGATGCTGTCGACCTGTCAAGGCGGGCGAAACGTGAGAGTGCAAAGAGTACCAACCTGAAGGACAGCCAGTACGTCGTCTCGCTTCACCGCGACAGCAAGAGCGGGATACTTCACCTGCACATTAATGCCAACCGCATCGACATGGAGGGCAACGTGAACGATGCCCACTACATCAACGAGCGTGCCATGGCAGCTGCGAACAAAATCACTGAGAGGCGCGGATGGGTACAGGCAGAGGATAGGCGGAAGCAGAACATCGAGGCCATCACCCGTGACATCACACATATCCTTTTCAACATGGATTCCTTTGACTGGAACACTTTTGCCGGGAAGGTAGAAGCCAAGGGTTACGGTATTACCATGAAGCGTGACTCCAATGACAGAGTAGTCGGCTACTCCATCAGTAAGGGTAATTCCAGGTACAAGTCATCCGACCTGGGGCACAGCCGTAACCTCACTCCCTCACGTATAGAAGACACATGGAGAAAAATGCATCCGGAGGACACATACCATGAGCAGACCGACAAGCCGACACTGAGACGAAGTGACACATCTGTCCAGGAAAGACATACGCAGCAGCGGCAACAGCCATTTGTATCACCGCAACCTATGGTTCAGGCACCATCCGAGCCGAAGCCCGTCATGTTCCACCACGACATAGAGGTGGATGGCAGGCACTATCTCGTTGACGTGCCCGAAACTGCCAACAGGGTGCTGACAGACGAGGACATCATGCCGGACGATGTGCTGTGGTCAACGCTGGAAGACGTGCAGCATACCGCTATCCTTCTCTTTGCGAACTACATCGATGCCGCCATATCGATTTCCGAGGACTGCGGCGGTGGAGGTGGCTGTTGCGCTCCATCCTCAGGCTGGGGAAAGGAAGATGACGAGGATGACTGGAAGTTTGCCCGTCGCTGCGTGAACGTGGCCCGTTACATGCACACCAGCACGGTCAGGCCCAAGCGTGAGAGAAGCAGAGGATTACACAGATAGACAAATCAAAACAAATACAATATCACAATATGGGAAGAAGAAACTGGAATTCGCCTGTCAAGGACATTGATGCCTTGATGAACGGCATAGACAACCATGAAGAGAATCCGGGAGAAGTCACCGAGACAAGAAAGATTCTCAAAGAGATAACGGAAGCCATCGGAGGACGGAAGGGCCTACATAGCCTGGTCCTTCAAGAAAGGGATAGTCTGACTGACTGTTGTGTCAAATTACTCCAGGCATCATCTAATGCGAGGTCTATCCTTGCCTGTCTCAACCAGGCAGTTGAGGAAGCCAAGAAGATAAAGATAGACTTTGACATCGATTCCGTCAACACGCTCACTGCCCTTCATGAGAAGTTCATGGATGAAGAGAAGAAGGCATTGAACGAGTTGTCAAGAGAGCGGAAAGACCAGATAGACCAGTTCCGCTACGACTTCTCCAATGCCCTCAACCAAAAAGGCTTCTGGTGTTCCCAAAAAGCCTTTAGGTGGATTGTTGGAATAACCCTGTTGTCCATAATCATCATCGCTGAGATCACACGTTATATTCTATTTTGATAAATAAGCGAAGCGATTTTCGTGTGCCACTTGTGTAGTTATGGCACGTAATTCTGACAGAGCAACTGAGGTTCTATCGTTGTTCAAGAGAAACGGCTGACTATCACGGCCAACCGTTTCCGACTTTTGTGGAATAATTTAGCTTCGCTATTATTCAGCGTACGAGAAGCCAGCAAGAGAACGCAACAATTGTAATCTATGGCTCCTCGACTGGAACTGGCGAGGCTATCGCAGAGAAGATTGCCTCTAAACTAGGCTGCGATCCCCTGAACGTACAGGACTTGACAGCCAACATCGTGGCAGCCAACTAGAATCTGATTCTTGGCACCTCGACCAGAGGCGCAGGCGAATTGCAGGATGAGTGGTACTGTTGAAACCGACGGCTACACCTTCGACAACTCCGAGACCGTCATCGGACGGCAAGTTTATTCAATTAGCTTTTACATCTTGAATACAGCTAAATCACTTGCCCTTTTTTACATAGTCACCGGGTTTCATTCCAAATTGCCTCTGGAAACATTTGGTGAAGTAGGATGGACTGGAGAAACCTACCATATAGCCCACTTCGCTGACGAGGTAGTTGCTTTCGAGCAGGAGGCGTGCGGCCCGCTTCAGCCTGACCACCTGGATCATTTCGTTGGGTGTGACGTCGGTGAGCGACTTGATCTTGGCAAAGAGTCCGCTGCGGCTGATGTTGAGCTGGTCAGCCAGGAAATTGACATTGAGGTCGGCGTTGGCCACGTTGTCCTCGATAATCTGGCTCATCTTTTTCAGGAACTCGTTGTCTACAGGATTGGTGCCCATCTGCGCCACGTCCTCAAAGGGCTGTGTGCTGACCTTCTGCATGAGCAGCCGGCGCATCTGCAGGATGTTGGCGATGCAGGCCTCGAGGTATTCCACCGAGAAGGGCTTTTCTATATAGATGTCCGCCCCTACGTTCATTCCTTCCGTCTTCGACTTGTTGTCGGCCTTGGCCGTGAGCATGAGGAATGGGATGTGGCTGGTGAGCGGGTTGCGGCGTATCTGCCGGCAGAAGTCTGCGCCGTCCATGCGCGGCATCATCCAGTCGCTGACGATGATGCTCACCTCGTTATTGGCTATCAGGTCGAGTGCCTCGATGCCGTCGGAGGCCGTGAGCACGGTGTAGCGTTGGGCGAAGTGGGAAGCGAGGAAACTGACCATGTCATCGTTGTCGTCGACGATGAGGAGAGTGCCCCCCCCTACGGCCCCCGAGGGGGCTTCATTAGACTTGTATGCGGGCTTGCCAGAATTTGCGTCCCCCTCGGGGGACGACAGGGTGGCTTTTTCGGGGGACGACAGGGTGGCTGACAGTTGCTGGGCGGCGGGCAGGGTGACGGTAAAGGTGGAGCCTTGTCCCACGGCTGACTGCACGCCAATGGTGCCGTGATGTAGGTCTACGATGCGCTTGACGATGCTCAAGCCGATGCCCGTGCCGGGCTTGTTGCCCTGTGACTGGAAGAAGGGCTCGAAGATGCGTTCCATGTCCTCCTGGCGTATGCCGGTACCGTCGTCGGCCACCTCGATGACGAAACGGTCGTCATCGGCATTGGCCAAGCAGCGCAGCTCAACACGGCTCTTGGCATATTTGTTGGCATTGGTCAGCAGGTTGCTGATGACCTTGGTGATGCCCTCACTGTCGATGATGGCGGTGAATCGCTCAGGCGGATAGACGGTGGTGAACTGTTTCCCTCCTTGCTCGAAGGTAGGCTCGAAGCGCTCGCTGATGGAGTGGAGCAGCTGGTTGACGTTGTGCGATGCGAAGTGCATGACGAGGCTGTGCTGTTCCACCTTGCGGAAATCCAGCAGCTGATTGACCAGCTCTAACAAGCGGTGTGCATTGCGGTCGACGATGTCAAGCTGCTTGTCATCAATCGTCTTTTTCAGTTTCTCCAACGGCCCGATGATTAGCGAGACGGGAGTGCGTATCTCGTGTGCCACCATAGTGAAGAACGCGAGGCGTGCCTCACGGCTCTCCTTCTCCTTCTGTTCATTCACCCGCTGCAACTCCTGTTGGTGCTTGCGCTCAGCCCGCTTGAGCCTGACGTGCACGTAATACCAGATGGCCAGCGCGATGATGATGACATAGAGCATCTTGGCCCACCACGTCCACCATAGCGGCGGATTGACGACGATGGTGAGCGTGGCCTCGTCCTTCGACCATACGCCATCGCTGTTGGTCGCCCTGACGCGGAAGGTGTAGGTGCCGGCGGGCAGGTTGGTGTAGGTGGCTTTCGGATTGGCGCCGGAAGTGCGGTTCCAGTCGCGGTCGAAGCCGTCCATCATGTACTCATACTGGTTCTCGGTGGGCGAGTAATAGCTGAGTGCCGCAAACGAGAGGGTGAGCATCCGCGCCTCGTCATGATTCAGCACGACTTTTTGGGGCAGCAGCGAATAGTGCTGTGCATCTTCCTGCTGATTGAAGTAGTTCAGTTGGGTAACATAGACCCGTGGCATGACGCTGTTGGCCTTTATCTGATAGGGATAGAACATGTTGAATCCGCCCGTGGTACCCACGAAGATGCGCCCGTCGCTGGCCTTCATCACGGCACTGGGCTGTGCCTGTTCGCTGACGAGGCCGTCGTGGCGAGTAAAGCGTTGTAGCGTACTGCCATCGGGCAGCGGCTCATAACGCACGATGCCACGGTCGGTGGGGAGCCACAGCACACCGTGGTCCTCCACAATACCCATGATGTTCTGCGAAGGCATATTGAGGCGTACCTGCTGGAAATGGCCTTTAGACACATCTGTAAGGTAGCAGAGTCCTAGCGACGTGCCTATCCACAGTCGCTGCGACTCATCGATGAGGACGGCGTTGACCTGGTCGCTGGGCAGCGACTCCTTGTCGTCGGCCAGATGCTTGAACTGGTGCAGCTGTCGGCTGCCGGGCTGGTACTGCCAGAGGCCGCCGCCCTGCGTGGCGAGCCAGAGCGCGCCCGTATGGTCTTCCACGATGTCGATGGTCAACGCGCCCAGCTCGCCTATCCTTTCGAAGGAGTCCGTCGTGTCGTTGTAGAGGTTCAGCCCGTGCATGGTGGCAGCCCATGTGCGCCCGTGGCTGTCGTGCAGGATGGCGTAGACGCTGCTGTCATCGAGGCTGTGCTCATCGCTGGTGCGTATATAATGGCGCAGCTGTCCGCTGACGAGGTTGAGCACATACAAGCCGTCGGAATAGGTGCCTATCCACAGCTCGTCGCCCTTCAGGGCCAGGGCGTGGACGTTGAGAGTCTTAAGAGGAGAGAGGAGAGAGGAGAGAGGAGAGAGATTACTAAGAGGGGAAGGGTGAGAGGTGGAAGTGGGATTGAAGCACATCAGTCCGCCATCGTCGCTGGCTATCCAGATGTTGCCTTCGTGGTCTTCGCAGAAACGTGAGATGATGCTGCCCGCCAGTCCGTCGCTGATGGTGAAGCTCTCAAAGCGCTTGCCTACAGGCGACAGATAGCACACACCGGCATAGAACGTTCCTATCCACAGGCCACCCTCATGGTCATTCAAGATGGTGTAGGCAAAGCTTGGAGTTAAGAGTTTAGAATTAAGAGTTAAGAGTTCTTGCTGTGCAAGCGTCCTTCGGCCGAGCGGAGAGTTAAGAGGCTGGAGCCAGTCGCCCGTCTTGGGATTGTAGCCGATGATGCCATCGTCGCAACCTATCAGGATGCTGCCATCTCGCTCGGTCAGCGTGTGGATGTGGTGTGCGCCATGCGTCCCGTCGGGTGCTGTCATCTGTTCTATGCGTCCGTCGCTGTGCATACGCAGCAGTCCGTTCTCCCAGGAGCCTATCCACATCTGTCCGTCTCTAGTCTGGAGCATACACAGTGCATGGCAGTTCTCCACACCGCTCGTTGCGACAGGGTCGAACCTGTCGTGCAACCGGTTCAGGCGGCAGATGGGCGTGGTGCTCCAGTTGCTCACCGTCCACACCTGATTGCTGTTATCGACATAGACCTGAGCTATCTGTCCTACGTCATAGTGGTGTTGACTGCCTGTCTTCGGGTGATAGCGCCACACGCCCTGTCCTAATGTCGATACCCACAGCTGGCTGTCGCAGTCGAGGGTGAGGTGGCTGACGGCTGTATGGATGTCGATGGGCAGGCGCTCGAAATGGTCGTCGGCCACGTTGAGCCGGAACACGCCTTGCTCCGTGCCCACATATACGCGCTGCCCGTCGGCCAGCAGTGCCGTGATATACTGGTTGTTGCCCAACTGTGGTATGCGGTAGGTCAGCACCTGGATGCCGTCGTAGCGGCAGAGACCGTTGTCGGTGCCCATCCAGATGAAGCCACAGCCGTCCTGCACCATGCGCCGCACCGTGTTGGAGGGCAGCCCGTCGTCCATCGTGATGCTGCGATAGGAGGCGTCGGGCTGGGAATACGGCGGCTGGGCTGACAGGGCTGCAACGATGTTGCAGCATAGGAAACAGACGGCGAGGTGCAGCTTCAACTTTTTCAATTTTTCAATTCTTCAATTCTTCAATTTTCCCAAGTACCAGTTGTCCATGGAGCTGAGCTTCTGGAGCAATGCGGCATCGACGGTGTCGTTGCGGCGGGCCACACGCGAAGCCAGATAGGCAGGATCGGAGCGGTGCATCGACACGCGCATGAGGTCGTAGAAGCGATGCCCCTCGAAGGCAAACTCCAGCGCCTCCTCGTCGATGATCAGGTCTTCCACCTTCTCTATCTGATACTGCAGCAGCGCATCACCGCTGAGTGCGTCGTCAGTAGGCATCTCGTAGGTCGTGTTGGCAGCCGAGTAGCCACAGCCGCGCGAGTGCAGGCCCATCGTGTTCTCTGTCGTCTGTCCGGCCGTCGTCTCCAAGAAGTACATGTTGTCAGGGAAGTTGAACGTCCTCAGCCACGCCTCATCGGCAGGATAATAGGGGATGACCTCGCTTTCCATGACGCTGTTGTTCACTCCGCGCTTCAGTATCTGGAAGGCGAAGCGCGGGAATCCTGCACGGTTGAGTGCCTCGGCCATGCGCAGGTAGACCATGGCCCGGCGATAGATGTGCACGTTGCGCGTGGCGTATTTGGCGTTGGTCACATAGTTGGTGACGCGCTTTCCGTTGAGCATGATGTTGGCATTGTCCACCTGCGTGAAGACTGCCTGCAGGCGCAGGTCGCCTGAGCGGTTCTCCGGCAGGCCGGCGGGCGCTATGACGTACTCGCCGCCTGAGCTGTAATGACAATACTTCTGGGCAGCCGACAGAAGGTAGAGACTCTGCGAGGGAACGATAGACTCCCGGTATTCGTTCTGCTCGGTGGTGTTGAAGAGGTTGCGCAGCTGGCTGTAGTTACCCTCGGAGGGGATGGAGTCGCCGGGAATCATGGTTATCAGTTCGGCGTTGCCATTGCTGTTCTCTGTCTGGAAGGCGATGTACGACCATCCGTCCACCGTCTGCATCCAGTGCGAGTCGTTGGGAGAGAAGCGCACCGACGCCGTAGAGAGGGGATAGGATGAGTTCTTGCCGTTGCGGGTGGTGATGTACTTGTAGTAGTTCTCAGCAGCCTCGCGATAGTTGCCAGCCCAGAGGTGGAGGTCGCCCAAGAGGATATAGATGGGGAAATAGAACAGGCGCGAGTCTGTGTTGCGTATGGCGCCATAGCCGGGCATATCCATATCGGCGTAGGGCGCTATGTCGGCAGCGAAATAGCGGCATATCTCCTGGATGTCACACTCCTTATAGTCTTTCTCTCCCTGCTCCTTCGTCAGGATGGGTTCCGTGATGAGCGGCACCCTTCCGTAGATGGTGGCCAACTGCAGGTAGGTCCAGGCGCGGTATGCCTTCACGGCTGCATACTCCTTCATGAATATCGTCTCGTTGCGGCTGTTGCGCAGCGCCGTGTCGGCGTTGGCGAGGAAATAGTTGCAGTTGTTGACGATGGAATAGTAGTCGGCAATGTCGTTGTACCTGTTGTCGGTGCCGATGTTGAAGGAAGCCACGTCACGGATGTCGGCATCGGCGTATGGCGTGACGCTGACGAGGTCGCCGCGCAGCTCGCCCAGCAGGATGGTGCGGTCGGCCACCACCTGCAGCTTGTTCATAATGCCGGCCACCGACCACAGCGTGTCCGCATCGCTGGTGAGATGGTTCTTGTCAGCGTATGTCACGATGTCGGAATCGTCGTAGAGGAAGTCAGAGCATGAGACCCCCACCCAGCCTCCCCCTGTGAGGGGAAGGAGTATATACATCACGAAGCGAAAAGCACTTCTTATATTATTGTAGATTGTCTGTTTCATATTCTTGGCATTTAACTGATATCTGTTTGCTATGTAATGACTCCCCTCCCTGCAGGGAGGGGCAGGGGGAGGGTCTGTTATAGGTTGATTTTCACTCCGGCTACGATGCTGCGGCTCTGCGGCAGTCGGCCCATGTCTATGCCCTGGCCGATGACGCTGTTGGTCATGGCAGACTCCGGGTCGGCACCGAGGTAGCGCGACAGCGTCAGCACGTTGTTGGCCTGCACCCAGAACTGCAGTCCCTGCAGGAAAGTGGTGTTCATGGGCAGCGTATAGCTGAGGGTGACGGTCTTCAGCTTCAGGTAGCTGCCGTCCTCTATCCATCGGTCGCTGAAGCGTGCATTGCCCATGGGGTCCTGGAAGGTGGCACGTGGCACGTCGGTGGCATGCCCCTCCGTCTGCCAGCGGCGCGTCATCGCCGTCGTCTGGTTCATAAAGCGGCTGCCGCTCTCCAACTGCTGGCGCAGATAGTTGTAGACGTCGTTGCCTACGGAGTAGTTGAAACGAGCGTCCAGCTTCCAGCGCTTGTAGGCCAGCGATGTGAAGATGTTGCCGAAGATGTCGGGGTTGGGGTCGCCGATGACGGTGCGGTCGGCCTCGTCTATCTGATGGTTTCCGTCCCTGTCGGTGAAGTGCATGTCGCCGGCACCGAAGTATTGGCGGGTCACGCCGTCGCTGCCCAATAGGTAGAGGGCGGCATCGGCAGCAGCCTCCGAGGTGGCGAAGACGCCCTCCGTGGTGTAGCCATAGAAGAGGTTTGCCGGCTGGCCGACGGTCGTCAGGACGGTGGCTCCGCAAACGGTGGCCTCGATGGATTTTCCATTAGGCACTTTGGTAACCTCGTTCTTGTAGTGTCCTATGCTGGCACCCGCCTCCCATTGGAAGTCCTTCAGGGCAAGCACCTTTCCTACGACGCTCACGTCGAAGCCGTGGTTTTTCATGGCGCCGTCGTTGCTCCAGTTCTGCCGCAGTCCCGTCACATACTTCAGGGGCTGATACATCAGCAGATGGCTAACGTTGCTGTGGAACCAGTTGACACGCAGGTTCAGGCGGTTGGCCAGGAAGTTGGCTTCGAGGCCAAGGTTCAGCCGCGTGGTGGTCTCCCACTGCAGGCGGGTGTTGCCGATATTCTCGAACGACAGTCCCGAGACGTCCTCCAAGAAGTTGTGGGAGGCGAAATAGCTGCGTGCGGCATGATAGTCGATGTCGTCGTTACCGCTGACGTCGTAGCCTGCGGAGAGGCGTAGATAATTGAGAGGTGAGAAGTGAGAAGTAAGAGGTGAGAACCACGGTTCGTTGCTGACCACCCAGGCAGCCTGTGCGCCGTGGAAGAATCCCCAGGGCACTTCGAAGAGCTTCTCCGAATGGTCGGCATCGCGGCCAAAGCGCGAGGAGGTCTCCATCGCTGCGTTCAGCTGCAGGTAGTAACGCTGCAGGTAGTTGTACTGTGCCTGCACGTACCATGCGATGTCCTTCCAGCTGTTGGACGCACCCGACGGCTTGGCGTTGTCGAGCGTCGAGCTGATGGCGGGCATCTTGTCGCTCGTCGTGTTGTAGCCCAGCTGTGAAATCTGTGTGTAGTCCTCCCAGTTGAAGCGGACGCCGCCGAAGATGTTGAGTGATGAGTGCTGAGTGTTGAATGACCAGTCCAGTCGGGTGTCGCTCATCAGGGAGTTCTGCTTGGCAGCCATCGAGCGTACCTCGTTTTCGCAATAGGCGTTGACGCTCGACACGTAGTAGCGGGGCACGCCGTTGCGGGGGATATAGAACTTCTTGTTGGTGTTCACCAGGTTGTAGCTGAAGAGTTCGCTCAGCTTCAGATGGCTGTTGAATTGGTAGCTTGGCGTCACCGCCAGGTTAATCATCGAGTTTTCGAAGTGGTTCTTGTTCTCTGCCTCGCCAAATTCGTTGATGGCTAATGGGTTGGCCAGCTTGTAGTTGTAGTTGCTGTAGGCGGCGAGTGCTTCGTCGAGATAGCTCTCATCGGCCACGTCGATGTATCCCTCGCGTATTTCTCCGCCAGCGAAGGTCCACGGGCTTATCATCGGACTCTTGGCGTAGGCGAGGAAGGCCGTCGAGGTGGGTGTCCCCTCGGTATAGTTGAGCGGCGCGCCGTCATTGCGCAGGTTGCGGGTCTGGTTGGCAAAGGAGGCATCGAAGCGGATGTCGAGCTTCTTCGTGATATGGATGTCGGAGTTGAAGCGTATGTTGATACGGTTCATCTTGTTGTTCTTCAGGGTGCTCTGCTGGTCGATATAGCCTAACGAGAGGTTGTAGTCGGCCACATCGTCGCCACCCTCCACGTTGATGCTGTAGTTCTGCGTCAGGGCGGTGCGGTAGACATAGTCCTTCCAGTCCGTGTCGTTGCTGTACTGCGGCAGGTAATAGTTCGATGGCGAGGGATTAAGGAACTTGAAGTCCTTCAGCGTGGTGTTCGTGGTCTGCAGCAGGTCGCTGGCATAGCTCTTGTATTGCGAGGCGTTCATCACGTCGAAGGTCTTCGGCTCCAGCGTCACGCCGCCTGAGATGCTTGCCGTGATGCGGGTGGCCATGGAGTGGTTCCTGCGGGTGTTGATGAGCACCACGCCATTGGCACCCTTGGCACCGTAAAGGGCCGTGCCGTTGCGCAGTACCTCGACGCTTTCTATGTCGGTAGGCGAGATATTGGCCAGGATGTCGTTGAAGAATCCGTCGTGAAGCATCGTCCGCCCGTATTGCTGGTCGAAGATGACGCCGTCAACGACGATGAGCGGCTGGGCGTTGGCGTTGATGGAACCCAGACCGTTGATGAACATCACACTGCCGACGCCCGGCGTGCCGCTGCGGGTCACGGTATGCACCTGCGCGCCCAACTGCTTCTGTATGTCGTCCTCGATGCTCACAGAGTTGGAGAACTGGAAGCCTGAAGCCCTATTGACCGCATTGACATTGGTCGTGGCGTCATACTCAGCCGTGAAGGTTGAGGGATAGAGCCTGACGGCAGGCTGCTCATCACCTTTGCCCAGTCCCATCTTCGACAGGTTGTAGTCGGGCGAGCTGAACGACAGCGCGGAGACTGTCACGGGCACTTTCAGCGTATAGGTGCCGTCATCCTCAGTCAGCGTACTGTAACCCTTGACTTCAGGCACGCTTACCAACACGCCGCCTAACGGTTTGTTCGTTGTGCCATTCACCACCCTTCCCTTCACCTCGCGAAGGTCTTGCGCACTTGCAGTGCTAATGAATAGTGAAAAAAGAACAAATAATAAACTTATCGACTGTTTCATATATTATCTGTAGTCTATAGTCTGTAATCTTTGGTCCTCAATCTTCAATTTTCAATCTTCAATCTTCCGTCGGTTTAAAGATAAGGCGGTCGATGCGGAGGACGGCACCGTCGGTGTTGGACTGTAGCTCCAGTCGCACCTGGGGCTCTGACAAGCCGTAGGAACACGTAGTCAGCTTGACGCCCGACTGCAGCTTCACTTCGTTGACCGTGGTGGGATCGATGCTCTTGGCATAGCGGAAGGGCGGCGATGTCATCACCCCGTTCTGGTCGGGCTGGCGCACGCGACTGAGCACCCTTACCTCCTTCTGCGTCTCTGCGACGGCCAGCGTGTCGGCAGCCGTGGCAGGGGCAAAGACGGCATAGATGTCATACTTCACGCTGGAGAGGAGGTTGGGTATCTTGAAGCCTACCACAACGCGGGCCGACGGGCTGGAAGGCACTACCTCGATGAAGGCATTGCCCGACACATGGTTGTAGAAAGGATTGTTGGACACGACCTGAACGATGGTGACAGGCTCCACGGCATTGATGAGTGTGTCCTGATACTGGCTGTTCTCAGCCTCCACCTTGATGGTCTGCATGAACGTCTGGAACTTGGAGATGCGCTGTGTATCGGTCTTTCTGACGTGGCCATTGCTACAGGCGATGTCCTCCGTCTGGTAGAAGATACCATCCTGGCCGAAGGGCTTGGGATAGACATAATAGCTCTCGTCAATGCCCAACTGTTTTCTCATGGCCGCAGTGTATGCCTGCGTGGAGACGGCCGAGTCGGCAAAGGCCACCTCCGGATTGTTCGTGCGACTGAAGATGGAGCCGCAGACGATGGCCACGCGGGTGTTCGTATAGACCATCGAGTCGCGTCCTGCAGTGTTGTTGGGATAGTTGAAGTAGGGCTGATACTCGTCCACCAAGCGGTTCCACTCACTGTTCACGGGAGCCACCATCCAGTAGGCGCTGTCCTCGGAGTTGATCAGGCCGTATTTCGTCAGCAGGTCGTTGGAGAAGACAGTGACGGAGTCTAAGTAATGCGTCAGACCGTCAATAATCTCGCCCGGCACGCTCTGCGTCTCGTCGAACTCATACGTGCTGTGGCTGTTGATGAACTGATAGACGCTGTCAAGGTCCTCCGTCATGTCCAAACACTCCAGCACGTTAGGCACATAGTCCAACTTGCCGCTGATGGTGAACAGCAGGCCGTTGTCGCAGAGCACGTTCTTGGTCGATAACTTGCTCATGAGCAGTCCTTCGGGTGTCAGCGCGGCATACTTGTCGTTCATCATCTTGATGGTCTTGTCCGTCAGCGACGACACGGGATGACGGTACAGAGCGATGTGGTTCTGCAGGAAGCGGCGTACCACAGTGTTCTCATTGCTGCGCACGCCCTGGGCCTCCTGCTGGCGGTATTCGGCGATGAGCTGCCGGGCTTCAGCCTCCGACAGGGCAAGGTTAGTCGGCGCGAAGACCGTATAGGTCTGGCTGCCGTCCAGTATCCTGTCATAGCCGCACGCCTCTGCCACGCTGGCAAAGTTGCTGAGTTCGCTGACAGATGAAATCATCTGCCACAGCGTACTGGTTTCGACATCCGCCTCGCTATAGTGCTCGTCCCAGCGGTCAGAGCACGCTACGCTAAATGATAAAGAATAAATGATAAATGATAAACTTATCAGCTTAGCATATAGCGAGCGTTTCTCTTTATTGTTTATCTTGGTAATCATAACTATAAACTATGAACTATAAACTATGAACTAAAGCATCGGCTCCATTGCCCCTTCGTCGGTGATGCCGAAAACGCTGCGGGGAACGAGTTCGAGGAAATCGAGCATAAACTCATTGTCGTTGCCTTGCTTGGCCGACACGCAGCGGATGCGCAGGTAGTGGTCCTCTCCGGCACTGATGTTCGCCGTACACAGCACCATGCGGTAGGTGTTGGCCTGCCGGGCGAAGTAGACGTGGTCGTTGCCGCCGCCGTAAGGATAGTGGTAGCCGCCGGTGGGGCCGCGATAGTAGCCCTTGTTCTTCAGTTCCTTCTGGTCGGTGGAGAGTTCTAGACTGGTCATCGAGTTATAGTCGGCCTTCCAGTTGGAACCGAGGATAGAAGCATCGCTGAGGTTTTTCGTCATGTCGAGCGGTATGCCCTGCGGCTTGTCGTCGTAGTAGATCTGCGCCACGCCGCGTGTCGGCTCTGCCGCGAAGCCCAGACGTATCTGCCACTGTCCGTCGAAGGGCACCGGAGGAAGGCGGAAGGTGAAGTCAAAGTCCTTGAAGAGGTTCATCTCGTCGCCCTCATAGCTGTCGTACCAGTCGTGGGGACGTCGGTAGACGAAGAGGCTGCCCTCGTTCAACGTCACGCCGTCGAGATACCCGTTGGGGAAATAGTAGTTGCGTCCGTACTTGCCCGTCTCGTCGTAGTCGGGGTCGTTGTACTTTACGCCGTTGTTACGCTGATTCAAGCGGATGTCGTTGGTCATCAGCTCGGGGAAAATGGTGGAGAAGTCCATACGGATAAGCCCGTTGAACACCTCGTTGCGTGTCTGGTCGTCGAAGGCCAGGATGTCGTCCACATAGAAGTAGCGTCCGTTCAGAGCATCCTGCTTGTAGTCGGTCTCCACGGTGGGATAGATGTAGACGCCGGGAATCTGGAACTCATCGTCCCAGCGTCTGTTGGCATAGCGCTGGCCTATGGTGCTGGGGCCGGCCCATTTGCGCACGGTGAGGCGCTCGAACTTCATCATTGTGTGAGGGAGCATCGTCTCGTACCAGTCCACAGGGTTCATCTCGCGCGTCTCAATGCCAATGTCGTTATAAGGCGTCAGGTAGTTCCAGCCCTTGACGTTACGCGTAAGGATATGATAAGCCAGGAAGCGGTGCAGGGGGTTCTTCTCATGGCTGATATGTGCAAAGTCGTGGTAGGGCTGGTTCACGTCCTCGGGGTACTGCTCGTCGTAGATCTCGCAGGCTTTCTGATAAAGCTGCTCCAGCGTGCTGATGCCGTATTTCTCACGCAGCACGGAGTCGGTGGGCGTGAAGACGGTGAAGCCGATGCGGCGCTCGTCGGGCACGGTGGCCGTCTCTTTGTTCACGTGGGACACATAGCGTACACGCTGGTAGTTCTGGCGTATTTTCTCCCATTCCTCATCACGATAGGCATAGAGTTCGTTGGCAAAGCCAGCACTGCGCACCGCCTTGGCAAAGAGGCTGATGCGGGGATTCAGCTCCATCATGTCGAGGATCATGCGGTTGCTGCTTTCCAATACCTCGGTGACGGGTTGCACGAAACCGTTCTCCACAGAGTCGTCCTGCAGCTCGAAGATGATGTGCGACGTGCCGTTGAGGAAGACGACGGCATTGCCGTGGTCGTCCAGGCCATGGCTCACTTCAATGTAGCGGCGATTCATGTTCGACGTCGACAGCACGCCATCGTTCATGTCGGCCGTGGTGTACATGTCTTTCACCAAATGCGTGCGCACTAGTGTGTCGATGTCCTCGAAGGTCAGTTCGTCGAAGCTCGTCAGTCCTTTCTTCTTTAGGTAGTTGTCCATCGCCTCATTGGTGGGAGCGAAGCAGGTGTACTCGCCGTAGGTGGAGAGCAGTTTGTTCATTCCCGTGCGCTCCACCAAGGCAGCAAACTGGCTGTAGTTCTCGTGCGTCTTCAGGTAGTCGCTCATCATCTGCCCCTTGAAGGTGTAGAAGTTCGACGTGTCGGGCTCGTCGCTGCAAGAGGTGAGGGCTGCAACAATGTTGCAGCAAAGGAAAAAGGAGGCAAGGAAGTGTTCGATATGTTTCATAATAATCAATCTTCAATTATCAATTTTCAATCTATTTCGTCCGTTCTATGCTGCTGTCCTCACCGCTGCCAAAGGCCGGATTCTGCTTGAGGTAGCGGTTCACCTTGAGCTCGTCGATATGATAGGGCCAGTAGATAGCGTCCATTCGCGACAGCTTGCTCGATATGGCGCTGCCGCTGCTGCCCTTGCGTGCTACGACGCCTACGAGATAGTCGGTAGTGCTGTCACGACGTGCACGGCGCACCAGGTCGTACCAGCGTTTGCCCTCGAACATCAGCTCGCGCTGACGCTCCTCCAAGACGAGGGCACGCATGAGCGACTTCGATGAGTAGGCGTTCCAGTCGAGGTCCTTCTTCTCCTTGTCGCAGTTGCTCCGCTTGTTGATGGCATTGACAATGGCGAAAGCCTCCTGGAGCGAGGTGATGTCTTCATCCGAGGCCATCTCGACCAGAGCCTCCGCCTTGATCAGCATCACGTCGCTGAGCCGGTAGATGACCCAGTTGGAGTGGCATTTGCCGTCGGCGTAGGCCGTGCCGTAATTGGCTTCTGGCTCAGCCTTGCCCATGTTGACCATGCTTTGCGGGAAGGCATATTTGTTAATGCCGTAGGTATTGCTCTGTCCCTGCACGGGCTGTAGGTTCTCGTAGAAGCGACTGTCGTACTTTGAGAGGAAGATGCTGAACGTCTCGTCGCTCACGTCGGTTCCGATGAAGTCTGCCGGGCGTACCAGTCCGGGGAAGGTCGTTGCGTTACCGTAGAAATCACTGACAGCTTGGTTAGCCAGCATGTCGTCGTCGTTCATGAATATCAGCTCGAAGATACTCTCACGGCTGTTTCCCTGTCCGAAGATCTCCTCAAAGGCATTGCCATAATAATTGGTCGTAGCATAGCTGTCGCTGATGAGCGGGAAACCGTCGATGAGTTGAGAGTTAAGAGTTGACAGTTGAGCGTTTAAGCGCTGCTGCGTCTCCTTGTACTCGTCAAGCTTGGCGTCGATGACCATGTCGGCATACTTTACGGCGTTCTGGTAGTCCTGCTTCCACAGATACATGTCGGCCAGCAGGGCATGGATGGCATCCTGGGTGATGCGCCCGTGCTGATAGTAGGTCTGGCTGACGGGATAGCGCCTGACGGCCAGCTGCTGCTTGGCCTCCAGGTCTTCTATCAGCACCGTCAGCACGCTGTCGAAGGGCGCTGCGGGCACCTGCATCTCCTGGCTGTCGTTGAGATAGGGCTCGGTGACGAAGGGCACGTCGCGGAACGTGCGGATAAGGTAGAAATACATCAGGTCGCGCAAAGCGGACACCTCGGCAATAGTGGCGTTCAGCTTGCTCGGCGTGTAAGCCGGGTCGCGCTCTGCCACCTGCGGGGCATATTTCAGCACGGTGTTGCATCGGTTGATGACATTGTAGAAATCGCCCCATTTTGCGTAGGTGTTGCTGGCGTTGATGTTCTCCTTGAAGATGTTAGCTATCTGCACGTTGTTCTCAAAGTTTTTGCCGCCGACAATGTTGTCGGAACGGAACTCGCCCCACACCATCATGCGGCCGACGACGCTCTGCGACTGCATGGACGAATAGCATCCGGCCACCACGCTTTCCACATCTGCCTCCTCGTTCCAGTATTTGTCGAGGACGATGATTTCCTGCGGCTCTATCTGGAGGAAGTCGCTACACGCTACGCTAAATGATAAAGTATAAATGATAAATGATAAACTTATCAGCTTAGCATATAGCGAGCGTTTCTCTTTATTGTTTATCTTGGTAATCATAACTATAAACTATTCACTATAAACTATAAACTAAAAATCGACGGTGATGCCGAGGGTGTAGGACTTGGCACGCGGCGTCTGGCCACTGTCGACGGAGGCACCGTAGCCGCCATAGCCCACCTCTGGGTCAACGCCCTTATACTTGGTAAGGACAAAGAGGTTGTTGGCGCTGGCATACATGTTCAGCCGCTGGATACCCAGCATTCGCTTCACCACCTTCGGGTCGAAGCTGTAGGTCAGCTGCATATAGTTCAGGCGGAGGAAGGAGCCGCTCTCCACGAAGCGGTCGCTCACCAGCGTGTTGTAGTTGGTTGCGGCACCATACATGGCACGGGGGATGCTGGTCTGGTTGCCCTCCTTGCGCCAGCGCCAGTTCACGGCCTTGCTCTGGTTGTTGTTGGACGACATGGCCTCGGTGTCCAAGCGTGCCAGGTTCAGGATCTTGTTGCCCACACGATAGTTGAACTGCGTGTTCAGCTTCCAGCGGCCATAGTTTAGCGTGAGGCCGAAGCCGCCGGTGAGCTTGGGCAGCGAGGAGCCGAGGTAGACGATGTCGAGGGCGTTGATCTGTCCGTCGTGGTTGATGTCATCATAGATGGCGTCGCCGCCCTGGAACTCGTAGTTCTTGCCGGTGGCATCGTGCGAGTAGTTGTACATCATGCGCACGGGCTTGTTCTCGTCGTCCACCACGATCTCGCCCGTCTCGCTCAGCACGTAGGGTGCGGTGTGGCCGTCGGCCACGAACTGCTGGCGCTCGTCGGGAGTCATGGCGGCGAAAGTCTCGTACTGGTATTCGTACACTCCCTTGAAGCGGAAGCCGTAGATGGCGCCGAAGGGATTGTGCAGCTGCACGCGCTGCAGCACCTCGCGGTTGTCGTAGTTGAACTCTGAGTTCAGCGAGTTCAGCACCGTCTCGTCCATCGTCAGTATCTCGTTTTTGTTGTTGCCGAAGGTAAAGTTGACGTCGGCGGTGAACTTACCTGCCTTCACCAGCTCATCCGTATTCAGGTTCAGCTCCCAGCCGATGTTGCGCATGGAGCCAACGTTGCGGTAGGTGAGTTTGTAGAAGCCGGTGGATGAGGGAATGTCGACTTCAGGCATGAGCATGTCGCGGCGTGTGGAGTGATACCACTCTGCCTGCAGCTTGATGCGGTCGTTGAAGAGTCCAAGGTCGAAACCCACGTCCCATGTCGTGGTGGTCTCCCATCGCAGGTCTGTCAGCCGGATGTTTTCGGGCTTCATGGCGCCCATGTTGATGTAGCGCATGTCGCTGCTGTAAATGCTCTCATACAGGTAGTCGCGGTTGGGCTGGTTGCCCACGCGTCCCCAGCTGGGACGCACGGAGAGCATGGAGAGCCAGCGGTGCGTGGACTCCATCCACGGCTCGTCGACAATGTTCCATCGCAGCGAGACGGCGGGGAAATAGCCCCACTGGCGGTCGGGCCCGAACTTCGTGGTGCCGTCGGCACGCAGCGAGAAGTCGGCCATGTAGCGTCCCTTGTAGGCATAGTGCGAGGAGAAAGTGTAGTACATCGAGCGCCACTCGCTGAAGTTCGAGTTCATGCCCGTCACGCGGCCGCCGCCCACGGGGTTGGTGATGCCGCCGGAGGGCAGCTTCGTGGCATCGGTGCCCTGGCCGTTGCTGCTGCCGGTGGTCAGCTCGAAGCGTCCCATAGCCATCAGCGAGTGGTCTTTGTTCTCGAAGTGGGGGATGAAGGTCAACGTCTGCTTTGTGTTGAAGGCTACGCTCTTGGTGCTGGCGGCGTAGGCATTGTTCACGCCGTTGTTCCACGACACGGTGACCAGCTCCTTGGGATAGAACTTGTTGACATACTCGTTGAAGATGTTCATATATACGCGGCCCTGCCAGTTCAGCTGGTGGTGCTCCTCATCCATGCCCCACAGACGGTAGTTCAGCTCCAGTTCGGGCGTGATGTCGTAGGTGCGGTCTCCGAATTTCGCCAGTTTGGCCGATGCCACGGGATTGACATAGCTCTTCTGGTCGCCGTCGAAGACGCTGGGAGCCGACTGCAGCATGGTGTAATACCGGTCGGTGGCTCTCACCACTCCGTCCTCACCTCTCACCTCTTCATAGATACCCATGTTGGGCATCTTCCTGTAGGCGATGGCTAGCAGGTCATCGTAGTTGCGCTTGGTGTCGGTATAGGTAAGTGCGAAGTTGGTGGAGATTTTTACGCGATCGCTGACGTAGTAGTCGAGGGCGACGCGTGTGGAGAAGCGGTCCTGTCGCTGCTCGATGACGGAGCCTGTCTCGTGGTCGTAGCCTCCTGAGATGCGGAAGGTGGCTTTCTCGCCGCCGCCGGTCACTGAGAGGTAGTGGTTCTGTCGCAGTCCCCACTGCGTGACGGCATCCACCCAGTCGGTGTTGTTGTTGTATTGCTCATACTCGGAGAAGGTGGGGTCGTAGTTCAGCTCGCGGATGTTCGAGGCGTTGTCGTTCTGCTCGGGATTGAAGTAGCTCTCCTTCAGCAGCATGGTGTAGTCGTCGCCGCTCAGCATCTTGTAGCCCTTGGGCTGGTAGGTGCCTGTGAGACGCAGCGAGTAGGTGAGCTTCGGTGCTCCGCGCGAGCCGCGTTTCGTGGTGATCTCGATGACGCCGTTGGCGCCCTGCGAGCCGTAGATGGCGGTGGCGGCGGCATCCTTCAGCACGGTGATGCTGGCGATGTCCTCGGGGTTGACGTTCAGCAGCTGTGCAAACTGCTCGTCGTTGGCATTGGTGACGTCGAAGTTGTTCATGTCCACGTTCCACGTATTGCCGTTCACCACGATGAGCGGGTTGCTGTTGGTGAGCGTCGAGATGGACGAGGCACCGCGGAGGCGCATAGTCGTGCCTGCGCCGAGGTTGCCGCTGTTGGCCACGATGTCGAGGCCGGCGATGCGGCCCTGCAGGGCTTCGTCGACGGTGGTCAGGCCCAAGCCCTCAAACTCCTTCATGTCAATGGTCTGCGTGGCGTAGCTGATCTCCCGCTCCGGGATGGCCAGTCCGCCGCCGTTGAGGCGCTTCTTCGAGGTGACGGTGACGGTTTCGATGGTGGTCTGCGACACCAGCTTGACGTGGTAGGTCTCGCGGTTGATGGGCAGCGTCTGAGTCTTGCAGCCCACGAAACTGAAGCGCAGCTTGTCGCTCTGGTTGCGTATGCGCATGGAGAAGTTGCCGTTGATATCGGTGACGGTAGCCTCGATGATACGCCCCGTGCCATCAATCTCGCACACCGAGGCGCCGGGCAGTCCGCCCATGTCGTCGCTCACGGTGCCATGCACGTTAGTGATCTGCGCCTGGCAGACGGATGATTGAAGAGTGAAGATTGAAGATTGAAGCAAGAAAGCAAAAATCAGGATTCTTCTAAAGGAGATCATCTGTTTAATAGTGTTCATTTCCATAGTTCACTAAATATTCAATTTTCAATCTTCAATTTTCAATTTCATCACCTCCTCTTTCCAGCTCGTCAGCTGCTTTTCGTCGTAGAACAGCGGACCGTCAATCTGGTGCACCACCACGTCGCTGGCGTTGTAGAGCATCTCGTTGTGGTTGGCATTGTTGGCGTTCTGAATCCAGTATTCACGGCCCATCAGGTTGTAGCAGCCGTCGGTGGCTATGACGTGACGGGTGTTGTCCGTCAGGTCACTGATACTGAGCGAGTGGTCGTCGGCAGTGACCTGCACGCTGTAGAAACGCTTGTTCTTCGGGTTGAGCGTCGAGGTCTCGTATTTCACTTGATGGACAGACGTGCCGCTGATATAGACGGAGTTGTCCTGGATGTGATACTTCACGAAGTCCATGATGCGGTTGGCCACGATTTTGCGGGCTTCCTTCAGTAGCTTCGCGTCCTTGGCAATGGTACGCCACTCGCCCAGCGTGTCGGCCAGTGCCACATAGTCGCTCCAGTAGGGCAGGTAGCCCTGCTCGTGCAGGCGGTCGATGTCGGCATCTGCGGGCACATAGACGGTGTAGTCGTAGGCATCGAAGAGCGAGCAGTTGTAGTCGGCACAGGTATAGCCGCCCATGCGGTTCTTCATCAGCGTGTTGGTGGCGCCGCCCTGGGTCAGCAGCTCGAAGAAGCGTGCGCAGTTCTCACGGCCGCTGAGCAGGCTGTAGAGCGAGCGTCGGCTGCCTAAAGGCAGCTGGTCGTCCACAACGTAGCTCTTACCGTTGCCCGTCTGCGTCTGGTCGTAGATGCGCTTCACGGCGATGGGCTTGCCCTGCTCTATCTGGAGTCCTCCGGCTATCGTCATCGTATTCTCCAGTCCGGCGTTCTCCACGCGGATGGTGCTGCCGCCCTTCGTGCGGTAGTAGCGATGGCCGCTCTCCAAGGTGTCGATGATGATGAGGTTGTCCAAGAGGTCACGCAGGCGGTTCTGCACCTGGTTGTCGTTGGCATCGTTCAGTTCGCCCTCCATCTTCACGCCGTTCACCAGGTCATAGTTGTATCGGTGGGCACCGACAGTCTTGCGCACGTCGTCCCAGTAGAACTCATAGAGCACCGACGTCGTGCCGCCGTAGGTACAGGGGTCCACGTAGGTCAGCATGGCGGTGTTCGTGGGGATGATGAAGCTATAGTAGGAGTCCATGGAGTTGAGGTAAGGCTCGAACTCCAGCTTCTCGATGGCCCAGTAGATGACGTTCATCGTGTTCTCGTTCACCAGTGCGGGGAACGAGACGCTGCTGTAGGCTGCCGGGGTGAAAACGCGGTTGAGCAGATAGACCACGCCGTTGCAGCCCATGAAGCAGCTGTCCACATGCTCTTTTTTCAGGCCGATGGGCACTTTGTTCGTGTTGTCAACGATGTTCTTGAACTTCGAGGGCACGGTCTCGGTAAACGAGCGGACAAGGTTGATGTCGAGCAGCTTCACTAGCACCTTCATCGGCACGTTCTCCCAGGCACCGTACATGTCCTTCAGGCTCTCGCCATCGTGCGTCCACCAGTGGTTCAGGGCCTCATTCGACGGAACGAGCAGCGCACCGGCGTCGTAGTGCAGGTCGCGGCCCGCCGTGTTGCTGTACATATACTGGTTCCAGCCCGGGTCGAAAGCCAACGTGGCCTCCACGGGCTGCCCATCAGGGTCGGCGTCCAATGTGCCGCCTTCCGACTCGGGATAGTCCTTCGTGTTGCTGTTCTGCGAGAAGTATTTCAGGGTGAACACCTTGTCATTATTATTGTACAAGCGGTTGAACTCCTTTGTGGCCTCCTCGTCGTAGTAGGGAGCCGAGAAACGGTCGAGCAGCGAGGCGAAGAGCGACATGTTGCTGTGGTTGTGCACTATCTCGGCCATGTTGTCGGCAGCTGTGGGCAGGCCGTCCACCTTGTGGATATAGCCGTTCTTGCAGGTGATGTCTATCTCGGTCAGCTTCTTGCCGTTCACCCACGAGTCGCCCGTGGATGTAGACACGCCGTTGGTCAGGATGCTCAAGTCTTCGTCGGTAATCTTGTTGTTGCGCATGAAGACGGGCAGGAAGTGGATCATCGGCTTCGCGGTGTTGTCGCGCAGCAGCACGATGGGTTTGCCGGCTTCGCGGAAGGCTTGCCAGTATTTGGTGTCTGGCATCCTGTCCGGCGTGACATACGTCACCGAGTCGAACACCGAGGCGGCTGTGGGGCGGCGCATGCACTGTCCCTTCAGGGGCTTCGGGCCGCTGACGCTGCTGAGCAGCTCAATCAGGTAGGCGTTGTTCACCATCGCACTGTTGAAGAGCAGTTTCTTCTGGGCCATCGTCAGCCGGTCGTAGCTGCCGGCCCCCCATGTTTTCTGGCTGAAGAACTGGTCGTAGACATCGTCGTTGGCCACGAAGAGCGTCTTAGAGCCCGTCTGGCTGAGTACGTCTCTCTGTTCCAGGTCATCGATGAGGCGCAGCGTGTAACGGTAGTTGCCCTCCTCGCTCAGTCTGTCATAGATGGAATTGCCGAGCCACGACGGCTCTTCCATCAGCTCGTCCTTCTCGCCGCAGGAAATGAAGAATGAAGAATGAAGGATAAAGAAAGCTGTTCCTAACAGCCTCACTGTCCTCTTCATCACATTTCCCGTCTTATCATTCATTGTTATTTTCATAGCGGTAGCAAATTATTCACTTATCACTTCATACTTCTTACTTCACAACGACCTTGACACTTGCTTTCTGACCATTGCAGAGTGCCTGCAAGATGTAGAGGCCGGGTGTAATGTCAGCCGGTATGTCATAGTAGCCGTTGCGCATCAGGCTCTGCTGGCAGACCACACGGCCAGCACTGTCTATCAGCCGGACGGGAATCTGCAGCTGCGATGCCGCTGTGATGTTCAGCCACACTTGTCCGCCGCGGCTCATCACCGTATGTGCCGGACGCAGGCTGAAACGCACCTCGTCTGCCGCAGGTGTCTCTGCGTTCTCAATGCCAGAGAGGAAGTCCTGGTCGCGTATCACCGACCGGTAGTTATACCATTTCAGCTGGGCCTTGGCAGGCTGATAGACATTCTGTCCCATCCTCAGACGGTAGTCGAAATGCTGCTTGCGCGTCTCTTCTCCCTTATAGACATAGTCGGTGTTGCATACCACGGCAATGACCACGTTGTTGGCAGGCACGCCCTGAAGCTGCATCAGCACCTCACCTTCGCCCTCGACAGGCTGCGAGTAGAATATCTTTCCCTGCTTCGTACGATAGCACAGCATACACACCATGTTCTCGCCCAACGGCTTGAAGTACACACTGACGATGTCGTCCACCTTGCCGCTGACATGCAGGGGAATCTGATTGGCACCGCTCCATCCGGGCGTGGTGCGCCATTCGGGCTTCCACCAGTGGGCACTATCCACCTCATTGCACTGGTACATATTGGCGTAGGGTGTGGCCTTCCAGGGGTCTACCTTCTTCCAGTAGGGACTCCACTCCTGCTGGATGGTGACAAGCCAGTTGTCGTCGAGCAGCTTGCGGCAGGCATTCGACCACTGTCCCACGTCGATCATGGCCTGGCGTGCCCGATACTCCAGAATGAGATGCCGCATTTGGTCGCCACCTAACGAGTCGGCCATGCCTTCTAGCACACGGTTCTTGCAATAGCGCCATATCCAGGGAATGGCACCGCGTCCCATGATCTCGCTAAGGAAGTGGGGGAAGAGCTCGCCGTACTGCACGCCGCCCAACAGGTTGCGCCATGTGCAGACCTGGCCCGACGAACCATACATATTCACGCCTTCAGCCGACGGGCCGCCGAAAGAGTCATCCAGCAGCCATCCAGAGTAACATTCAATGGGCATGAATGGTGCAATCATATTGCCAGCGCTGAGGAAACCCATACTTTCCGGGGCTTTACCACTTTTCACCAGCTCTGCCTCGCCCTGCAGCCATGTATTGCCGCCCTCATGGAACCAGGCGCTCTGCTTGCAGCCATCTAGATCGGCAAAGGTGGCATGGATGCCCTCGTGCACGCAGGCGTTCTGCTGCCCCACGGCGTCGCTGTAGGTGCAGTTGGGGTCGAAGGATGCAATGGGATAATAGCTCAACAGGACCATAGGCCACGACTCACCGCGATACCATGTGGCACTCTGCCATCCGCCCAAGGCAGTGTTTGGCTCATTGTCGGTACCCACGCCGCTGCCGTAGCCATAGACCTGGCTATAATAGCCGTTGCGGGCACGTTTGTCGGGAGGCCATCCGAAGACATCGCGGAAGAAGGCAAAGTCCTCGTCCATCTTCTTCACTAAAAGCACCATGGCGGTGTCGGTGATGGCTTTGTTGGCGTTGGGCCCTACGGCCACACTCCACCACTCGCCGTGCTTCTCGCGGGCCACGTTCATGGACTCAGGCAGGCGCCCCTTTGTGGGAGCCGACAGCGTGGGATACTCCCAGCGGAAGTCGTAGCACAGCGTGGGGTCGTAGGCCGGCCACTTGTAGCTCACCGACGGGTCGGCATAGCCCATAAGCTGTAGCTCGCGCAGGCCACAGGCCTTGTCACCTTTCATATATACGCGCACACGCGAGGAGGATAGCTCCACCTCTGTCACCGACAGCTTTTTGTCGTCAGCATCGTTCAGCGTCGCTCCGCGCTGCCACTCGCTGCCGTCCCACCATGCCATGTATGCCTCGGTGGGCAGCAGCAGGGCATCGCTATCGGCAGCCCAATACGCGCGTATCTCTTTTATTACATTCTGCTGCAACCATTGCAGCTCTACGTATGCCTCCTCGCCGTAGTGCGCCTCGTCGGTAGTGCTCACCCAGTATCTGGCGTTGCCGCCATAGCGGTTGTCCCTGATGAGGCTCACGGGGTAGTCGGCACTCTCAAAAGAAGCTGACACGCCAGTGGCTGACAGTGAAAGATTCTTCACTTCCTGAGCCTGTGCCTGCTGCATCAGCGCGGCACTCATCAGTAGCACCGAAGCCAATACTGAGGTAAAAATCCTATTCATTATGCAAACGATATAGTTAGTGTTCAGATAGGTCAGTTTTCCTGGCGATGAGACGTGTCATTTGAGGATTGTGCAACAAAGTTAGGTCTTTTTTTAGTTCCCTCCAAACTTTTTTGAAGAAATTTTCAGTATTTTTTTTATTTCTTCCGAGCGGCTGAAAGGATAGTCCAAATAGATGAAAATATCGTCTAAATGCCTGTATTTTCGTTGTTTTTTCTTGCGCGTTTCCGACGGAATGACTATCTTTGCAGTGCAAGAATGAAAAACAAAAAAACAACATCATTTTACTAACTATTAAATTCACTTTATGGTATGATTACTACACGAATCAGAAATCTGCTTATCGCAGTGGTATGCCTCTTCGCAGGCGTGCAGGCAAAGGCACAGTTCAGTGCCGAGGCAACGCAGTATCCCACGACGGACTATTCGGCTGCTGCCTACGAGTTCAAACTTTCTGACGTGGCTGCCACCCTTGGCACCGATGCCGCCACGCTGACAGAGGCCATCACGGCCTACATCGGCGCAGAGGCCCCCGATCCCATCCTCTTCTATGCTGTCGTCGACGGAGCCGACCAGCCCTGGGCTGCTGCCACCGAGGCCGACGCGCACGGATTCTGGATGAACGCCGACGGCGTGCCCGTGGGCTGGGGCGATGACGCCCGTTTCTATGCCAGCCCCAACATTGAAGATGCTGCCAACGACATCTTCGCCTTCTATTGCGGACAGATGCCTGAGAAGATGCAGGCTGGTGACGTGGCCAAGGCCATGCTGAAGCTGAAGTTCAACGGCAAGGAGGCTACCTTCGCCCTTACACTCAATGTCATTGCCAAACCCGACTTCAACGTGCCCGAACCCATGCTTTTGGAAAAGCAGCTGACCGTTGTCGGCGAGCAGGAGAAGGTGGTGGAGCAGTTCCCGCGTGGCGACTACTCCAGCGATGCTGTCAACGTGAATATTGCTGAGGCCCTGCAGCTGCTTGGCATCGACGACAAGGCCGGCATGGCCGAGAATGTGGGTAAGGTGATCTACACCACTTGGTACAACAGCGGTGATGTGGAGAATGGCGGCGGATTGAAGAAGGACTCGCTGACCAACGAACCCACCGCAGGAGGCCATGGCTTCTGGTATCGCCCGGTGATGAACGCTGCCGGCGAATATGACGGCGAGGTGGCTGCTGCCGGATATGGCGATGCCGACCGCTTCTTTATGGAGAACTACACATACAATGCCGAGAACGACACGCTGAGCTGCTACCTCGGCCAGTTCCCCGGCGCATGCAAGGAGAACGAGACCTACTTCGCATGCGTGTACATTATCTATGGTGAGAAGGCCTACCGCATCAAGTACACCCTGAAGCTGGGCGAGCAGGAGGCTGGCAGCGGCATGTCGGCATACACCAAGCTTGGCGAGGAAGACGCCGTGGTGAAGCAGGAGCCACTCAGCGACTGGGCTGCAGTGCAGCTGAAGGTGGATGTGGAGAAGATAGCAGGCATACTGGGATGTGAAGTATCGGCACTCGGACTCGTCGCCCTCGACGACAAGGATAACTTCGGCAACAGCACCGCTAACAACGGCGGATGGTGGCTCACAGAGGACGGACGCGTAGTGGCCTACGCCAACGGTGCCTTCTACATCGAACCTGCCACGGCTAACGACTACTCCGTGCTCAACGTGGGCCACAAGCCTAACACACGCCAGGTTGGCGATGAGCTGAAGGCATCGCTCTATTTCACCAATGCCACGAACTATTACCAGCTTAACGTCACACTGCAGATTGTGGAGCCCGAGAAGCAGGAGTACAACTTCGAGAGCGTAGCCACACGCACCTTCACCGTGCAGCAGCTGCTCGACAACAGCTATACCATGTTCGAATTGGGCACTGTCAACGTGGAGGATATCGAGAGCCTCATCGGCACCGCCAGCCCCGTACTCTACGGACTGAACATTGACTCCGTGGCTGTCATCAAGGGCGACTATTCGAAGGCTTGGAGCTGCGATCCGAATCCCGGATTCTGGCTCAACAAGGAGGGACGCGTCTCTACATGGGGCGATGCCAACTCAATCATGGGCATTGTCTACGCCGACGGACTGTTCCGCGGATGCCAGAAGCCCAACCTCCCCGCAGTGGGCGATGAGTTTGCTACTCAGCTCTTCCTGGTCAACGAAGAGAACAATAAGATGATGACCGTCAACATCAATATCGCCTTCGTAGAAAGCCTGGAGCAGAAGGAAGTGGTGGGTCAGGAGAACATCGCCCTGCCCGTCACCGTTGATGGCAAGGACATCGAGATTGATCTGGCTAAGGCTGCCACAGCACTGGAAGTCACCGTCGACGACCTGCTCGACAGCAACAACTACTATCTGCGCGGCATGAAGAACGGCGTCTATGGTGACCCGCAGAACACTGACAACGGACTGGCCTTCGCCGTTGACGGCAACTACGACGGCTACGGCAGCATCTACTTCACCATTGAGAAGGACGGCGACAAGGTGGTCATCAAGATCGGCTCCAACGACGAGGTGGCTGCCGACTACAGCGCCGACGGACAGTTCTGCTTCGAGGTGAACAACAAGCAGTATGTCTACTATGTGAAGTTCGTCTCAGAGGCTATTTTCAACGGCATTACTGATGTTCAGCGTTCAACATCCAGCGCCCAGCGTTACTACGACCTGCAGGGCCGCGAAGTGAAAACCCTCAAGCGTGGTCTCTACATCCTGAATGGCAAGAAAGTAATAAAGTAAAGGGTTATAGATTAGAAATGGTAAGAGCATATCGCTGGCAGTGGTCAGCGATATGCTTTTTTTGTTTTTCTCCAATTATCCGAGCTGCAAATGGTTACGGTTACAGCTATAACCGTAACCTTTTTGCTTTTTCGCGCGTCGTTTATGAAAAACACGCCGTTCATGAAAATAAACGTGCTGTTCATGAAAATAAACAGGCCATTCGTGAAAATAAATAGTGCGTTTAGAATCGTGAACAATATGACTCAGCAACGTGAATGATATGCTTCAGCAACGTGAATGATATGTCCTGAAAAATGGTCACGGTCACAGTTGTGACCATGTGACCGTTTACCCATCAAATCATTGTTGAATAACTGCAAGTCTTTGATAATCAATCATGTTTGAAGATATTTCTCTTGTTTTTACTATTCTAGCGGTCACATGGTCACAACTGTAACCGTGACCGCGAATGGCCACCAGAAGGGTTATTCTTCTGTCCAGCCGTTTAGCATCGGAAAGGTAGAAACGATGAAAGCCCTTACTTCAGCAAGTTCCACTTGGGTGGCTCAACGCCTAACAGGTGACGCACGAAGAAATCCATGCGCTTGTGGTCGCCGAAGGCCTCGCCCATGGTGTGGTGTGCGCCGGGGATGACGACGAGATCGAAGTCCTTGCCAGCCTTTTCAAGGGCGTTCACCACTTGCATGGTAGAGGCAGGATCAACGTTGTCGTCCATCT